>NZ_JAMYPU010000029.1:0-68217 GCF_040320535.1 Mesorhizobium sp. M0676
TGAATACATCTGCAAAATCTGGACAAAAGAGCCCGAACGATTCAGGCTCGATCCAACCCAT
Organism: Mesorhizobium sp. M0676; assembly: GCF_040320535.1. Taxonomy (NCBI): domain Bacteria; kingdom Pseudomonadati; phylum Pseudomonadota; class Alphaproteobacteria; order Hyphomicrobiales; family Phyllobacteriaceae; genus Mesorhizobium; species Mesorhizobium sp. M0676. The sequence goes on from NZ_JAMYPU010000029.1 coordinate 62, forward strand.
CAAACCTTGGGACTAAACATCTAGGCAACGAGGCCTTCCCTCATTTGGTTTACGTCTTCGATCGGGACCGGATGCCCGGTGAGGAAGCCTTGCATCAAATCTACCCCCAGGCGCTGCAGCAATATGTACTGCTCTTCGGTTTCTACGCCCTCGGCGAGCACGACATGGCCGAGATTGCGCAGCAGTCCGACCATGTCCCGCAACAGGCTCAAGCCACGAGACGTCTGGCAATCGTGGAGGAAGCTGCGATCGATCTTGACCACGTCGAATTTGAAACGGCGCAGCCATGTCAGGCCGGCAAATCCCGTTCCGAAGTCGTCCAGCCAGATCTGAACGCCCAGTTTTCGCAACCGCTCCACGTTTCTTACCGCTTGCGCCTCCAGAAAGATGTCACTGCCTTCGGTGATTTCGATGGCCAGTTTCTGGGGCGCAAGGCCGTGCCTGCCAAGGATTTCGGTGATCCGGAGCGAAAAGTTGGGAGCCTTGAGCTGAAGAACGGAGACGTTCACCGTCACGACCGAGCCCAATCCGTATTCCGCCATGTCACCGCAGGCTCGATCGATCAGCCACGTACCCAGTTCCACGATCGCTCCGGTCTGCTCGGCAACGGGTATGAATACGGACGGACCGATCATGGTGCCATCGAAGTCGCACAGCCGCATCAGAGTCTCGTGGCCCAGCACGCGTCCAGACGCCAGGTCGAAAATTGGCTGGTAGGCGACAGAAACGAGCTGGTTGGAAATTGCCAGCTTCAGCAGTTCTGAAAGATTTTCGCCGGAGCGATCCTGGCTGGTGGCGTGCGGGTCGTAAATCGTGAACGTAGCCCGACCGGCAAACTTGGACGCGTAGAGTGCGCGGTCCGCTTCCTGCAGCAGGATTCTAAGCTCTATGCTCTGATCGGCGCGCGTCAACGACGCTCCGGCACTGATCGTGACGATGTTGAGCTTGTCGCCCCGATCAGGGTGGTAGATATCCAAATCCTCTACAGCGCGACAGAATTTCTTCGTTATCTCATGAAGGTGAGCCCGCCCGGTGACCTTGCAGAGAATGACGAATTCTTCTCCGCCATAGCGGGCCGCGATGGCGTTGTTGGCAGCCGCCATCTCGGAAAGGACATGGGCGAGTTTGATCAGGCAATCGTCGCCGGCCTGGTGACCAAGTCCGTCATTAAACCTTTTGAAGTAGTCGACGTCGATCAGAATGAGGCCTATCTCGTCGTCGTCCGCGGCCCAGTCTTCGCGCAGCTCCGAGAATTCTCGAATGATCGCCCTGCGGTTCTTCATTCCCGTGAGCGGATCGGTGTCGGCGATTTCAGTTAGCTTTTGCCCCTTCTTGATAGCAGCCTGCTCCTGGAATTGTGCCCGAAGCGCGTGCAGGAAAGTCTGGTACCGCTCCAGACTCAGCCGCCAGGAAAGATAAAGCGACAAGACGAGGCAGTTCACGAAATAGGCCGACAACACGACCCGACCGGCGATGTCGGCCTGAAGGGAGAACATCGCGGCGTACACAAAGCTTGCGGCGACCGTCGCGGAGGCAAGGGCCGAAAGCCAAAAACGGAAGTTGAAGAACAGATTCGCACCCAGGATGAACACTGTGCCAAAAACCATGAAATGGGAGAGGGCATCCTGATGCTCTGTTCCAACAGCGGAGACGAGCCACCCAAGGGCACCGGAGACAATCGCCAGCGCTGCTACAAGGTGCAAGGTGGCAAGGGCAAAGCCCCGTCGGGCGACAAATTCGACAAGCGCCAGGGAAGTGACCCCTAGCGTAACGCGCGTCAAAACAAGCCGGCCGGCGACATCCGGAAAGAGAAACCAATCGAAAAGGCCATAGGCCACATAGCTGAATACAGCAGCCGCAATACCCCATCGCACAAGGCTGCGATTCTCATCGGCATCCTTCTGCAGGAACAGTGTCAGGAGTTCCGGATCGGCGGAATGCCACCGCGGACGTCCAATCGCTGCCGCCACCTTCTGGGCAACGTCCTCGCTCAGTTGCATCGCAACGCTCCTCCGCGATCTGCAGTAGCGAATGCAACAGCCGACGTCGCCTGCGGTCGGGGAATGAAGACGTCCCTGTCCGCAAGAAAAGTCAGATGTCGCTAACCGAGGGTAAACGGGCGGTTCGGATTTAGCCAGTTTGCAGGATTGATGGCCGTTCCGTTGATTAAAATTTTACTTAAATTTTATTAAAATTGTTAGCATTGGTTGGCGGCGCACCTATGCTGCTGGCCGGGGACCGGGGCGGTAAACCGGAGAGTAAACGGCATGCCTATCAAGCCAAAACTGCAGCTCGACCAATACAGCCTGGTCACCACTAGGCTGATGAAGAAACATGTTGCGACCTCCGAAGAGGCGGCTGACTCCGACGAGTTGAGGGACAGCACGGCCCAGCTCGCCCTGATACTGGACCTTGCTCATCAAGCCTTTGCGCGAAACAAACCGGCCGCCCCCGTCGTCCATCGTTTGGCGGGGCGACTCCACAAGCTCCGCCGGCAGGTTGCTATCGCGGTTTGGCAGAAACTCGTTCCTTTGGCTCAGCAGCATCGGGTCGCGGAATATTTGCTCCAGGACCCGTTCACGCGGTGGTCGGTCGAAAAACCGCGCGGGTATTCGGGCGATGCAGGCCTGCTGGATATTTACTACAAGCATCCGATCGCCGACGAGATCGTGGCCTCGTCGACCTTACTTGGTCGGCAAATCTATGCGTACACCAGTGAAGCTGCCAGTTCGGTGGCGGGGCGCGAGCGGCGGGATATTCTGGCCAGGACCGTGGACGAGACGGCCAGCAGTGTGGAAAAGGCTGAGGTGCTGGCGATTGCCTGCGGCCACCTCAGGGAAGCCGAACGCTCCGACGCGTTGGCCAGGCATAAACTGCAGCGTTGGATCGGCCTGGATCAGGACCCCGTCAGCGTAGCCACGGTGAACCACGACTTTGCCGGCACGGCAGTCGAGGCAGTCCAGGGTTCCGTACGCGGCATCCTGCGCCGCGCCTACGCCCTTGGCACATTCGATCTCGTCTACGCATCGGGGCTTTACGATTACCTGCCGCGTGCCATCGGCGTCCGCCTGCTTCAAAGAGCCATGGAACTCGTCAAGCCCGGTGGCGAATTCCTGTTTGCCAATTTCAGCGACGAGATAACGACGGATGGTTACATGGAGACTTTCATGGATTGGCCGCTCATCCTACGTTCGGCCGACGATATGTGGGACATCATCAATGCCGCCCTCGGCGGGAGTCCTTTCGACGCGAAAGTCTACTATGGCTCGAACCGGAATATCGTCTACGGCAAGGTGAGGAAGGGCGATTTCTAACTAGGCGCGGGAATCGCGCGCGCATCCCCGTAACAAGGTAGGTCTGCCATGACGAGGCCATGCCTTCGCCGGCTTTCCGGCGACGGGCGAGCAGGTCGTCCGGGCTGCGGGCGGCCTACGCCGTGTTCGTTCTGATTGCCGCCATACAGATGTGGCGGCGGTTCCAGCAGCACGACAGTGCTGCCCGCTCGGCGGGCTGCGTCTGGCCGTGTTGCTGGCACTGCCGCTGATCGCCAGGCTGTCGGTCGTGCAATGCAACGCGACTGGCCGGCCTGATCAGGCCTCGAAATAGCGGGCACGATCGAGATCGGCGATGAGCCCCGGCCCGGTCGGCTGCCATCCCAGCGCAGTGCGGGTCTGCTCACTTGACGCCGACAAGTCCCTGCCGATGAAATGCCCGAGAAAGCCGAAATGCGCAGCCGCGTCCTCGGAGCCTATGGAAACGACCGGCAGGCCGAGCCGGCGGCCGATGATCTCGGCGGTCTCTTTGCTCGCCACGCCCTGTTCGGCAACCGCATGATAGCTGACGCCGCCCGCCCCCTTCTGCACCGCCAGCCTGTACAGGGTGGCGGCGTCGAACCGGTGCACCGCCGCCCAGCAATTTGCGCCGTCGCCGACATAGGCCGAGACGCCCTTTTCACGCGCAATGGCAATCAGCATCGGCACGAAACCGTGATCGCCCTCGCCATGGACGGTCGGCGCCAGCCGCACCGTCGATGCGCGCACCCCGCGCGCTGCGAGCGCCACGGCCGTTGCTTCCGAAGCGCGCGGCATGGCGGCCGATGGAGGCGCGGGTTTGTCGTCTTCGGTTGCCGGCCTTCCCTGCGCAAAACCGGCGAGGCCGGAGGTGACAAGCAGCGGTCGCTCGGAACCCTCGAGCGCCGCGCCGAGCGTTTCGATGGCGCGCTGGTCAACTGCGCAACTGGCGGCGAATCTCGAAAAGTCGTGGTTGAAGGCCGTGTGGATGACGCCATCCGATTGGGCAGCGCCGCTGCGCAGGCTGTCGAAATCCTCGATATCGCCGCGATGCGCCTCGGCACCCGCGGCCACGATCGACTCCGCACCTGCTTCCGACCGCGCGAGGCCAAGCACCTGATGGCCCGCCCCGAGCAATTCCCGCACCACAGCCGAACCGACAAAACCGGTAGCCCCGGTAACGAACACACGCATGATCATTTCTCCTTGGTTTTCGGCGAAGGCCGTACAGGCAGCCCGTTGCCGAAGGAGATAGAAGGTTGCGATCATACGATCTATGCGGTAAAATCCGAAATATCTTCGCAATCGTCCCAGAACCCTCATGGATCCGCTGTCAGACGTGCTGTCGCTGCTGAAGCCGCGCAATTACCTGTCCGCCGGCCTGGAAGCCGGTGGCGACTGGGCGATCCAATTCCCCGACCAGCAGGCAGCGATCAAATGCGGAGCGGTGGTGTCCGGCCAATGCTGGCTGTCGGTTGAGGGCGTCCCTGACGCGGTGCGGCTGGACGTGGGCGACTGTTTCCTGTTGCCGCGCGGCCGCCCTTTCCGGCTTGCCAGCGATCTCGGCCTGACGACGGTCGATGCCCGAACGATCTTTTCACCGGCACGCACCGGCGGCATCACTGTCCATAATGGCGGCGGCGATTTCCTCCTGGTCAGCAGTCGCTTCACGCTGTCCGGCGACCATGCCGGCATCCTGTTGCGGATGCTGCCGCCCATCGTCCACATCCGCGCCGAGAGCGACCATTCGGCGCTGCGCTGGCCGGTGGAGCGGATGATGCAGGAATTGCGCCAGCGGCGTCCCGGCGGCTTTCTCATCGTCGAGCACCTCGCCCACATGATCCTGATCGAGGCCTTGCGCCTGCATATGACGGCGCAAGGCAATGTCGGCTGGCTGTTCGCGCTGACCGACAGGCAGATCGGCGCGGCGATCGGCGCCATGCACGAGGACCCGGCGCATGGCTGGACATTGCAGCAACTGGCGGAGCGCGCCGGCATGTCGCGATCGACTTTTGCGCTCAGATTCAAGCAGACGGTCGGGGCCTCACCCCTGGATTATCTGACGCGCTGGCGCATGATGCTGGCCGGCGACAGGCTGATGCATTCCGGCGATCCGGTTTCCGTCATCGCGCTGGCGCTCGGCTACGAATCCGAAAGCGCCTTCAGCACGGCATTCAAGCGCGTCATGGGCTGTTCGCCGCGCCAATACAGCCGCCGGGAGCCGGACCTGACTGCGCAGGGCCTGAGTCTAGAGGCTGTAGGGGAGGCGCTTCGTGTCTTCCCACAACGGGCGGCCATTGGCCGCCCGTTTCGTTATCAGCGACAGGATCAATAACCGTCGACGTCGATGACTGCCTGGGCGAAAGCCTGCGGCGCTTCCTGCGGCAGATTGTGGCCGATTCCGCCCTCGATGGTCCGATGCGTATATTTGCCCGAGAACTTGTTGCGATAGGCCGTCGGGTTGAGATGCGGCGCACCATTGGCGTCGCCCTCGAGCGTGATTGTCGGCACGCTGATGACCGGGCCAGCGGCGAGCCGGTTTTCCAGATCGTCATATTGCGGATCGCCCGCCGCCAGCCCGCCGCGCCAGCGGTAATTGTGAATGACGATGGCGACATGGTCAGGATTGTCGAAGGCCGCGGCGCTGCGATCGAAAGTGGCGTCGTCAAAATTCCATTTCGGTGACGCCGTCTGCCAGATCAGCTTGGCGAAATCATGCCGGTATTTGTCGTAGCCGGCCGCGCCGCGCTCGGTGGCGAAATAGAACTGATACCACCAGTCATGCTCGGCGCTCGGTGGCAACGGCACCTTGCCGGTCTTGATGTTGCTGACGAGATAGCCGCTCACCGAGACCAGCGCCTTTGCGCGTTCCGGCCACAGCGCCGCAATGATGCAGGCGCAGCGCGCGCCCCAGTCGAAACCGGCAAGGATAGCCTTGGGGATACCGAGCGCATCCATCAGCGCGACGATGTCCTGGGCGACCACCGATTGCTGGCCGTTGCGCATCGTCTCGGCGGACAGGAAGCGCGTCGCGCCATAGCCGCGAAGATAGGGCACGATCACCCGGTAGCCCGCCGACGCCAGCAGCGGCGCGACATCGACAAAGGCGTGGATATCGTAGGGCCAGCCCTGCAGAAGAACGACCGGCGGCCCGTCGGCCGGACCGGCCTCGGCATAGCCGATGTCGAGGACGCCGGCCTTGATCTGCTTCAGCGCGGCGAAGGTCGTGTTCGTCCCTGGGCTGACCGTGGGCAGGGTCGCCGCCTTTGCCGTGCCGGCTAACGCGCCTGTCGAGCCGACCATGCCGGCGGCAGCGATAGTCAGAGCCGCCGTACCAAAGAAGCGGCGGCGGTCGTGGTTGATTTCGTCGGTCATGGGTTTCTCCTACTGATTTGATACCTGCTGGAAAGAATGGCCTCGGTGTATCTCGCATGTGTCCCCATCCGTTCAAATTGAAAGCGGATGTAGCAAGCCGGCGCTCAGATACATTGCGATACATTTCCAGCCGATCAGCACACAATCGGGATACGTCGCTTGCCTCTTATGCGGATGTCGCTGGCCTCCGGGCTATCGCGGCTCAACGCTATCCCTCCCTCAAGGAAATTATTCCATGACGACGATCGAAAAAGTCCTCTACACCGGCAAGACCCACACCACGGGCGGCCGCGACGGCGCATCCCGCAGCTCGGACAGCCATCTCGACATCAAGCTTTCACCACCCGGCACCGGCGCCGGCACCAATCCGGAGCAGCTGTTCGCAGCCGGCTGGTCGGCCTGCTTCATCGGCGCCATGGGCCTTGCGGCACGCAAGATGAACGTCGCCTTGCCGTCCGATGTCGCCGTCGATGCCGAAGTCGACCTGGCCACATCCGAGGGCGGCTATCTGCTGCAGGCCCGTCTCAATGTCAGCCTTCCCGGTGTGGATCGGGAAACTGCCCGCGCTGTGGTGGACGGAGCGCATCAGACCTGCCCCTACTCCAAGGCGACGCGTGGTAACATCGGCGTCACGATCGAGCTGGTCTAGCCAACTGGCAAAAACAACGGCATCGCTGCCGGCAGCTTATCGCGTCTCGCGGATACACTGCCGGCGGCACTTGATGCACTTTCCCTAGGGAAAATGTACAGGTGACATCAGGCGAAGAAGACAGGAAGCATCCACGATGGATCATGTCGATCACATCCTGATCGTCGATGACGATCGCGAAATCCGCGAGCTGCTCTCGGGCTACCTCAAGAAGAACGGCCTGCGCGCCACCGCCGTGCCGGACGGCCGGCAGATGCGCGCCTTCCTCGATACGGATTCCGTCGACCTCGTCATCCTCGATGTGATGATGCCCGGCGATGACGGCCTCGTTCTGTGCCGGCAATTGCGCGCCGGCAAGCACAAGGCAACGCCGATCCTGATGCTGACCGCCCGCAACGACGAAACCGACCGGATCGTCGGCCTGGAACTGGGCGCGGACGACTATCTGGTGAAACCTTTCGCCGCGCGCGAGCTTCTGGCCCGCATCAACGCTGTGCTGCGGCGAACCCGCATGCTGCCGCCAAATCTCCAGGTGACGGAGACCGGGCGTCTGCTCAAATTCGGCGCATGGCGCCTCGACACCGTCGCGCGTCACCTTCTCGACGAGGATGGCACCGCGATCGCGCTCAGCGGCGCCGAATACCGGCTGCTCTGCGTCTTCGTCGACCATCCGCAGCGTGTCCTGAACCGCGACCAGTTGCTGAACCTGACGCAGGGGCGCGAAGCCGAGATCTTCGACCGCTCCATCGACCTGCTGGTCAGCCGCCTGCGCCAGCGCCTGCGCGACGACGCGCGCGAACCCGCCTACATCAAGACGGTGCGCAGCGAAGGCTATGTGCTGTCGATGCCCGTCGAAATCAGCGAGCCGGGTTGAGCCCGATGGCGACATCCCGGCGCTTCCGGCCTTGGCCGCGCACATTGCGCTCCCGGCTGTTCCTGATCCTGCTCGCCGGCCTGATCGTGGCGCAGGGTCTTTCCTTTGTGCTCCTGATCGCAGAGCGCTTCGCCTCAGCCCAGACGATCATGACCGATACGCTGGACAGGGACGCGAAGGCGGCGATCGCCATACTCGACCGCGTTCCCGCGGCGGAACGGTCGCAATGGCTGCCGCTGCTCGACCGGAATACCTATCGCTATGTATTGGGGCCGGGCCTGCCGGGGGTGCCCGAGCTGACCGGCCGGGGCCCGTTGATAGGCGCGACCATAAGCGCTGCAGCCGGCCCGCGTTTCCTAGTGAGGGTCGAGGCCATTCCCGCTGACGGAAACCGTCTTCAGGCGCATTTGACGCTAAGCGATGGCGCACCGCTGACCATCGATGTCCACCCCTCGCTGATGCCGCTGGCGCGCTGGCTGCCCTATGTGCTGGTGGCGCAGCTGCTTTTGCTCGTGCTGTGCAGCTGGTTCGCCGTCCGGCTGGTCATCCGTCCGCTTGTCGATCTGGCCAACGCCGCCGACAAACTCGATCCGGGCAAGCCAACGCCACGTCTCAGCGAATCCGGACCTCTGGAAATCGCGCATGCGGCGACCGCCTTCAATTCGATGCGCGAGCGCATTGCCGAGCACCTCGAAGAGCGCATGCAGATCCTTGCCGCGATCTCCCATGATCTGCAGACGCCAATCACCCGCATGAAGCTGCGCGCCGAACTGTCGGACGAGACGCCGGGGAAAGAGAAGCTGATGCACGATCTGGCCGAGATCGAGAACCTCGTGCATGAGGGCGTGGCCTATGCCCGCAGTGCCCGCGGCAGCCTCGAAAAGCCGTCGCGGATCGACCTCGGCTCCTTCGTCGAAAGCCTGGTGTACGACTACCAGGACACTGGCAAGGCCGTGTCGGCCGGTGCGGAAATCGATGCCGCGGTGGTGACGCGCCCGCAAGCGCTGCGGCGCATCCTCACCAACCTCGTCGACAATGCGCTGAAGTTCGCCGGCGAGGCGGAGGTCTCGGCGGCAAAAGGGCTTGGCGACCACGTCGTCATAAGTGTGCTCGATCGCGGCCCCGGCATTCCGCACGACCAGCTCGAAGCGGTCCTGCAACCGTTCTTCCGCCTTGAGCAATCGCGAAACCGCGGCAGCGGCGGAGCGGGATTAGGCCTGGCAATCGCCTATCAATTGTCGCTTGCTATCGAAGGCAGGCTGGAACTGAAAAACCGACCCGGCGGCGGATTGATCGCCGAAATCCATTTGCCCGATCGGATGCAGGCGAGCCGCAACGCGTAGTCACCCGCCAGCTTGATGTTCGGCAATGGCGCTCAGAAAAACCTTGCCGAACTCCTTGAGCTTGGCCGCACCGACGCCATTCACCCCGGCGAAATCGTCGAGGTCTTGCGGACGACGCTCGGCCATGTCGATCAGTGTACGATCCGAAAACACCACATAGGCCGGCACCTGGCGTTCCTTGGCCAGACGCAGCCGCAGTGTCTTCAGCGTCGCGAGCAGCGACGCATCGACATTTTCGCTCTGAGGGCTCTGCCCGGCACGAGCCGCGCGGCGCGCGGCGCGCGTGCGCATCTCGACCCTATACTGGAACGGCACCTCGCCCCGGCCGAGTGCGTGGCCCTTGTCCGCGATGGCCAACCCGCCATGGCCGGCCGGGTCCGGCATCAGGAAACCGTTCGCGACCAGCTGGCGAATCATAGATTGCCAAAAATCCTTCTTGTGCGCGGCGCCATTGCCGAAGGCTGCCAGCCTGTGATGCCCCCTTGCCGCGATCTTTTCAGTCTCGTGGCCGATCAGGATGTCGATGACATGGCCGGCGCCGAAGCGCTCGCCGCTCTGCGCCACCGCCGCCAGGATGAGGCGCGCCTCGGCGGTGCCGTCGGCGCGCGGCGCCTGTTCCAGGCAATTGTCGCAATTGCCGCAAGGGACCGCCTCTTCACCGAAATAACCGAGCAGCACCTGGCGGCGGCACTCGGCCGTCTCGCAATAGCCGATCAGCGTATCGAGCCGGCCATGCGAGCGGCGCTTGTGTTCGACAGCGGCGTCCTCGTCGTCGATGAACATGCGGCGCATGCGGATGTCGCCAAGGCCGTAAAGCATATGCGCCTCCGCCGCCCGGCCGTCGCGACCGGCGCGGCCGATTTCCTGGTAATAGGCTTCGAGGCTGCCCGGCAGGTCGGTGTGGAAGACATAGGCGACATCAGGCTTGTCGATCCCCATGCCGAAGGCGATGGTCGCCACCATGACGACGCCCGACAGCGTCATGAAGGCGTTCTGGTTGGCATCGCGCGCCTCCTTGCTCATCCCGGCGTGATAGGCGAGCGCGGTCACGCCGTTCTTTTCGAGAAACGCCGCCATCTCTTCGGTCTTCTTGCGCGACAGGCAATAGACGATGCCGCTGCGTCCCTGATGGCGCCCGATGAAATTGAGCAACTGCCGCTTGCTGTCCTGCTTGGGCTCGATGGCGAGCTTGATGTTGGGACGGTCGAAGCCGAGCACCTGCGTTTCCACGCGGCCGCCAAACAGCCGCGTCTCGATGTCTGCCCGCGTCGTCTCGTCCGCCGTTGCCGTCACCGCAATGATCGGCACGTCGGGAAATATGCCGCGCAGTTGCGAAAGGTCCTCGTATTCGCGTCGGAACGCCGGCCCCCACTGCGAAATGCAATGCGCCTCGTCGATGGCGATCAGGCTGACGTCGAGCTTAGCCAACGCATTTAGCATGCGCTCGGTCATCAGCCGTTCCGGAGCGAGATAGAGCAGACGCGTCTGCCCGGACGCAACGCGGCGCCATGCCGCGACATTGGCATCACGGTCGATCGAGGAGTTGATCGTGTCGGCGGCGACGCCGGCGAGGCGCAGTGCCGCGACCTGATCCTGCATCAGCGCCACCAGCGGCGAAACGACGATGGTCAGCCCGCCCTTGACCAGCGCCGGGACCTGATAGCAGAGCGACTTGCCGGCACCCGTCGGCATGACGGCCAGCACATGACGGCCGGCAAGCAGCGCCTCCATCACCGCGGCCTGTCCGGGACGGAAATCGTCGAAGCCGAACACGTCCTTGAGGACGCGCCGTTTGGGATCGTGCGTCGGCACGCTTGTCGTCGATATCTGCATCACTGATGTTTTTGCGATCGGCCGCCCGAAGCAGCGGCCTGGACAGAACGATTAGCGCAGCCCCTGCCCGACCACAACAAGCAGCAGCATTACCCCACCGGCGGTCGACCTGATTGGCACGTTAAACCTATCTTCACCATGTTGCGGCACCGTCCAACCCTGCGGCGATGTTTCGAGTACCGCTGCGCCACGAGCGCACAGGCAACAGACCCGCGCCTCCCAGGAGGCGCGGGTTTCCTGTTTCTCGAATTGCCGAAAACGGCTCAGGCCAGGAAATCGGCCCGATGCGGGGTAAAGCTGTCGACCAGGCGCCCGGCCTCCAGCGCCTTCACGCCGTGCACCAGATTGGACGGCACGATGAAGCTGCCACCGGTCTCGATTGTTTCGGTGCGGCCGTCGATGGTCACCTCGAAGCGACCTTCGGCGACATAGCTGGCCTGGACATGCGGGTGCGAATGCAGTGCGCCGACGCCGCCCTTGTCGAAGCCGAACTCGACCATCATCAGCTCATCGGTGGAGACGAGAACGCGGCGTCTGTTGCCGTCCGGCGTCGGCGTCCAGGCGCTCTCGTCTGGCTGGGCGAAAATCTTAGCTTCAATCATGACCATCTCCTCACCGGGCCAGCCAGCCGCCGTCCACGGGAACCACCGCGCCATGCATATAGTCGGACGCCGGCGCCAGCAGGAAGACAGCGGCATCGCCTATGTCTTCCGGTCCGCCCCAGCGCCCGGCCGGGATGCGCGCCAATATAGCGGCGCTGCGGTCGGGATCGGCGCGCAACGCCTCGGTGTTGTTGGTTTCAATATAGCCGGGCGCAATGGCGTTGACGTTGATGCCTTTTGCCGCCCATTCGCAGGCCAGCAGCCGGGTTATGCCGAGCGCGCCATGTTTCGACGCGGTGTAGGACGCGACACGAATACCGCCCTGGAAACTCAGCACCGAGGCGATGTTGACGATCTTGCCGCGCTGCCCGGAATCGGCCAGCACGCGCCTGGCAAAACCCTGGCTGAGGAAGAACAGCGTCTTCAGATTGACGTCGATGACGTCGTCCCAATCGGCCTCGGAGAAATCGACCGCATCGGCGCGGCGGATGATGCCGGCATTGTTGACCAGCCCGTCGATCGGGCCGGTCTTCTCCCACACCTGGTCGAGCATGGCATTGGCGGCAACATGATCGGCGAGATCGCACCGCACAGTCTCGAACTGGCCGCCGGCTTCCGCGACTTGTCTTTCCGTGTCGTCCATCACAGAGCGGCCGACACCGATGACGATGCCGCCGGCGCGCGCGATCGAGACCGCGATGCCCTGGCCGATGCCGGTGTTTGCGCCGGTGACCAGGACGCGCTTGCCGGCCAGGCTGAAGGAGGAATGGCCGCTCAACGCAGTTCGCCCAGCGGCACCGGGTCGACATCGGTGTAGTCGACATTGTCGCCGGCCATCGCCCAGATGAAGGCATAGTTCGAGGTGCCGGCCCCCGAATGGATCGACCAGCCCGGCGACAGCACCGCCTCCTCGTTGGCCATCACCAGATGCCGCGTTTCGTCCGGCTCGCCCATGAAATGGAAGACGCGCGCCGTCTCCGGCAGGTCGAAATAGAGATAGGCCTCCATGCGCCGGTCATGCACATGGCAAGGCATGGTGTTCCACACCGAGCCCGGCGCCAGCTGCGTCATGCCGACGACCAGTTGGCAGGTCTTGACGCCATCGGCATGGATGAACTGGAAGATGGAGCGTTCGTTGCAGGTTTCCTTGCTGCCGAGATCGAGGCGCTTGGCATCGCCAATGCGGATCAGCCGGTTGGGATGGGTGTGATGCGCAGGCGCGCTGAGCAGATAGAATTTGGCCGGTGCGCCCTCATCGGCCGATGCGAACGAAACGTCGGTGCTGCCCATGCCGAGATAGAGCATGTCGCGCGCCTGCAACTGGTGGGTCTCGCCATTTGCCGTCACCGAGCCGGCGCCGCCGATATTGACGATGATCAGTTCGCGGCGGTCGAGAAAATTCTTGGTGCCCGTCGGCTTGATCGCTTCCAGCGGCAGCGGCGCTGCCGCCGGCACGGCGCCGCCGACGATCATGCGGTCATAGTGGGTGTAGGTCAGGCTGACGCGTCCCGGCTGGAACAGGTCGTCAATATGGAAGTTGTGACGCAGCTCGTCGGTTCCCATGGACGCTGCGGCGACCGGGCCGATGGCGAAACGCGAGGTGAATTCGGTATGCGGGTGGCTTTGAGTCATTGCTGCTCCAGCTGAATGAATGGCTATTTGGTTGCCGACGCCTTGACCGAGTCGGCGTAGTAGACCTGGCGGGCGTGCAGCCGCTCGCGGTAGCGCTCTTGGCTGGCGGTGAGATGGGTGCGCATCGCCTCGCGCGCGGCTTCGGCGTCGCCTGACGTGATCGCATTCAGGATCACCAGATGCTCGCGCTGCAGCCCGCGCTGATAGCTGTCGGATTGCACAAGTTCCGTCGACCAGGGCGAGGTCACGTCGCAAGGAATGGCGCGGCGGCCCAGCACATCGAGCATCTCGACATAGAACGGGTTGTTGGTGGCGCTGGCGATCGCACGGTGGAACGCGAGATCGGCCGGGCCGGTCGGCTCGCTGTTGAGCAGCAGCCGTTCGAACTCGAAGAAGGCTTCCTGGATCGCCGCTTCCTGCGCGGCGTTGCGGCGAATGGCGGCGAGCCCGGCCGATTCGATTTCGACGGCCAGGCGCACTTCGAGCACATTGAGCGCGATGGAATCCTTGCTGCCCATGTCGGCGGCGAGCGCGCCGAACATCGTTGAGATGTGCTCGGTGACGAACACGCCGGCGCCCTGGCGCGCCTCGACCAGCCCGTCGGCGGCGAGCTTGGCCAGCGCTTCGCGGATGACGGTGCGGCTGACGCCGAAGGTCTCGGTCAGTTGTCCTTCGGTCGGCAATTTGTAGCCGGGCAGGATCTCGCCCGCCTGCAGCTGCTTGCGGATCGCAGCGACGACGGTCTCCGACAGTTTGGGTTTTCTCTCGACCCTGAGATCAACAGCCCTATCCGATGCCATATCGCACCCCTGTTTGAAGACGTCTATTTGAAGACGCCCTATTTGAACACGCTCGGCAACCAGAGCGAAATCGCCGGAATATAGGTGACCAGCCCCAGGACCACGATGCCCGCGCCATAGAACGGCCAGATCGAGCGCATCGCTTCCCAGACCGTAATCTTGCCGACGGCACAGGCGACGAACTGCACCGTGCCGACCGGTGGCGTGTTGAGCCCAATGCCGAGATTGAGGATGGTGATGACGCCGAAATGCACGGGGTCGACGCCGTAATGGGTGACCAGCGGCAGGAAGATCGGCGTGCAGATGATGATCATCGGCCCCATGTCCATGAAGGTGCCGAGCAGCAGCATCAAGACGTTGAGCAGAAGCAGCACCACCAGCGGATCGGTGGAGATGGCGTTCATGCCTGCGATCAGCAGCACCGGCACTTTGAGATAGGCCATCAGCCAGCTGAACGAGGCCGCCGTGCCGATGATCAGCAGCACCATCGAGGTCGTGCGCACCGCGCCCTTTGTGGCATGGACGAAATCGCTCCAGGCCATCGACCGATAGACGAAGACGGTGACCAGCAAAGCGTAGATGATGGCGATGCAGGAGCTTTCCGTCGCCGTGAAAATGCCCGAGCGGACGCCACCGAAGATGATGCCGATGAGCAGAAGTCCGGGCACGGCGATCACCGCCAGTTGGCCGACGCGCGAGAAGCCCGGGAAGGCTTCGACCGGGTAGCCGCGGCTGCGGGCGACGAAATAGGCGGTCACCATCAGCGAAGCCGCGAACAGCAGACCCGGCAGGATGCCGGCCGTGAACAGATCGGCGATCGAAATCTTGCCGCCGCCTGCGATCGAATAGATGATCATGTTCTGCGACGGCGGCAGAAGCAGCGCGATCAGCGCCGCCATCGACGTCACGTTGACGGCGTAATCGGCGCCGTAGCCGCGCGCTTTCATCTGCGGGATCATCAGCCCGCCGACGGCGGCGGCTTCAGCCACCGCCGAGCCGGAAATGCCGCCGAACAATGTCGCGGCGATGATGTTGACCTGGCCGAGCCCGCCCCTGACATGGCCGACCAGCGAGCCGGCAAAAGAAACGATGCGTTGAGCGATGCCGCCGCGCACCATCAGATCGCCGGCGAAGATGAAGAACGGGATCGCCATCAGCGAGAACGCCGACATGCCGGATTTCAATTGCTGGAACACCACCAGCGGCGGCAGGCCGAGATAGATGACGGTGGCGAAGGACGCCGCACCCAGGCAAAAGGCGATCGGCGTGCCGGCAAACATCAAAAGCGTGAAGACGCCAAACAGGATCCAGAGTTCCATCTAGGCCTCCTGCACGGCCGGCATTTCCGGCACTTCCTCGAGATTGATATCCTTGTCGATGTCGGCGCCGGACCAGCGCAGCACGATGCGTTCGGCCGAGAACAGGCAGATCAGAAAGCCGCCGGCGGCCAGCGGCAGATAGTCGAAACCGCCGGGAAGCTCGAGCGCCGGGATGATGGTCCGCCAGGTCAGCCCGACCAGCTTGCAGCCGTACCAGACCATGCCGAAGCCGAAGCCGAACGCGATCAGGTCGGACAGGGTGCGCAGCGCCCATTTGCTGCCCTTGGGCAGGATATAGAGCAGCACGTCGAAGCCCATATGGTAATTCTCGCGCACGCCGACGGCAGCGCCCAGGAAGATGAACCAGTTCATCAGCATGATGGCGGTGACTTCGGTCCAGCTCGGTGACGCGTTGAGCACGAAGCGGGAAAACACCTGGTAGGCAACAAGCGCGGTCATGGCGACCATCCCGATGCCCGCGAGATAGAGCGCACCGTCGCAAATCTTCGAAAGCACCGCACTGAAGCGCGGTGGCGCTCCGCTCCTGGCCGTTCCCGCAGTCATCCGATCCTCCCGGTCTTTCCGTCCCCTAAAAGCGATTGGCGGGGCGGCGCCATGCCGCCCCGCCAGAAAATCACTTGGTCGCCTGGATGCGCGTCGCGAGGTCCTTGAGCTCCGGCGTCTTCAGATACTTGTCGTATACCGGCTTCATCGCATCGATCAGCGGCTGCTTGTCGATCTCGCTGACCTTGACGCCGGCCTTCTCGACGATCTCTCGCGACTTCTTCTCCTGCGCGTCCCACAATTCGCGCATCTTGACGACGCTATCCTTGGCCGCCTGCTTGACGATCGCCTGGTCTTCCGGCGTCAGTCTGTCCCAGCTCGATTTCGACATCACCAGCACTTCCGGCACGATCTGGTGCTGGTCGACGGTATAGTGCTTGGCGACTTCGTAGTGCTTGGCGGATTCGAAGCTGGGCCAGTTGTTCTCGGCGCCGTCGATGACACCGGTTTCGAGCGCCGAATAGACCTCGCCATACGCCATCGGCGTGGCATTTGCGCCAAGCGCGTTGACCATATCGACGAACACGTCGGACTGGATGACGCGGAACTTCATGCCTTTCAGATCGGCGATCGAGGTGATGTCCTTCTTGGTGTTGTAGAAGGAACGGGCGCCGGAATCGTAGAAGGCAAGGCCGACCAGATCATGCGTCTCGAAGGCCTTGAGGATCTCGTCGCCGATCGGCCCGTCCATGACATGGCGCATGTGTTCGACCGAACGGAACATGTAGGGCAGCGACGGCACCGCGGTTTCCGGCACGATGCCGTTGAACGGACCCATCGAGACGCGGTTCAGATCGATGACACCGGTCTGCGTCTGTTCGATCGTGTCCTTTTCCTCGCCGAGCTGCGCCGAATGATAGACCTCGACCGAATAGCGGCCGGCGGTGCGCTCCTTGATGAGCTCGCCGAGATATTTGACCGCCTCGACAGTCGGATACCCGTCCGGATGGGTGTCGGCCGAGCGCAGTACGGTCTGGGCGCCAGCAACGCCGATCATCAGCGAGCCGAAGGCGAATGTGGCTGCCACCAGTTTTGAAAAATGCAACATGACTGTCTTCCTCCCTTTTAAAATTCCACGCGCCCGGCTCACAGCCGGTACGCCTTCTTGGCAAGCGTGTAGGCAAGCTCCCGCGCCAGCTCATGCGCCTCGTCCTCACGCAGCCGGTGCTCGGCGACGAGACGAGCGAGAAAGGCGCAGTCAACCCGGCGCGCCACATCGTGACGGGCGGGAATCGACGGAAAGGCACGGGTGTCATCGTTGAAGCCGACGGTGTTGTAGAAGCCGGCGGTCTCGGTGGTCATCTCGCGGAACCGGCGCATGCCTTCCGGACTGTCGTGGAACCACCAGGCCGGCCCGAGCTTCAACGCCGGATAGACGCCGGCCAGCGGCGCCAGTTCGCGCGCGTAGCTGGTCTCGTCGAGCGTGAACAGAATGATGGAGAGGTCGCGCTCCAGCCCGACGCAGTCGAGCAAGGGTTTGAGCGCCGCGGCATAGTCGGTGCGGGTCGGAATATCGAAGCCTTTGTCGCGGCCGAATTTTTGGAAAACACCAGGCGAGTGGTTGCGCCATGAGCCGGGATGGATCTGCATGACCAGCCCGTCGTCGCGGCTCATCTTGGCCATTTCGGTCAGCATCTGGGCGCGAAACAGTTTGCGCTCGCGCTCGTCGTCCGAGCCGCGGCGGATGCGGTTGAACAGCTCTTCCGCCGCCGCATCGGAAAGATTGGCGGTCTCGGCCGTCGGATGGCCGTGATCCGACGAGGTTGCGCCGAAACTTTTGAAGAAGGCGCGGCGCTGGCGATGCGCGTCGAGATAGCCGACCCATGTGCCGGTGTCGCAGCCGGCGATCTCGCCCAGACGATCGAGATTGGCCGAAAATCCTTCGAAGTCGGGATCGACGACGGCATCCGGCCTGTAGGCAGTGATGACGCGGCCCTGCCAGCCGCTGTCGCGGATCGTCTTGTGCCATTGGAGATCGTCGAGTGCGCCCTCGGTCGTCGCGATGACCTCGATGTTGAAGCGCTCGAACAGCGCGCGTGGGCGATAATCGTCGCGCTGCAAAAGCGCCGCGATGGTGTCGTAATGGCGGCTAGCGGTGCTGGCGTTGAGCGGCTCTTCGATGCCGAACAGATGCTCGAGCACATGGTCGAGCCACAACCGCGTCGGCGTGCCGCGGAAGAGGTAATAGTGCTCGGCGAAGCGCCGCCAGATCGCCCTGGGATCGGTCTCGACCGGCGAGCCGTCGAGGGTCGGGACGCCGAGATCTTCCAGCCGCACGCCCTGGCTGAACAGCATACGGAAAATGTAGTGGTCGGGCACCACCAGCAATTGCGCGGGATCGGGGAATGGCTCGTTGAGCGCATACCAACGCGGATCGGTGTGGCCGTGCGGGCTGATGATCGGCAGGTCCTTGATGCCGGCATGGAGATCGCGCGCGATCGACAGCGCGCGCCCTTCGGCGGCAAAAAGCAGATCCGGATCGGTCAGTCCCGCCACGTCGTTCCTCCCAGGGGCGATATCGGTAGGATTGGAAAGAAATAATGTCAACATACAAAAACTGGATTGTTGTATGATGACTTTTAACCGGCGTCAGGTCATTGTGCGGCGGAAGAGCGGATGTTACGCCGCTAGCAGATCCCGCCCCGCACACCATCCAGCGACAAGCCGCGCCATGACCAGCAGACGCCTTTCCAACGCAACAGTGCAATCCTTGCCGGCCTCGGTCGCGGTCCCCCCCTATGATCGCGCCAGTGTCGCCCCAGGCATCGTCCATCTCGGCGTTGGAGCCTTCCACCGTGCCCATCAGGCCGCCTATGTCGATGACTGCCTGGCGGCCGGCGAGACCGGCTGGGGCATTGTCGGCGTCTCGCTGCGCAGCCCCGACACGCGCGATGCGCTGACGCCACAGGACGGGCTCTACACGCTGGCGGTGCGCGGCAGCGATGGCGAAGCGCTGCACATTATCGGCTCGATCCAGTCGATGCTGGTCGCGCCGGAAGACCCCGGCGCGGTGCTGGCCGCGCTGACCGACCCGCGCACCCGCATCGTCACCCTGACCATCACCGAAAAGGCCTATCTCAGGGCCGCCGACGGCAGCCTCGACGAAAACCATCCCGATATCGTCCACGATCTGGGCAATCCCGGATCTCCCAGGACAGCGCATGGATTCCTGGCGGAAGCGCTGGTGCGACGCCGGGCCGCCGGCACGCCGCCCTTCACCGTGCTTTGCTGCGACAACCTGCCGGCCAATGGCGCCACGCTGCACCGGCTGCTGGTCGGGTTTGCAAAACTGCGCGATGCCGGCGCTGCTGCTTCAGGCGACGCTGCCCTCGCCGGTCATATAGCCGATGACGTTGCATTCCCATCGAGCATGGTCGACCGCATCGTGCCGGCAACCACCGATGCCGACCGGGCGCGCATCGCGGTCGAACTCGGCCTCGAGGACGCCTGGCCGGTGATGACCGAACCGTTCCGGCAATGGGTGATCGAAAACAGGTTTCCAGCCGGCCGCCCGGCCTGGGAGAAATTCGGCGTCACCATGGTCGAGGATGTCCGGCCGTTCGAGGACATGAAGCTTCGGCTGCTCAACGGCGCCCATTCGGGCATCGCCTATATCGGCCTGCTCAGCGGCCACGTCACCGTCGACCGCGCCTTCGCGGATCCCGCGATCCGCGCGTTCGTCGACCGGCTCTGGGCCGAGGCCATCCCGACATTGCCTGCGGATGCCGGGCTCGACACGTCAGCCTATACGGCCGAACTTGCCGAACGTTTCTCCAACACCGCGCTGGCCCACCGCACCGCGCAGATCGCCAATGACGGCAGCCAGAAATTGCCGCAGCGCATTGTCGCTACCGCCATCGCGCGCATCCAGGCCGGCCTGGTCCCGGAGCATCTGACGCTGGTGATCGCCGCCTGGATCGCCGCCTGCGAGGCGCGCGGCAAGGACCTGCCGGAAGCCCACTTCACCGATCCGCTCGACGCGGCGCTGGCCGCGCTCGGAGCGCAGCCGACGCTGGAACGGGTGGTGACGGTGTTTGACCTCGCCGGCTTCGCCAGCGGCAGCCCCGAGCGCCAGACGCTGATCGAACTGGTTGCCGCCCATCGCGAGCATATCCTGCAAGGCGGGGTGGCGCTCGCGCTCGCGGCACTGGGTGTACCGGGAAAGACCAGGTGACCTGACGTCGCCCGGATACAAAAAGCCGGGCTTAAGCCCGGCCTGTTTCATACCTTTGCCCGACCATGACCCCTCTGATCACGTCCAATCATTCTGCGGCTTACGCCGGCAGCAGCGCGCCTTCGAGCGTGGTAAGCTGGCTAAGGAACTGCTCCGCCTTGCTGCGGCTCTGGTCGTCCTTGGCGTCGGCGGCGTCTTCCTTGGCTTCCTGGATGCGGCGGGCGAGATCGGCGCGGTCGATATCGCCGACGGCGACCGCCGATTCGGCGAGCAGCGTGCAGCCGGCAGGGACGATGTCGGCAAAGCCGCCGAACACCACATAGCGTTCTTCCTTGCCGCCGGCGGTCTTCAGCGTGACGACGCCCGGCTTGATCGTGGTCATGACTGGCGCATGGTGCGCCATGACTGTCATTTCACCTTCGGCGCCTGGAATGACGACGGACTCGACCTGCTCGGAAACCAGGAGGCGCTCCGGCGAGACCAGTTCGAACTTGAAAGCTTCAGCCATGTCAATTTAGTGAGTAGGGAATAGTGAGTAGGGAGTAGGGAGAGGACAGCTGTCCTGATCACCCGGCCGCTATTCACTACTGACTACTGACTACTCCCTATTGCCTTGATTACGCTGCTTCAGCCGCCAGGCGCTGAGCCTTCTCGACCGCTTCGTCGATGCCGCCGACCATGTAGAAGGCGGCTTCCGGCAGGTGATCGTAGTCGCCGTTGCAGAGGCCCTTGAAGCCCTTGATTGTGTCGGCGAGGTCGACCAGCTTGCCCGGCGCACCCGTAAACACTTCGGCGACGAAGAACGGCTGCGACAGGAAGCGCTCGATCTTGCGGGCGCGGGCCACCGTCTGCTTGTCCTCTTCCGACAGCTCATCCATGCCAAGGATGGCGATAATGTCCTGCAGCGACTTATAGCGCTGGAGGATCGACTGCACCTGGCGGGCGACGGCATAGTGCTCCTCGCCGACGACCAGCGGATCGAGCATGCGCGAGGTCGAGTCGAGCGGATCGACGGCGGGGTAGATGCCCTTTTCCGAGATCGCGCGGTTGAGCACGGTCGTCGCGTCCAGGTGGGCGAACGAGGTCGCAGGCGCCGGGTCGGTCAAATCGTCGGCCGGCACGTAGATCGCCTGCACCGAAGTGATCGAACCCTTGGTCGTTGTGGTGATGCGTTCCTGCAGCGCACCCATGTCGGTGGCCAGCGTTGGCTGGTAACCCACGGCCGAAGGAATACGGCCGAGCAGCGCCGACACTTCAGAACCGGCCTGCGTGAAGCGGAAGATGTTGTCGACGAAGAACAGCACGTCCTGGCCCTGGTCGCGGAAATATTCGGCGACCGTCAGGCCGGTCAGGCCGACGCGGGCACGCGCGCCCGGCGGCTCGTTCATCTGGCCATAGACCAGTGCCGCCTTGGAGCCTTCGCCGCCGCCCTTCTTGTTGACGCCGGACTCGATGAACTCGTGATAAAGATCGTTGCCCTCGCGGGTGCGCTCGCCGACGCCGGCGAAGACCGAGAAGCCGCCATGCGCCTTGGCGACGTTGTTGATCAGCTCCTGGATCAGAACCGTCTTGCCGACGCCGGCGCCGCCGAACAGGCCGATCTTGCCTCCGCGGGCGTAGGGCGCCAGAAGGTCGAGCACCTTGATGCCGGTGATCAGGATCTGCGCTTCCGTCGACTGTTCGACATAGGTAGGCGCCGGCTGGTGGATGGCGCGCATCTCGATGCCGTCGACCGGGCCTTCTTCGTCGACCGGCTCGCCGATGACGTTGATGATGCGGCCGAGCATGCCCGGGCCGACCGGAACGGTGATCGGCGCGCCGGTGTCATAGACGTCCTGGCCGCGAACCAGGCCTTCGGTGGAATCCATGGCGATACAGCGCACGGTGTTTTCGCCCAGATGCTGGGCAACTTCGAGCACCAGGCGGTTGCCGACATTGGAGGTTTCGATGGCGTTCAAAATGGCCGGCAGATGATCGCCGAACTGCACGTCGACGACGGCGCCGATGACCTGGCGAACCTTGCCGATGGCGCCGGTCTTCTTGACGGCAACGCTCGTCGTCTTCACTGCCGGGGCCGCGGCCTTGGCGGGCGCGGCCGCCTTCTTGGCCGGAGCGGCCTTCGCCGCTGCTGCCGGAGCCTTTGCGGCCGCCTTGGGGGCCGTCTTCGCGGGGGTCGCTGCTTTCGCCATCGTCTTTACCCTTCTCGTCCTTTGTTTCTCACGCTCCATCAGAAGGTCGATGACCTCCTGGCGGTCGCGCCTAGAGCGCTTCGGCGCCCGAAATGATTTCGATCAGTTCCTTGGTGATCTGCGCCTGCCGCTGGCGGTTATAGGTGATCGACAGTTTGTTGATCATGTCGCCGGCATTGCGCGTTGCATTGTCCATGGCGCTCATTTTGGCGCCCATCTCGCCGGCTGCGTTTTCGAGCAGCGCGCGGAAGATCTGGACCGAGATGTTGCGCGGAATGAGATCGGTGAGGATCTCGCCCGGCTCCGGCTCGTATTCGTAGACGGCATTGCCACCGGCGGTCGCTTCGGCGGGAGCGGAAGCCACGCCGGCAGGAATGATCTGCTGCGCGGTCGGAATCTGGCTGATCACCGACTTGAACTGCGAATAAAACAGCGTGCAGATATCGAAGCCGCCTTCGCCGAACAGATGGATGATCTTACGGGCGATCGCATCGGCATTGACGAAGCCGAGCTTCTTGACATCGCGCAGGTCGACGCGGTCGATAATCAGCGAGGCATAGTCTCGGCGCAGAATGTCGAAACCCTTCTTGCCGACGCAGATGATCTTGACCTGCTTGCCGTCGGCCAGAAGCCGGCGGATATGGTCGCGGGCCAGACGTGCGATCTGCGAGTTGAAGCCGCCGCACAGGCCGCGCTCGGCGGTGCAGACGACGAGCAGATGCACATCGTCCTTGCCGGTGCCGGTCATCAGCGCCGGGGCATCGCCGCCGCCGCCGATCGCCTGCGTGATATTGGCCAGCACCGCACCCATCCGCTCGGAATAGGGACGCGCCGCCTCCGCTGCTTCCTGCGCGCGGCGCAGCTTCGCCGCGGCGACCATCTGCATCGCCTTGGTGATCTTCTGCGTCGCCTTGACCGAGGCGATACGGTTACGAAGGTCTTTTAATGAAGGCATGCTTCAAACCTGATCCCGAGCGTCCGGCTTCTTCTCAAGCGAAGGTCTTGGCGAAGGCGTCGATCTCGGCCTTCAGCTTGGCGCGCAGATCGTCCGACAGCGCCTTTTCCTTGCGGATGCCGTCCAGCACGTCCTTGCCGGCCGAGCGCATATGGCTGAGCAGGCCGTGCTCGAACTTGCCGACCTGGTTCAGCGCCAGCTTGTCGAGATAGCCGTTGACGCCGGCGAAGATCACCGTGACCTGCTCCTCGACCTTGAGCGGCGAGAACTGCGGCTGCTTCAGAAGTTCGGTCAGGCGCGAGCCGCGGTTGAGCAGGCGCTGCGTGGCGGCGTCGAGATCGGAGCCGAACTGCGCGAACGCAGCCATTTCGCGGTACTGCGCGAGCTCGCCCTTGATCGAGCCGGCGACCTGCTTCATCGCCTTGATCTGCGCCGACGAACCGACGCGCGACACCGACAGGCCGACGTTGACCGCCGGACGGATGCCCTGGAAGAACAGGTTGGTTTCGAGGAAGATCTGGCCGTCGGTGATCGAGATCACGTTGGTCGGGATGTAGGCCGACACGTCGTTGGCCTGCGTCTCGATGATCGGCAGCGCGGTCAGCGAACCGCCACCCAGATCGTCGTTGAGCTTGGCGGCGCGCTCGAGCAGGCGCGAATGCAGGTAGAACACGTCGCCCGGATAGGCTTCGCGACCCGGCGGGCGGCGCAGCAAGAGCGACATCTGGCGATAGGCGACGGCCTGCTTCGACAGATCGTCATAGCTGATCAGCGCATGCATGCCGTTGTCGCGGAAATATTCGCCCATGGTGGCGCCGGTGAACGGCGCCAGGAACTGCATCGGCGCCGGATCGGAAGCTGTGGCGGCGACGATGATCGAATATTCAAGGGCGCCGCGCTCTTCGAGAACCTTCACGAACTGCGCGACCGTCGAGCGCTTCTGCCCGATGGCGACGTAGACGCAGTAGAGCTTTTCCTTTTCCGGCCCGTTGTCGTGCACGGCCTTCTGGTTGAGCATCGTGTCGAGGATGATCGCGGTCTTGCCGGTCTGGCGATCGCCGATGACCAGCTCGCGCTGGCCGCGGCCAACGGGGATCAGCGCATCGATGGCCTTGAGGCCGGTCGACATCGGCTCGTTGACCGACTTGCGCGGGATGATGCCTGGCGCCTTGACGTCGACGCGCTTGCGTTCGGTCGCCTTGATCGGGCCCTTGCCGTCGATCGGATTCCCGAGCGCGTCGACGACGCGGCCGAGCAGGCCCATGCCGACAGGCGTATCGACGATGGCGCCGGTGCGTTTGACGATGTCGCCTTCCTTGATGTCGCGGTCGGCGCCGAAGATGACGACGCCGACATTGTCGGCTTCGAGGTTGAGCGCCATGCCGCGGATGCCGCCGGGGAATTCGACCATTTCGCCGGCCTGGACATTGTCGAGGCCGTAGACGCGAGCGATACCGTCACCGACGGACAGCACCTGGCCGACTTCGGAGACCTCGGCCTCCTTGCCGAAATTCTTGATCTGGTCTTTGAGAATTGCGGAAATTTCCGCGGCGCGGATGTCCATCAGCCGACCTCTTTCAGTGCAAGCTTGAGCGAATTGAGTTTGGTTTTGAGCGACGTATCGATCTGGCGCGAGCCCATCTTGACCACCAGCCCGCCGAGCAGCGACGGATCGACGGTAACAGTGATGGCCACGTCCTTGCCGGCGACGCCTTTCAGCGCGGCCTTGAGTTCGGTCTGCTGGGCAGCCGTCAGTTCATGCGCCGAAGTGACCTCGGCTGATGTCTCACCGCGCTGTTCGGCGGCGATCTTGCGAAAAGCCTTGATCATGCCGGGCACCGCGAAGAGCCGGCGGTTGCGGGCGACGACGCGCAGAAAATTGCCGGTCAGGCCGGTGATGCCGGCTTTGTCGGCGATCGACGCGATTGCCTTGGCCTGGTCCTCGCTGGAGAACACCGGGCTGTTGATGAGGCGCGTCAGGTCGACGCTGTCATCCAGCATCTTGGCGAAACTGTTGAGGTCGGCCTCGACCTTGGCCACTGAATTCGACTGCCGCGCAAGTTCGAACAGCGAACCCGCGTAGCGTTCTGCGACACCTGAGATTGGCGATGACGATTGAGCCACGGACCGTCTTTTCTCTTGTCTGAGGGGCCGCAGATTGTTGGCGCGAGCAAAAACTCTGGCTAAATCTTTGACCTTACTAAGTTTTTCCAAGCACGGAGGCGCGGCTTCCGCTATCCCCGGCCGAAAGTCGATTGCCGTCTAGCACAGGCATTTTAAGACCGCAATGCGTCGTCCCGCATGCTTTTCGGGCACTATTGTCGCATCCGGCCGCAGAGTTCAACCGAAGCCTTTGGATTGGCTGCCGATTCAGGGCAGAAAGCCGAAGACGAAGGCAAGCGGCAACGCGGCCAGGACGAGTTCGACGACGATCGACGCCCAGTTGAAAGGCGTGTTGGCGCCGTCCGACATCATCGACAGCAAACGGCCAAAAGCGGTGAACAGCCAGGAAAAGCCGAGTGCCATATAGAGCCACGGCTGCGCCAACAGAATGCAGCACAGGCTGACGCCGAGATAGAAGCCCGACATGCGGCCGCGCCCTTCCGCGATTGCCGCTGCCCTTTCGGGCCGGACCTGCAGCCGCAGAATCCGAAATGCCAGCCCTGGCGCGAGGAAAAACAGCAGACCGAGCGCCAAGGTGACGACGGCGCTGGACCAAGCCAGCCATTCGCCCTGGCTGGTCGGCCACGGAAACGCGAATTCCATCTTGCTTTCATCCCCTCACAGCAATGCCGGATGCATTGAATGTCGCTGCAAAAAGAAGTCAAGCGCGCGGCAGTTTCGGCGCGCAATTCGTGAAGGAGCGGAAGGCTGTTTAGGCCGCGCACGCGTCCGGCCAGCATCGTGGCCAACCTGTATTATCAGGCGACGCCTCCCTCCTATCTGCAGGACCGGTTTTGCACAGCCAAAGGCCCCGACACCGGTCGCCTTTATTTCCTGACCGGGCACCTCAATCTGGCCGGCACGGAAGCAGATCGATGGAAGCTGAAAGTGGCCGGCAGCGGCAATGTCGCCGTGGCTGCCCAGCCCTGATCCTTGTTTTGACCCTTCAGGGCAGCATGAATGCGACCGCCGCCTCAGCATGGATGCGCGTGGTGTCGAACACCGGAATGTCGAAATCGCGCTCGCCAATCAACATGGTGATCTCGGTGCAGCCCATGATGACGCCATCGATCTTCTCATCGCGCCGCAGACGGGCGACCTCGTCGATATAGGCCGCCTTCGATGCCGCGTTGACGATGCCCCGGCAAAGCTCGTCGTAGATTACCTGGTGCACCATGTCGCGCCCGGCCTGGTCCGGCACCACGGGCTGCAGCCCGTATTTCTCCGTCAGCCGGCCCTTGTAGAAATCCTGCTCCATGGTGAAGCGGGTCGCCAGCAGCGCCGGCCGCTTGACGCCGGCGCCCTTGACCGCGACGGCCGTGGCGTCGGCAATGTGGATAAGCGGGATCGACACCGCCGCCTGCACCCGGTCGGCGAGCTTGTGCATGGTGTTGGTGCAGATCAAAAGCCCCTCTGCGCCGCCCGCCTCCAGCTTGCGCGCGGCATCCGCCAGCAGCACGCCCGCACTGTCCCAGTCGCCATGATGCTGCCGGTCGGCGATTTCGGCGAAATCGAAGGAATAGAGCAACAGCTTTGCCGAATGCAGCCCGCTCAGCCGCTCGCGCACGATCTCGTTGAGCAGGCGATAATAGATCGCCGTCGATTCCCAGCTCATGCCGCCGATGAGGCCAAGGGTTTTCATGCGCTGAGCCTCCAGCAGGACCGAACGATCTCTCTCACAGAAAAGCTTTACGGGTCGATGTCAACCTTAACGCGCGCCGTACCACGCTCTTCGGCCCGCCTCCACAAACATCACCGGGCGCCCGATTCGGTCATCCTCGCATTGGCGCCGAGATGATGCAGGCTTTGTATCGTGTGCCTTGAACTCCAGGCAACCGGCGGATCGGGCAGATCGAGATCGAACTGTGCCCGCCCGAGCAGCGAATTGACGATCTTGGCGCTGCGCCAAGCCATCAGGCTGAGCTGCGGCTCGGCTATGCCATGGCTGAGCCGGCCGGCATTGAGCGCGTAGATCCGGCGGTCGTCGGGCCCGTCCCATTCGACCTCGAAGCTGGCGTTGAGCCTGTAATGACCGCGCTCGTCCAGCGCGATCCTGTTCATGAGCGGTGCCATGCAATCAGGAATGGCAAAGGCATAGCCGGTGGCCAGAACCACCGCATCCACGGTGCGCGTCTCGATGGCGCCGTCGAAGCCGTTGCGCATGATCAGCCGGTATTCGCTGCCTTCCCGCGTCACGTTCAGCACTTCGCGGTGCGGCGTCATGTTGACCGCCGTCGTTTCCTCCGAGAGGTGCCGCAGCGTGTAAAGCTGGCGATAGATCGCCTTCAGCGTGCTCGTCGATGCGCCGTCACCGGCAAGCAGCTGCTGTTCCAGGATCGTCTCGCGCCGCCCTTGCGGCAGCCGATGGAAGTTTTCGACATAGCCCGGCGTGAAGAGTTCGTCGGTGAAAGGCGAGTCGTCCAGTGGCAGGAAATTCGGCCGCATCGAGATCCACTCGATTTCGCGGCCGGCGAAGCCGTCGGAGGAGATCAGATGCAGAAGCACTTCGGCGCCGCTCTGGCCACCGCCGATCACGGCGACACGCTGTCCGCTCAGGCGATCGAGGCGGTTGGCGGCCTGGGCGTTGTGGAAGCATTGATCGGAGGCCGCCGCCCGCGCCCAGGCGGGGATGTTAGGCACCAGCCCGACGGCAATGGCGAGATTGCGCGCGTTCACCTGCTCGCGGCCGATACGCAGCCTGAAATTCGTTCCGTCGAAGTCGATCCGGTCGACGGCGCTGGCGAAGCGCAGCGAAGACAAGTTCTCGCCGACCCATCCGAGATAGCGGGCGAATTCCGGCCGCGGGATGGCTGAGAAATCCGCGTTGAGGAATTCATAGAACCGCTTCTGCGCGACCAGATAGGACATGAACGACCATGGGCTGGTCGGATGCGTCGCGGTGACGAGATCCTTGAGGAAGGATGTCTGCAGTTCGACGCCCGGCAGCATCATGCCCGGATGCCATTCGAGCCGCGTCGCCCGATCGAAGAAGCGCGCTTCGACGCCGTCCACCGCATCGAGATGGGCGGCGAGGCTGAGATTGAACGGCCCGATGCCGATGCCTGCGAGGTCAAGCGTATGGGTCATGGCGAACTCCTTATGGAGCTGGCTGGGCTGATGGGAGATCGCCGGGCTGACTCGGGGTTAAGCGGATTGTCGAGCGGTGTGCCAAGGTCGGGCAGAGGGCGTTCGCCGCTGTCGCCGTAGCCGATGGCGAAGCGCACCTTGTTGATGGCGATGCGTGGGATCTTCGGAGCAAACAGATCGAAGAGCGCGAACCGTTCCGACAGATCCGGGTTCTGCGCCTGGTAGCGCCGGATGGCGGCGGCCAGGATGGCGTAGAAAGTCCTCTCGTCGAAGCGGTCATAGGCGGCCAGCGCCTCGGATAGGAAGCGCAGAACGCTGACG
This sequence comes from Mesorhizobium sp. M0676, assembly GCF_040320535.1. NCBI lineage: Bacteria > Pseudomonadati > Pseudomonadota > Alphaproteobacteria > Hyphomicrobiales > Phyllobacteriaceae > Mesorhizobium > Mesorhizobium sp. M0676. The sequence continues at coordinate 29,232 of NZ_JAMYPU010000029.1, forward strand.
ATGTGTCCCGTTTGCAGATGCTGGAGAAGATGTGCCGGCGGCCGGCGCTTCAGCGTCGACAGGATTTTGGGGTCGAGGCCGGCCAGTTCGGGAAACGGCTGGTCGACGAGATCGAGGTCGCCCTGGAAATCCTTGACCGCCACGCCGAGAGGCGTCGCTCCGTCGAGGATGATGGTGACGTTCTGGCCATGGGCGATGAAGCCGACGCCGTAACGGCACATGAAGTGGTAGAGCGGCACGAAGGCCGTGGAGAACAGGCGATCGAGCCATGCCTCCGGACCAAGGCCGGACTGCTCCATCAGGGCGCTGGCGATCGGCCTGCCATGCGCGTCGCGCTGCGGCAGGGCGCCCATCATCATCGGCCGCTGGCCCGCTGTCAGATCCTTTTCGGGGCTTTCGCGCCATATGGCGCCCAGCATCTCGCAAAACTGATAGGGCGCGCCTTCAACGCCGGTATAGTGCGGATGCGGATAGAAGGCGCCGGCGACTTCCTGCAAGACCTTGACGTCCTTGAGCACCGGGTCCGCGGCCGCCACCGTGGCCAGCCAGCGCGACAGATCGGCGCCGATCGCCATGTATTTGCCCGGCACGCCGCGCCACGCTGAGGTGTTGAGGACGGTCAGCGGCAGCTTGACGTGCAGCGCCTCGGGCCGTGCCACATTGGCAAGCGTGCGCAGCGACTGCAAGGGCAGGAACGGATCGCCGAACTGGCCAAGCGGCACCAGCCGGCCGGCGGCGATCTCGCTACCATATTGCGAGGCGATCATCGCCTGCCACTGCCAGGGGTGGACCGGCAGCAGCCTATGCGTCGATCGCGAGATCCCGGCGGCGCTGAAAGCCGCTTCGAGCCTTGCGCGCTCGTAGTCGCCGAGTGCGGCCTGCAGCAGCGCCTCTTCGTCGAGCCCGCAGTCAAGCGCCAGCAGGCAGCGATCGCTGGCGGCGGCAAGCCAGAAGAGCTGGAATGCGGTGGCCGATTCTGGCGCGTAGCGCTCGAAGTCGTCCCGTCCCCAGCCAAGCCGTCCCTTGTTGGCAGGGGCCTTCGGATGGCCGTCGAGCAATGCCTGCAACTCGGTATCCGGCAGCGCGGCTAGATCGGCGGCCGGTCGATTGCCGCGTGCCTTGGCGATCCGCATGTCGGCCATCAGCGTGTTGTAAAGCTCCTTCGCATAGATGCAGAATGTTGCCGGCGACATGCCGAGCGTCTCGCGCGCGTCGGCGAAGAAGGCGACCGCATCGTCGACCGGCAGCTCGATGCCGGCGTCGCGAGTCAGCGTCTCCGGACGGACGGCGATCTGGCCCCACAGGCGCCGCGTCGCGGCAAAGCGATAGGTCACGCCGGGGCCGGGCGTCAGCTCCCATCGGCCGGGCGAAAGCTCGCGCGGCGACAGGCACTCCTCGAAGGTCAGTTCGGAAATGGCCTTGGCGACGGCGTCGCGGTTGATCGCGGCCCAGCGTGTCGCCTCCCCCGCTTTGGCAATCGGTTGCTGCACCGTCACAGCGGCACCTCGCGGAAGAAGCGCTCGCGTTCGCAGCAGACCAGCGCCGCGCGCTTGTGCGGGAAGTCGAACTCCTTGACCTTGTCGTAGGCGGCGCCGGCGCAATAGCTCAGCATCTTCTGGTGCGCGGCGCGTGGCTCGCCGACGACGCGCTGCGTGCGCGGCTCGTCGAGGAACAGATAGTGGGTGACGGAGCGGAACAGTGACAGCGTCTTCGGCCGGCCGAGATGGCGCATATTGCCGATCAGCCCATGCCAGCCGCGGTCCCAGTCGAGCGGCTCATAATAGGGCCCGAGCCGGTCCTCCTTGGCCCAGTAGAACTCGAAATAGCCGGTCGGCTCGCCGTCGAAGCTGGCGATGACGCCGAAAATATGCGGATCGCTTTCCTGCTCGGCGAGATATTTGTCGAGATCCTCATGGCTCTGGGCAAGTTCCCAGAAGAAGGCGACGCGGCCATCGTTCATCCAGCGATGGAAGAGGTCGAGATCGGTCCGGCGGTCGATCGGCCGCAGCGACACGGTGACGCCGATTTCCGGAATCCAGCGTTCGTACATCGGGCCGCAGGGGCGCGGTTGGCGCAATGGCGGCAGCCGGTCTTCCGGGCCGATAGCGGTCGTCAATGCCGGATAGGTGACATGCGAGGCCTGGCTGCGCCACAGCAGCGGCAGCTGGCGCAGGACCGAGCGATGGATGACGGCGCATTCCGGTTCACCCGGAACCGTCTCGGTGGCCAGCGCCGAAACCGGCCACAGCGTCTTCGCCGCCGGCAGGAAGGCGCAGTCGAAGGAAGGATGCAGGCGCAGCGCGGCGTCGACGAGACCTGCCAGGATTTGCGGTTGGTCGAGGCGGCCCCCAATGAACGCGACATCGTCGATGAGCAGGCGGCCATCCGCGTCGGAGATGCGGGCCTGTCCCACCGCTGTTCCCTCAGCGTTGACCAGGCTGACATGGCCATCGCCGGCACGGATGGCGAGCGGCTCCGCGGCCGAGGCCAGATGCTGCCATCCTTCGTTGCCGGCGACGGTGGCGGGTGACCAGTTTTTCGCAGCCTCGATGTTCATGCGTATTCTCTCACATGCAGGGGGTTGGGAAGCTCGACGTAACCGGCCAGCGGGTCGGTCACCTCGGTGTTCTCATTGATGTCGCGCAGCGCGATCAGGAAATTGCCCTTGGCAGCAAGCGTCGGCGCGTTGAGCAAATAGTCGACGCAGGACCGGTCAGCCATCGGCGTGGCGGCCAGCCGCTCGAGCGAGCGGCGGAATATCGCCAGCAGATCGTCTTCGTTGGTGAGGCCAGCGGCGGCAAGGGCTGCGACGGCGGCGAAAGCGCCATTGACGACCAGATAGTAGCCGAACAGCTTCGCGGCCGCTTCCGCTGGGAAGACATGATCGCCCGCCTGACCGGCCTCGGGCACGAATTCGCGCAGCCTGGGCAGAAATTCCTCGACATAACCGGTGCCCTGGCAGTCGCGAAAATAGAGCGCATTCGGCCAGCCTCCGGAAAGACCGACGACGAGGTTCTGCTGATGGGCGCCGAACAGCAGGCCGAATTCCGAGAAGGCAACGATAAACGGCTCGATGGCGGCATAAAGGAAACGCTCGAACCACAAACGCGCCGTTTCCTCGACAGGTCGCTTCTCGTCGCGGGCGATACGGTGGACCAGGTCGGACAGATGGCTTTCGGTACGGCCGGGATGGCGCTCGCAAAGCGCGCCGAGAACGGCAGCCGGCGGATTGCCCGTGCCGCGAAACGGATTTTCGCGAAACGAGACGATGGTATCCGTCATCAGCCGGCCGTCTTCGCCACGCAGGCCGAACCAGGCGGGCTCACCCAGCACCGTCATGGTCGGACAGCGCCGCTGCAAGGCATAGCCGAGCTTGCCCTTGACCAGCCGGTGCACCGAAAGGCCGCGCCGGCACTCATGCTCCTCGACGATGCGCCTGGAATTGGTCAGGCGCAGGCTGAGCGAGAATTTCAGCATCCACTCGGCTTCAGCTGAATGAACCGTGCGCAGCGAGGTCGTGGCCCGCCACGCTGGTCCGCCGAGCCCAACATCGACGATACGGCCGGCGCAAAACAGGCGCTCGACGCGGTCTTCCAGCATGAGCCGTACGGCCTGCCACGGATGCATCGGAACGAGAACCTTGCCCTGTTGCTTGCCAGCCCGAGCAAGCAGCTGCGGATCGCTGGCGGCAAGCCCGCGGACCATCTCGGTGACATCTAGCGGCTCGACGCTGCCCCCAGTGAGGATGGTCGGGTCGACGGCCCACCAGCGCAGTTTGAACGCATTGCAGTATTCATGCCCGAAGCGCGCGGAATCCGTGTGCGTGAACTCTTCGCGACTCATCGGCGCCGGATGCACGGCATGGCCGAAGCGCAGGGCGCTTTCGGCATCGATGAAATCAGGATCGCCTTCGGAGAAGGGCCGCGACGATCCACGCGCCGCAGTCGCGTCAGCGATTGCGGCGATGCTGGCCAGGCTGCGGCGCAGGAAGGTCAGTCGGCTTTTCGCTGTCGCCCGGCCGGCAATGTCAGGCTCCGCCAGGATCAGCGCCAAAAGACTGAAAAGGTCGATCTCGGACGCCTCGCCATCGGCCCCCTCGCTACTAATATCGAGGCGCCAGAGCGGCATCGCGAACTCGTGGTAACCAACCTTCGAGCGATGCCGCGCCTCGACGAGCACCGCCGCGCGCGAGGCAGGGAAATTCAGACGCAGCACGGCCGCCTGCGGCCGAAACAGCCCGGTTTGGCTGGCGTCGACGAATTCCCAGCCATCCCATTCCCGCAGCAACGCGTTGAGGAACGGGCTTAATGCAGAGGAAGATTCTGGTTTTACTTGTTCCATGTGCATCCTCATAAATCCACACAATACTGTAGTATTATATCTTATACGCTGTGGTTATTAGAACATTTCTGTTGATTATTTATTCTAACCAGGAAATAAGCTTCGCGTTATGACGACCAGTATGAAAAATCGATCTTCGCTTCTTCGCCGCCTGGCAATCGCGGTCTCGGCAATCGGCTTCGGCCAGTCGGCCTTCGTATCGCTCGTTCCCCTGGTGATGGAGCGGCTGAGGCTCGACACGTTTGCGATCGGCGCGGCAACTGCTGTCGGCGCGGCGGCCTTTCTGGTCGGCTCGCCGCTGTGGGGCCGTATGGGCGAGCGGCTTGGCCATGCCAGGCTGCTGCGCTTGCTCGGCCTCTCCATGCTGGCCGGCCAGGCGGTGTTCGCCATTCTGCTGATAGCCGGCATGGGAGCCGCGCTCGGCATCGCTTTGCTGATGCTTTCGCGAACCGTGTACGGTTTTGCCACGTCCGGCGTCATGCCGACGGCGCAGGTCTGGGCCAGCCGCTCGGTTGCCGATGACAGGCGACAGGCCGCGCTGGGACTGCTTGGCGCCGGCGTCAGCATGGGGCGGCTGGCCGGCGCGCTGGCGGCAACGGCTGCCGTCCTGTCGCCGCTGCTGCCGCCCATCCTGTTCCTGTTCAGCCCGCTGTTGCTGTGGCTCGCGCCGGGCAAAGGGGAAGCCGGCGGACGGAGCGACGGCAAGGCAGCCGACGTCGGCCGTGGAATATCGCCCTTCGATCGCCGCGCTCTGCCTTGCCTGGCGATGGGCTTGTGCCTGACGCTCGGCTTCGGACAGGTGCAGATGATGCTCGGCCCGATGGCCCAGCAGCGTTTTGGCCTTGGTGCGACGCAGGCCACGACGGTGACCGGCCTGGCCCTGATGCTGGTCGCCATCGTCATGGTTTTGGTCCAGGGACTGCTCATGGCGCGCCTGCGGCTGGCGGAGCGCAACAGCGTCGTCGTCGGCTGTCTCATGGTTTGCGTCGGCATGACGGCGCTGGCCGTCACGGCCAGCCATGTTGCCTCGGCAGCGTCTCTGGTGGTGGCGGCGGCCGGCATTGCCCTGGCGACACCCGGCTACACCGCCTGGCTGATGAAGCGCCTGGAGCCCGGCGAGCAGGGCGCGGCGGCCGGCTGGCTCACCAGCACCCATGTACTCGGCCAGAGCATCGGCGCATTGGCCGGCGGCTTTGCCTTCACGCTCTGGCCCTTTGCGCCGCTGGCCGACTGCGCGGCGCTGGCGCTGGCCGCTGCCTGTCTCGCTGCCATGGTTCGCAAGCACTAGCCAAACCGCGCTCATTCGGCGACCTCCGGCAGCGGCTGCATCGGAGTACCCGGCTGGGCTTTTGCGGCATCGGCGAAATGGGCATTCAGCATGCGATAGGTCGCCACCACGGCGACGCCCGACAGCACTGTCGCCAGGGTGAACAGCGCGGAGTAGCCGAGCATGTCGGCGAGGCGGCCGGCCAGCATGGAGCCGACGAGATAGACGATAAGCTGGGCGCAGGACAGGATGGTGAAATCGGTGCCGGGTTGGTCCGACGACGTGACGGACATGAACAGGCTGTAGAGCGCCACGATCTCCATGTAGCGCACCAGCGTCTGCAGGAACGAGGCGCCGAAGATCGGCCAGAAGCCGGCGATAGCGCCGAAAGCGTGCAGCGCGAAGATCAGGAAGCAGATGGTTCGCAGCGCGCCGAGCAGGCCGAGCACCGAGGCGGCGCCCCTTTTGTGCAGCAGCCACGCCGCCAGCGCCGAGCCGCCGAGCCCGACGGTGAGCGCGGCACCCCCCGAGAGATAACCGATGATGTCGAGCGGCACGCCGGCATCGACGAGATAGGAGCCTTCCATCGACTTCACCAGCCCCTCGCTGGCGCGGTAGATGAGCGCGATCCACAGGATCTGGCGCGCCTCCGGCCGGCGCAGGAAACGCAGGATCGAGGGGCGGTCCATGGACGCCTGCGGCGCGCTGGCGACGGGATCGGTCTCGCGCATGGCGAAGGCGGCGACCAGCGGGATGATGGACAGCGCGGCCACCATGGCCACCATGGTTTGCCAGCCGGCATGATGATAAGCCAACAGGCCGAGCGTGCCGCCGAGAACGACGCCGAGCGCGACGGCGCCGCCCTGGATCGCATTGCCGATCGGCCTGTCCTTCGGGTCGAGATATTTGGCCGCGTAGCCGTCGGTGGCGATGTCCTGGGTCGACATCAACAGGCTCACGACAAGGCCGACGGCAAAGATACCGGCGACATCGGTCGGCTCGATCCAAAGCATGGCGGCGATGCCGGCGATGACGCCGATCTGGGTGATGATGACCCAGCCGGCGCGATGGGCGCGGGCCACTGGCCGAAAGCGATCGACCAGCGGCGCCCACAGGAATTTCAGCACCAGCGGCAGCATCAGCAGCGCCATCATGCCGATGGCGGTGCGCGACACGCCTTGCTCGCGCAGGATCGGCGGGATCGCCGCGGCAAACAGATAGCTCGGGATGGCCTGCGCCAGATAAAGGCAGGCGAGAACGACGAAAAGCCGCAGGCGCGAAAGCCCGGCTGGCGCCGGCCGGTCTGCGTCGGCGCTCATTTGACATAGTCCTTCGGTGCGTAACCGTTCAGGAAGGCGCCGGCCTCCGCCCGGCTGCGGGTGACGAGCACTGGAAAGCCGAACAGGCTTTGCCAGACGCGCTGCATGTTCTCGTCGGCGGCGGGGCGCACCAGCGCACAGGCGCGGCAGCCTTTTTCGAGCTGCTCGCGTTCCGCCTTGTACCAGAGGTTTTGCGCCTTGCGCTGGGCGTCGCTCAGCGCGATCTCGATGCGGATATCGACCAGGAGCACGAACGGCTCCCGTTCCTGCGAAAGGCGGCCGAGCGCCTCGATATAGCGCGCGCCATCCGCCGGATCGGCTGGCGCTTCTGCCAGCAGCGAGACCAATGCACCGTTTCGTTGGAGAGACACCGCCACCGCCGCCCCTCAGAATGTGATCTGGTAGGACAACGCAACCGAACGTCCCAGACCCGGAACGTCGGCGCCGCGGGTCGCCGATGCGGAAGGGTTGATGTAGTAGGTGTCGAACACATTGCGCACGGCAAGGTTCAGCACGCTTTCATTGCCGAACTTCTTCGAGACGGCGAGATTGACCAGAGCCGCACCGTCCAGTTCCTGGGTGGCGATGCGGTCGCGCCCGGAGAACAGCTCCAGCTCGCTGCGCAGGGTCAGCTCGTTCTCGAAATGGGTCGTGAGATAGACCAGGCCTTTGTAGGTCGAGGGAATGCGGTTGTTGGGCAGATATTCGTTGGCTTCGATGTGGCCGTCGCGATCCGCATCGTATTTGCCTTCGACATAGCCGACAGATCCGCCCAGCGTGAACATGCCGCTGAGGTCTGCCTCCAGATTGGCTTCGACGCCCCAGATGCGTTCCTTCTGCTGCGATACCCGGTTGTTGACGATGTCGTAGCTGACGCCGTTGTCCGAGGTCGACAGATAGGTGCTGACGCCGCCGCGATAGTCGCCCCAGTCGCCGCGCAGGCCGGCTTCCCATGTGTTCACAAGCTGGGGCTCGGGCGCGATATCGGCATAGCTGATCGCATAGTCCGGCGCGTTGGTGCAGGGCAGCAGCGGCCTGATGGCGGTGCCGTAAGCGTCGCAGGTCTCTGCGTTGGAGTTCAACCCAGCGCGGCGGGTGAAGCCGCCAATGTCGGTGAGGCTGTAGCCTTGCGAGAAATTGCCGAAAAGCTGCATCCTTTCGGTCAGGTCATAGACGGCGCCGGCGTTGAAGGTGACGGCGTCGTAGTCGAACGAGCCGCCGGTCACCCGGATCGCCGGCAGGCCTATGATGTTGCGGCCAAGCAGGACCGCGGCGGCAGGCCGGGTGAAGTCCTCAACGTTGAGATAGAACTGGTCGTAGCGCGCGCCGCCGCTGATGCGAAAGCGATCCGTCACCGGAATTTCGCCCTGCGCAAACAAGGCGACCGAGTTCTGGGTCGTGGGCGAGATGGCGTCCTGGCCATTGGTCAACTGCTGATCGGTGGCGTCGAAGACATAGTCGGCGCCCCAGGTCAGCGTGCTGCCCTGGGCGATAAAGTCCATCGGCGTGTTGACGGTCAGATTGACGCCGCTGCGCCGCGATTGCAGCGCCGTCTGGTTGAAGTCGGCGGTCGGGTCCGTGCCCGGCGGCAGGATCACCGGCCGCGTCGGGTTCGTCGGTAAATACACCTGGCTGTTGACGGCCGAGAATTTGGTAAAGGGCGACTGCTTGAAGATGTCGTTGTAGAACGCCTTGACCTCGAGGTTTCCGAGCGCGAAGTCGCTGTCGGTGTATTTGGCGGTCAGATATTTCGAACCTTCCTTCAGCGGCTTGCCTTCATAGGGATCGCCGAAATCCGGGGAGACGGGATTGGTCGTGTAATCGGTGAACCAGTCCGGCTTCTGGTTGGCATAGGTCCAGTCGACGCTGGCCTCGAAGCGCCTGGAATCGAACTGGTAGCCGGCCACGCCGAAGAGATTGCCCGTGCCGGTGCGGTCGCCGCCGCCTTGCCCAAGCATGGCGTCGGAAGCCATCTCGTTGCCGTGGCCGTCATAGGTGCGGCGCGACAGATCACCGGACGCCGAGAAGAAATAGTCGAAATCGCCTTTCTTGCCCTCGACCGAGACACTGGTGCTTGGCCCGGCCGACTTGCCGGGGTTTTCGGTGAAGGCGGTGACGCCGGTGCGCACCGTCACCTTCGGCTTGTCGCTGTCGCCGCGCTTGGTGATGAAGTTGATCGTGCCGCCGGTGGCGCCGGCGCCATAAAGGCTGGACGCGCCATTGATGACTTCGATGCGCTCGACCGAATTCAGGTCGATCATCGACAGGATGCGTGAGACGTCCCGCAGCGGTGTGTTGCGCGGCACACCGTCGACCATGATGAGAACGCTGCGCCCGCGGAAGGTTTCCGAAGCGCCGGAAACGGTCTGGTTGCGTGGCGCGTAGCCGGGGACGATGCGGCTGATCAGGGTCGCGGCGTCGATATTTTCCTGCGCGGCTTCCTCGACCTGTTGCCGTTCCACGACCTGGACAGACTGGGCAACGCTGGAAATGGACCTTTCATTGCGGCCGGTGACCAGGATCTGGTCGAGCACCGTGGCTTCCTGCTTGCCTGTCGGGGCGGCTTCCTGGGCAAATGCCACGCCTGCCAGGATCGACCAACCCAAAGCCGATGACCAAAGAAGTGAACTGTAAAATCTGCGCATGCTGCCCCCATCCATGCCCTGGTCCCTAGTGCCAGAGCGGAAAGGCCCAGTTATAATTTATGACAAAAGGAGTCAACATTTATTTTATGAGTTCTTTGATCAGGATTGTTCCGCAACGGACGGGGCTGTGCATATGAGCAGAACGTATTTTAGCGGGCGCTAAGATGTTGAGCTTTCTTGACAAAACGGCATAGGGCAGCCGGCGGCGTCGTCAGCCTTTGTGCTTACAAGAAGCTCTGCGGATCGATGTCGACCTGCACGCGAACCGAGCCGCGCTGCTTCGGCCCTTCGGCCAGCATGGTGCGGATGAAGCCTTGGATGTCGGCGCGCTTTTCACCCTGGATCAGCAAGCGGAAACGATGGCGCCCACCAAGCAGCGACAGCGGCGCCTCGGCCGGGCCGAGCACGAACAGGTCGCTGGCCTGGGGTGCTGCACGGCGCAGGCCGCGCGCGTGGCCTTCGGCCTCGGCCCGCGTCACCGCACTGACGATGACGCCGGCAAGCCTGCCGAAGGGCGGCAGGGCTGCCCGTTCGCGCTCAGTGATCTCGCGTTCGTAAAAGGCCTCGGCATCGCCCGAGACGATCGCCCGCATCACCGGATGGTCCGGCTGGAAAGTCTGCAGCAGGCCGAGGCTCTTCTTGCCGGTGCGGCCGGCGCGTCCAGTCACCTGGCTGAGCAATTGGAAGGTCCGTTCGGCGGCGCGCGGATCGCCATTGGCGAGGCCGAGATCGGCATCGACGACACCGACCAGCGTCATGCTGGGAAAGTTATGGCCCTTGGCGACCAGCTGCGTGCCTATGACGATGTCGGCCTCGCCATTGGCAATGGCCTCAAGCTCCAGACGCAGCCGTCGCACTCCACCCATCAAATCGGACGACAGGACGATCGTGCGCGCGTCGGGGAAATGCGCCACGACTTCTTCAGCTATCCGCTCGACGCCAGGCCCGCAGGCGACCAGATGGTCGAGCGTGCCGCATTCCGGACAAGCCTCCGGCCGCTTCTCATTGTGCCCGCAATGATGGCAGACGAGTTGGCCGCGAAAGCGGTGCTCAACCAGCCAGGCCGAACAGACCGGGCAGCCGAAGCGGTGGCCGCAGACACGGCACAGCGTCAGCGGCGCATAGCCGCGCCGGTTGAGGAACAGCAGCGACTGCTCCTTCTTCTCCAGCGTACGCTGCATCTGGTCGATCAGCAGCGGCGACAGAAAGCCGCCGCGGGCCGGCGGCGCGCGCCGCATGTCGATCGTCTTGAGATCGGGAAGCGCGGCTTCGGCAAAGCGCGCCGACAGCACCGCCCTGCTGTAGCGGCCCTGCTGCGCATTGACCCGGCTTTCGACCGATGGCGTCGCCGACGCCAGCACCACCGGGAAGCCGCTGATATGGCCGCGCACCACCGCCATGTCGCGGGCATTGTAGAAGACACGGTCCTCCTGCTTGTAGGCAGGGTCGTGCTCCTCGTCGACGACGATCAGCCCGAGCTCGCGGAACGGCAGGAACAGCGCCGAGCGTGCGCCGGCGACGACGCGCACGCCGCCTTCCGCCACCTGTCGCCAGACCTTTTCGCGCATTCGGGGCGGCAGGTCGGAATGCCATTCCGCCGGCTTGGCGCCGAAGCGCTGCTGAAAGCGTTCGAGGAAGGCATGCGTCAGCGCGATCTCCGGCAAAAGGATCAACACCTGCTTGCCCTGGTCGAGGGCTGCCGCCACCGCCTCGAAATAAACTTCCGTCTTGCCTGAACCGGTGACGCCGTCGAGCAGCGTGACGTTGAAAGCAGCGGCCGTGACATTGGCGCGCAGCATGGCGGCCGCGTCTGCCTGGTCCGGCATCAGCTCCGGCATGGCGTAGGAAGGATCGGGCGCGGCGACCACCGGTCGAGGCGGGATCATCACCGTCTCGAACACGCCTTGCGCCTTGAGCCCCTCGACCACCGTCGACGACACGCCCGCCGCGTGCGCCAGGCCGGATCGCGTCCAGGCAAGCCCCCCTTCCGCCGTCTCCAGCACGCGCGTCCTGGCATCCGTCATCCGGTCGGGCATGACGAGGGTCCGCTGCAGGCCCTCTATCCATGGTTCGGGATCGAACGCCTCCGGCGCGCGCAACAGCATGCGCGCCACCACGCCGGGCGGCGACAGCGTGTACTGCGCCAGCCAGTCGACAAAGCGGCGCATGCCGCGGTCGATCGGCGGGCAGTCGAAGACCTGTTCGATCGGGCGCAGCTTTTTGGCGTCGATATTCTCGACCGCACCATCCCAGACGATGCCGGCAACCTGGCGCGGACCGAGCGGCACGCGCACGATCGAGCCCGGCACCACGCGCATGCCGGCGGGCACAGCGTAGGTGTAGGGCCGTTCGGCGGGCATCGGCACCAGCACCGGCGCGGCTGCGACAAAGGGCGAATCTTCGATCATCGGGCGTGACCTTGCCCCGACTTTGGTCTAGATCAAAGGGCAACCCCGAATGTGCATGGCATGCACATGGAAATCTTTCAGGAGACCCCCATGAAATTTTTTGTCGACACCGCTGACATCAAGGACATCAAGGAACTGAACGACCTGGGGCTGCTCGACGGCGTGACCACCAATCCCTCGCTGATCCTGAAATCCGGCGGCAAGATCGCCGAGGTCACCAAGCAGATCTGCGACATCGTCAAGGGCCCGGTTTCGGCCGAGGTCGTTGCGGTCGAATACAAGGACATGATGGCCGAGGCCAACATCCTGGCCAAGATCGCCGACAATGTCTGCATCAAGGTGCCGCTGACGCTCGATGGCCTGCGCGCCTGCAAGACGATCCGCACCGAGATGAACCGCATGGTCAATGTAACGCTGTGCTTCTCGGCCAACCAGGCGCTGCTGGCGGCCAAGGCCGGCGCCTCGTTCATCTCGCCCTTCGTCGGCCGCGTCGACGATACCGGCGCGGACGGCATGGAACTGATCCAGGAGATCCGGCAGATCTACGACAATTACGATTTCGACACCGAGATCCTCGTCGCTTCGGTTCGCACCGTGAACCACGTCAAGCAGGCAGCCCTGATCGGCGCCGATGTCGTTACCGCGCCGGCCGCGACGCTGAAGGCGCTGGTCAAGCACCCGTTGACCGACAAGGGCCTGGATCAGTTCGCTGCCGACTGGGCCAAGACCGGCCAGAAGATCGGCTGAGATCGGTTCGATACAAACGAAAAAAGGCCGGGAAACCGGCCTTTTTGTTGCGGACTGCTAAAAGTCTAGTTGGCAGCGCCAGGGAATGCTCAGGCCTTCTTGCCGTGCCTGACCAAGTCCTGGGCGACCGACAGGCTCACCATTTCAGCCAGTTCACGCGCGGCGCGGTTCTCGGCGTCGAGCTGTGCCCGGTAGGAGGCGAACTCCTGCGTCGGCTTGTCGAAGGATGATGGGATCGACCGTTTGCCGGTTGCGATCACCACGCCGGTCCTGGCATCGGTCAGCACATAGTTTGCGGTCAGCGTCACCGTGCCTGCCGTCGGCTCGTCTTCGTCGGTCTGGATCTGCACCACCGCGGCCGATTCGACCAGTTCGGTGACGCCGAGATCGAGCATGTAGACCGGCGCCGGCGGCTCGCCGGCGCCTTGGCCAAAGGCAAAGATCAGATTGTTGCGGACCTGCTGGGCGTAGCGTGTCTTGACCGGCTTGACCGCGATCGACGCCAGTTCCGCCGAAGCGCTGACCGTGGAACCGGCGCTCAGCGGCGCGCTGGAATAGAGCGGCCTCACCGTGCAGGCCGAAACCAGCGCCACCGAGGCGACCATGCCGTACAGCGCTGCGCGGCGCAGCAATAGCGTCGTCTTTTCCAGATCAGGCCCCATCCTTCTGAAGTCAAGCAACGACATTGACGATCCTCTGCGGCACGATGATCACCTTGCGGGGTGCCTTACCTTCCAGCGCTTTGTGCACGAAGTCGAGAGCCAGAACCGCTTTTTCGACCGCACCTTGGTCCGCGTCGCGGGCAATTGTCAAATCGCCGCGCTTCTTGCCGTTGACCTGAACTGGGAGCACGATCTCGTTGTCGACCACCAGTGCCGGATCGTAGACAGGCCAAGGCCGTTCGGCGACCAGATCGGTGCCGCCGAGCGTGTGCCAGCACTCTTCGGCAAGATGCGGCATGACCGGCGCGACCACATGCACAAGGATCTCCACCGCCTCGCGGCAGGCGCCTTTCAGCGCCGCGTCGGTCTTGCCCTCGGCGACGTCGTTGAGCGGCGTTGTCAACGCATTGGCCAGTTCGTAGATGCGGGCGATGGCGCGGTTGAAGCCGAGCTTCTCGATATCCTCGCCGATGGCCTTCAGGATCTTGTGCGCGGCCTTGGAAACGGCGCCGGCCTCGCCCTCCAGCGCCGCGTGCGGCTTGACACCGTCAAGCGTCTCGGCGGCGATCGACACCAGGCGCCAGACGCGCTGGATGAAGCGATGTGCGCCGGCGGCGCCATCGTCCGTCCATTCGACGTCGCGCTCGGGCGGCGAATCCGACAGCATGAACCAGCGTGCGGTGTCGGCGCCGTAGCCGTCGGTGATGTCTTCCGGGCTTACCGTATTCTTCTTCGACTTCGACATCTTTTCGAGTGAGCCGATCGCCGCCTCTTCGCCGGTGGCGATCTCGATGGCGCGGCGCTTGCCGCCGACATCCTCGATCCTGACCTCAGCCGGCGACAGCCAGCGGCCATTGTTCGACGCACCGCCGACGCGGTAGGTCTCATGCACCACCATGCCTTGCGTGAACAGGCCCTTGAACGGCTCGGCCAGGTCGAGATGCCCGGTCGCGCGCATGGCGCGGGTGAAGAAGCGCGAATAGAGCAGATGGAGGATCGCGTGCTCGATGCCGCCAATATACTGGTCGACGGCCAGCCAGTCATCGGCAGCCTTCGGCTCCGTCGGCTCATTGGCCCAGGGCGCTGTAAAGCGCGCGAAATACCAGGACGAATCGACGAACGTGTCCATCGTGTCGGTCTCGCGGCGCGCATCCTTGCCGCATTGCGGACACTTCACATGCCGCCAGGTCGGGTGGCGGTCGAGCGGATTGCCGGGACGGTCGAACTCGATGTCGTCGGGCAGCTTGACCGGCAGGTCGGCTTTCGGCACCGGAACCACGCCGCAATCCTCGCAATGGATCATGGGGATCGGACAGCCCCAGTAGCGCTGGCGCGAAATGCCCCAGTCGCGCAAGCGGAAGTTCACCTTGCGCTCCGCCATTGGCCGCCCCCCTATGGTTTTCTGCTCCAGGAGCTTTGCCACCTCGTCGAACGCCTGCTCCGGCCTCATGCCGTCGAGGAAACGCGAATTGATCATCACGCCGTCATCGACATAGGCGTCTTCCGTGACCTGGAAGGTTTTGGCGTCGGCATCTTCCGGCATCACCACCGGGATCACCGGCAGGCCGTATCTGTTGGCGAAATCGAGGTCGCGCTGGTCGCCCGACGGGCAGCCGAATATGGCGCCGGTGCCGTATTCCATCAAAACGAAATTCGCGACGTAGACCGGCAGGGTCCACGAGTCGTCGAACGGATGCACGACGCGGATGCCGGTGTCGAAACCTTTCTTCTCGGCCGTCTCCAGTGCGGCCACCGACGTGCCCATATGTCTGATTTCTTCGATGAACTTGGCCAGTTCGACATTGCTCTCGGCGGCCTTCCTGGCCAGCGGATGATCGGCGGCGACCGCCATGAAGGAGGCGCCGAAAATGGTGTCGGGCCTGGTCGTGTAGACTTCCAGCTCGCTCGTGTCGCCACCAATCTTGCTAGAACTTGGCTCTGCCAGCGGCCAGCGGATCAGCAGCCCTTCCGAGCGGCCGATCCAGTTCTGCTGCATCAGCTTGACCTTTTCCGGCCACTCGCCGAGACCGTTCAGCGAATCCAGCAAGTCCTGCGCGTAATCGGTGATCTTGAAGAACCACTGCGTCAACTCACGCTGTTCGACCAGCGCGCCCGAGCGCCAGCCGCGCCCGTCGATGACCTGCTCGTTGGCGAGCACCGTCATATCCTCCGGGTCCCAGTTGACCTTGGAGGATTTGCGCGTCACCAGCCCCTTTTCGACGAAGTCGAGGAACAGCATCTGCTGGCGGTGGTAATAGTCGACGTCGCAGGTGGCGAACTCGCGCGCCCAGTCCAGCGACAGGCCCATCATCTTGAGCTGCTCGCGCATGGCGGCGATGTTGGCGTAGGTCCATTCCTTGGGATGGACCTTGTTCTGCATCGCCGCGTTTTCGGCCGGCATGCCGAAAGCGTCCCAGCCCATCGGGTGCAGCACGTTGAAACCCTTGGCCCGCTTGTAGCGCGCCACCACGTCGCCCATCGTGTAGTTGCGGGTGTGGCCGATATGGATCTTCCCCGAGGGATAGGGGAACATCTCCAGCACGTAGTATTTCGGCTTCGGATCGTCGTTATGCGCTTCGAACAGCTTCTTTTCGGCCCAGGCCTTCTGCCATTTGGGCTCTGACGCGCGCGGATTGTATCGTTCGGTTGCCATCGGATGATTTTCACTTAAAAGCAGGCGCAGACCGCCGGACAAGGCCCGGTGGCCGAGGTAAATGTCGTCGCGGTGTTCACCATGGATTGCCGGACCCGTCAACTGCGGCGAGCCGGCCAAGACGATTAAAGACAGGCAGGATATGGGCATGGCCAGCGCCGTCGAACAGTTTTTCGCCGTCAAGACGAGGATCGCTGCCGCCGAGCGCGAGGCCGGCCGTGACGCCGGTTCGGTGACGCTGGTTGCGGTGTCGAAGACTTTTGAGACCGACGTCATCCGCCCGGTCATCGAGGCTGGCCAGCGCGTCTTCGGCGAAAACCGCGTGCAGGAAGCGCAAGGCAAATGGCCGGCCTTGAAAGCGGAATTCCCTAATATCGAACTGCATCTGATCGGCCCGCTGCAGTCGAACAAGGCGAGGGAAGCCGTCGCTCTCGCCGACGTCATCGAGACCGTCGACCGCGAAAAGCTCGCCGCCGAACTCGCCAAGGAAATCGTGCGCCAGGGCCGCACGCCGAAACTCTACGTCCAGGTCAATACCGGCTCGGAGCCGCAAAAGGCCGGCATCGAGCCGCGCGACGCCGTCGCCTTCGTCGCCCGCTGCCGCGATGTCCATGGCCTCGCCATCGAAGGCCTGATGTGCATCCCGCCGGCCGACGAAAACCCCGGCCCGCATTTCGCCTTGCTGGAAAAGCTCGGCAAAGAGGCCGGGGTCGCAAAACTGTCGATGGGCATGTCCGGCGACTTCGAGACCGCCATAGCCTTCGGCGCCACCAGCGTCCGCGTCGGCTCGGCGATTTTCGGCGGCCGATAAACCTCGGTGATCTCGCCGCCCTAACAGTAGCATTGTTGCTGCATCGCTGCAGCGATGCTATATCTAGCCAAGCTAGCTAGGTACCTTCCATGAACTGGCATCTGCAGGACGCAAAAAACAATCTCTCGAAGCTGGTTCAGCAGGCTCGTGAAAAGGGCCCGCAGACCATCACCTTGCGTGGAAAGCCCGCTGCTGTCGTGTTGGCCGCTGAAGAATACGAAAGGCTCGTCGGCTCTAAGCCCTCACTTGCGGAATACCTTCTTTCCGGTCCCGAATGGGACGACGACTTCGTCGAAGAGGTCAATCGCCGCTCCAAGGGGCCCGGCCGAGACGTGGACCTCTGATGTTTCTTCTGGACACGAACGTCGTGTCGGATGCGCGAAAGCGAGGGGGGCCAGTGGCGGACTGGATAATCAAGCAAGAGCGCCAGTCTCTGTTCCTAAGCGTCATCACGCTCGGTGAAATCGCACGCGGAATCGAAATGAAGCGGCGAAACGACCCCGACACTGCAAACCATTTAGCAGCGTGGTTCCACGGTCTGCGCCACAGCTACGAAAACCGAATTCTCGGCATAGACGAGAACATCGCTGCCCAATGGGGTCGCATCTCCGCGATCCGCACGCGCGGCGACGCAGATGGGCTTATAGCCGCGACGGCGCTCTTCCACGATCTCATACTGGTCACACGCAACGTCGCCGATTTCGACGATACTGCCGTCACAATGTTCAACCCTTGGGAAGCCTGACCCGCCTGTGTTGATCCGGTGTTGGGTCGGCTGCAGGTTGAGCCAGAGCCGGCCCATCATTGTACCACCACTGGAAACGAAACGCACCGTTCCTATTTGCTTGGCGTCATCACCAATCTGCTGGAGCCGCCACCATGCGCTACAATCAACTCGGAAATACGGGGATGTTCGTCTCCGAACTGTGCCTCGGCACCATGACCTTCGGCGCCGCCGGCGAGAATGCCCAATGGGGCCTGATCGCCAGCCTCGACCAGAAGGGCGTCAACGACATCGTTGCCCGTTCCATCGCCGCCGGCGTCAATTTCTTCGACACGGCCGACGTCTATTCATTCGGCCAGTCCGAACGCCTGCTTGGCCAGTCGCTCAAGGATCTTGGCGTCAAACGCTCGGACGTCGTCATTGCCACCAAGGTGCATGGCGCCATGGGCCAGGGCCCGAACGAGCGCGGCTCTTCGCGCGGCCACATCATGGATTCGGTCGAGGGCAGCCTGGAGCGGCTGCAGCTAGACCATATCGATCTCTACCAGCTGCACGGCACCGACACCGTGACGCCAGTCGACGAGACGCTGCGGGCGCTCGACGATCTCGTTGCCAGCGGTAAGGTCCGCTATGTCGGCGTCTCCAACTGGGCGGCCTGGCGCATCGCCAAGGCGCTGGGCGTTGCCGAGCGCAAGGGATTTTCCCGCTTCGAGACCATCCAGTCCTATTACTCGATCGCCGGCCGCGACCTCGAGCGCGAGATCGTGCCGCTCATCAACGAGGAAAAGCTCGGCCTGATGGTCTGGTCGCCAATGGCCGGCGGCCTGCTGTCGGGCAAATACGGCCCCGGCGCGCCCGGCAATGGCGAAGGCCGCCGCGCCGCCTTCAACTTCCCGCCGGTCGATGAGGACCGCGCCTGGGCGGCTGTCGCCGCGATGCGCGAGATCGCCCAGAAGCACGGCGTCAGCGTCGCCACGGTGGCGCTCGGCTATGTCCTGGCCAAACCTTTCGTCATGAGCGTCATCATCGGCGCCAGCCGCATGGAGCAGCTCGAGCAGAACCTTGCCGCGGCCGAGGTGAAGCTCGACGCCGATGATCTCGCCAGACTGGATGAGGTCAGTGCGCTGCCGGCCGAATATCCCGGCTGGATGCTGGAGCGTCAGGGCGCCGGTCGCCGCCCGGCGCCGTTCACCCCGAAGAAATAGTCATCGCTGTCGCCTGATGCTTGGGGGGTCATCTGGCTCCCCAACGTCTTTTCAGCTCATCCGCACGCTCTCGACCAGAAAGTCGAGAAACGCCCGCACCCGTGCGGGCAAATGCCGGCCCTGGCCGACATAGACGGCGTGGGTAGGCTCCTCGTCGCCCGGATTGAAATCCTCCAGCAGCGCCGTCAGCCGCCCCGCCGCGATGTCATCGGCCACATGCCAGTGTGCCAGCCGGGCGATGCCGGCGCCGCCGACCGCCATCAACCGCATCGACTCGCCATCGCCGACCAGCGTGTTTCCCACGATGGGAACCGTGATGGCATTGTCAGCTGCGTCGACAAACTGCCAGCCATCGACATGCCGGACAAAGCCGAAAGCCATGCGATTGTGCCGGTCGAGATCTGCTGGAACCAGCGGCGTGCCATGCGTCTTGAGATAGGACGGTGCGGCAACGACTGTCATCCGGCTTTGCCCGAGCTTGCGCGCCACCAGCCGCGACTCGCCGAGCGGCCCGGCGCGGATGGCGACGTCGGCACGTTCAGCCATCAGATCGATGACGCTGTCGGTAAGCACCAGATCGACCGAAATCCCGGGGTAGCGTTCGAGGAAATCAGGCAGCAACGGGATCAGCCGATGCACCCCGAAGGGCACATAGGAGTTGACGCGCAGCCGTCCGCGCGGCGCGGCACCCACGGCCGCCTCGCGCTCGGCCGCCGCCATATCGGCCAGGATGCGCACCCCGCTATCATAGAACGCCGTCCCTTCCGGCGTCAGCTGCAGCTTGCGCGTCGAGCGGGTGACCAGCCGCGCGCCGAGCCTTGCCTCCAGTCGCGCGATCAGCTTGCTCACCGCCGACGGTGTCATACGCAGCGAACGAGCCGCAGCCGAGAAGCTGCTCGCCTCGACGACGCGGACGAACACTTCGATCTCGCCGGAACGGTTGATATCGGGTCTGGCCATTTGTGAATCTATTTCACAGGAGATATGCCCAAGGCAAGTCTGGTTCACAAGGCATGCCAACACGATCTCTGCGGTCGGGGCGCGGGTCTGGACAGCGCGCTCATCGAGTTCGAACTGGAAACCGCCATGCCTCTTGCTCTCTACGCCCTCGCTGCCGGAGCCTTCGGCATCGGTGTCACCGAATTCGTCATCATGGGGCTGCTGATCGATGTCAGCAAAGATCTCGGAGTCTCGATCTCGGCCGCCGGCCAGTTGATTTCGGGCTACGCGTTGGGCGTCGTCATCGGCGCGCCGCTTTTGACCATCGCCACCGGCAACTGGCCCCGCAAGACCGTCCTTCTGGCCCTTATGGCGATCTTCACGCTCGGCAACCTCGCCTGTGCGATCGCCCCCGGCTACTGGACGCTGATGGGCGCCCGCATCATCACCGCCTTTGCCCATGGCACTTTCTTTGGCGTCGGCTCGGTGGTCGCCACCGGCCTGGTCGCGCCCAACAAGAAAGCCTCGGCGATCGCGCTGATGTTCACCGGCCTGACTATCGCCAACATCCTCGGCGTGCCCTTCGGCACCTGGCTCGGCCAGACCTTCGGC
The DNA here is from genome assembly GCF_040320535.1 of Mesorhizobium sp. M0676. Taxonomy (NCBI): domain Bacteria; kingdom Pseudomonadati; phylum Pseudomonadota; class Alphaproteobacteria; order Hyphomicrobiales; family Phyllobacteriaceae; genus Mesorhizobium; species Mesorhizobium sp. M0676. Next base: position 49,565 of record NZ_JAMYPU010000029.1, read on the forward strand.
TGGCGCGCCACCTTCTGGGCGGTAACCCTGGTCGGCTTGGCAGCCTTTGCCGTCATCCTGCTTCTGGTGCCGCGCAGCAAGGAAGCGCCCGAGAAGACCAATCTGCGCGCCGACCTCGCCGTGCTGCGCCGCACGCCGGTGCTGCTCGGCCTCGCCACCACCGTGCTCGGCTATGCCGGCGTCTTCGCCGTCTTCACCTACATCGCCCCGCTGCTCACCGAGATCAGCGGCTTCAGGGAGGCCGCGGTGTCGCCGATCCTGCTCGTCTTCGGCGGTGGCCTCCTCGCCGGCAATCTGCTTGGCGGCAAGGTCGCCGACCGCTGGTTGGTGCCGGCGGTGCTCGGCAGCCTCGTGGTGCTGGCGTTGGTGCTGGCCACAATGACCTTCGCCGTCCACAGCCAAATCCTGGCCGTCATCTATGTCGGCCTGCTTGGTGCCGCCGCCTTCGCCACCGTGGCGCCGCTGCAGATGTGGGTGCTGGAAAAGGCGCAAGGCGCGGGCCAGAGCCTCGCCTCGTCCTTCAACATCGCCGCCTTCAACCTCGGCAATGCCGCCGGCGCTTGGCTTGGCGGCGCGGTGATTGCCCATGGCCTCGGCCTCGGCTCACTAACCTGGATCGCCGCTTTGCTGCCGGTCGCGGCTCTTGGCGTCGCTGCCCTGGCGCTGCGCCTCGATCGCGCCCCCACAATCGGGGCGCCGGTCTGCGCCCAGTCATGAGCATCACGCGCAATCCTTCTTCGACATCATCAAGGAGCATAAAATGGATTATCGACGTCTCGGCGCATCGGGCCTGAAAGTGCCCGCACTCTCTTTCGGCGCCGGCACTTTCGGCGGCTCCGGGCCGCTGTTCGGGGCCTGGGGCAACAGCGACGCCAAGGAAGCGCGGCGGCTGATCGACATCTGCCTCGAGGCCGGCGTCAATCTGTTCGACACCGCCGATGTCTATTCGAACGGCGCCTCTGAGGAAGTGCTTGGCGAAGCCATCAAAGGCCGCCGCGACGCGGTGCTGATCTCGACCAAGACTTCGCTGCCGATGGGCGACAGACCGGCCGACTACGGCTCGTCGCGCTCGCGGCTGATCAAAGCCGTCGACGCCGCCCTGAAGCGCATGGGCACCGATTACATCGACCTGTTGCAGCTGCACGCCTTCGATGCCGGCACGCCGATCGAGGAGGTGTTGTCGACGATGGACGACCTCGTGCGCGCCGGCAAGCTGCGCTATGTCGGCGTCTCCAACTTCTCCGGCTGGCAGGTGATGAAATCGCTGGCGGAAGCTGACAAGCATGCTTATCCGCGCTACGCCGCGCATCAGGTCTACTACTCGCTGGTCGGTCGCGACTATGAATGGGAGCTGATGCCGCTCGGTATCGACCAGGGCATCGGCGCGCTGGTGTGGAGCCCGCTCGGCTGGGGCCGCCTGACCGGCAAGATCCGCCGCGGCCAGCCCCTGCCGGAAAAGAGCCGGCTGCACGACACCGCCGATTTCGGCCCGCCGGTCGCGGACGAACATCTCTACCGGGTCATGGACGCGCTTGATGCGATGGCTGAAGAGACCGGCAAGACCGTGCCGCAGATCGCCATCAACTGGCTCTTGCAGCGCCCGACCGTGTCCTCGGTCATCATCGGCGCCCGCAACGAGGAACAGCTGCGCCAGAACCTCGGCGCCGTCAGCTGGGCGTTGACGCCGGAGCAGGTCAAAAAGCTCGACAAGGCAAGCGAAGTGACCGCGCCCTACCCGTACTTCCCCTATCACCGCCAGGAAGGTTTCGCCCGGCTGAACCCGCCTGCGGTGTGATCGCCGACGTTGAAGCTGCCAATCTCCCCCCTCGCGGGGGAGATCAGCTATACTGCCGCTCAGTGCAGCACGAACTCCCCATCCACCTTCCGCCATTCGTTCGGCGCGATCAGCTTCTGGTGCGTGTAGCTGATCGAATGCAGCGGCCCGTCGAGCCTGGCCTTCCAGAACTCGATGAACTTGATCAGCACCGGAAACTTCGGCGCCAGATCGTAATCCTGCCAGATGAAGCTCTGCAGCAGATGCGGGTGGTCGGGAAAATGGTACAGAATCTTGGCCGTGGTCAGGCCGTACCCCTTGAGCATCAGGTCCATTTCGGAATGATCGCGCATGACAGCCCCTTGGCCTAGTTGATTCTCCATTCCTCCCAACACTGAATTGTGCGCGCCGTTCCTTAACTGTCTATGATTTTCCTGATCCCAGTCGGGTTTTATGCACGAAAACATGCAGTTAGCAGCGACCGCTGCCGAGTGCTGATACAACCGAAACGGGAGCTGCGGCATCCCGCCACGCGAATCCAACGTCTAATGTTGCCGTCAGCGCGGAACTGTTAATAATGCCGCCGAATTCGCGGCTGCGTCGCCGTGATCCTGGCTGTGGTCAAGCCGGCGGGGTGGTTTGGGAGGAAAGTGAAGACATGTCCGAGGTTAAGATCCACCGCGTCCAGCCGGCGTGGAAGAAGAACGCGCTGATCGACAACGACACCTACCTCAAATGGTATAACGACAGCGTGAAGAATCCGGACAAGTTCTGGGGCAAGCACGGCAAGCGCATCGACTGGTTCAAGCCGTTCAGCAAGGTCAAGAACACCTCCTTCGAGGGCAAGGTCTCGATCAAATGGTTCGAGGACGGCGAAACTAACGTCTCCTACAACTGCATCGACCGCCATTTGAAGAAGCGCGGCAACCAGACCGCCATCATCTGGGAAGGCGACAATCCCTACGACGACAAGAAGGTCACCTACAACGAACTTTACGAGCATGTCTGCCGGCTCGCCAATGTGATGAAGAAGCACGGCGTCAGGAAGGGCGACCGCGTCACCATCTACATGCCGATGATCCCGGAAGCCGCATACGCGATGCTGGCTTGCACCCGCATCGGCGCCATCCACTCGATCGTCTTTGGCGGCTTTTCACCGGACGCGCTGGCCGGCCGCATCGATGACTGCAAGTCGACCTTCGTCATCACCGCCGATGAGGGCCTGCGCGGCGGCAAGCCGATCCCGCTGAAGGAAAACACCGACAGAGCGATCGAAATCGCCGCCAAGGCCGGCACCAAGGTCGAAAAAGTGGTCGTCGTTCGCCGCACCGGCGGCAAGACCGGCTGGGTCCAGGGACGCGACATCTGGTACCATGACGAGATCGCCACGGTGAAAGGCGACTGCAAGCCGGAGAAGATGAAGGCCGAGGATCCGCTGTTCATCCTCTATACCTCAGGCTCGACCGGCAAGCCGAAGGGCGTGCTGCACACCACCGCCGGCTATCTCGTCTATGTCTCGATGACCCACCAATATGTCTTCGACTACCATGATGGCGATATCTACTGGTGCACCGCCGATGTCGGTTGGGTCACCGGCCACAGCTATATCGTCTATGGCCCGCTCGCCAACGGCGCCACCACGCTGATGTTCGAGGGCGTGCCGAACTACCCCTCGCAGTCGCGCTTCTGGGAAGTCATCGACAAGCACAAGGTCAACATCTTCTACACCGCGCCGACGGCACTGCGCTCGCTGATGGGCGCCGGCGACGAACCGGTGAAGAAGACCTCGCGCAAGTCGCTGCGCGTGCTGGGCTCGGTCGGCGAACCGATCAATCCGGAAGCCTGGGAGTGGTATTTCAACATCGTCGGCAACGGCAAGGTGCCGATCGTCGACACATGGTGGCAGACCGAGACCGGCGGCATCCTGATCACGCCGCTGCCCGGCGCCACCGACCTCAAGGCCGGTTCGGCGACGCGGCCCTTCTTCGGCATCAAACCGCAACTGGTCGACGGCGAAGGCAAGGTGCTGGAAGGGGCGGCCGACGGCAATCTCTGCATCGCCGATTCCTGGCCCGGCCAGATGCGCACGGTCTATGGCGATCACGACCGCTTCGTGCAGACCTATTTCTCCACCTACAAGGGCAAATACTTCACCGGAGACGGCTGTCGCCGCGACGCCGACGGCTATTACTGGATCACCGGCCGCGTCGACGACGTCATCAACGTTTCCGGCCACCGCATGGGAACGGCCGAGGTCGAATCGGCGCTCGTCAGCCACGAGAAAGTGTCGGAAGCAGCTGTCGTCGGCTATCCCCACGACATCAAGGGCCAGGGCATCTACAGCTACGTTACCTTGATGAAAGGCGTGGAGCCGAGCGAGGAACTGCGCAAGGAGCTCGTGGCCCATGTCCGCAAGGAGATCGGCGCCATCGCCTCGCCCGACAAGCTGCAGTTCGCGCCCGGACTGCCGAAAACCCGCTCCGGCAAGATCATGCGCCGTATCCTGCGCAAGATCGCCGAGGACGATTTTTCCGCGCTCGGCGATACCTCGACACTGGCCGATCCGGCCGTGGTCGATGATCTGATCGCCAACCGCCAGAACAAGAAGGGCTGAAGGGATTTGACGGCTGCACTGGGCGCAGTCACGGAGCTCTGGCGTTACCCCGCAAGTTCGCTTGCCGGCGAACGCCAGGACGCCATTTCGGTCGGCCTTGAAACCATCGACGGCGACCGGCTGTTCGGCCTTGTCGATGTCTCGGACAATGAGATCGCGCGGCCCGACCGCGACGCCAAGTGGCACAAGGTGCCGCGCATCCGCACCCGGCTCACCAACCATCGCGAGCTGGAGATCGCCGTTCCCGGCGGCGACTGGCTGGCAGTGCCGGGTGTGGAATGCGACCAAGCCATCTCGGCCTATCTCGGCTTCGCCGCCTCGATCCGGCCGTTCAGCCAGGACAACGCCCCCGGCTACACCGGCCCGCTCACCGCGGCGCGCTACCGCAAAGCGCCGATCCATCTCTTGACCACCGCATCGCTGGCGCGGCTAAAGGCGCTGCACCCCGAAGGCATTCCCGATCCGCGCCGCTTCCGCCCCAACATTGTCGTCGACATGGCGGCGGTCGAAAGCTCGTTTCCCGAGACCGAATGGATTGGCCGCAAGCTTGCCATCGGCGACCTGCTGGTGACCGTCTCGGAGCCGTGCCGCCGCTGCGGCTTCACCATCATCAGCCAGGACGGCTTCGACCACGATCCCGGCATCCTGCGCAATCTGGTCCGCCACAACGCCCATAATCTCGGCGTCTATTGCACTGTGGACAGGCCTGCCCGCGTCGAGATCGGCGCGCCGATGCGGTTCGTGTAGGCCTCTACCGCGAGGCAGCGAATCGCAGACCTTGGAAAGCGTGGGGTTCGGCCCCGAATCCTATCCCTACCGATACAGATCCGCCCGTGTCGGCGGCAGCCCGCTCGGGCCGCGTGCGCGTTTGGTGACGACGGTCTGAAAAATCTGCGCCGAGGCGCGCTCGAAGGTGATCGAGCAGCCGGTGAGATAAAGCAGCCACAGCCGTGCCTTGGCCTCGCCGACTTCGGCGACCGCCTCGTCGAAGCGAGCCTGCAGCCGCTCGGCCCACAGCCGGCAGGTGCGCGCATAGTGCTCGCGCAGATTCTCGACGTCGTAGACCAGGAAGCCATGCGCCTCCAGATTGCCCAGCGTCATGCCGATCGTGTCGAGTTCCCCGCCGGGGAAAATGTATTTGAGCAGCGCCTTGAACTCCGGCCCCTTGCGCAAGGTTTTCTTCAAGTCGCCCTTGCTGCGCCTGGTGATGGCGTGGTGCAGATAGATGCCGCCGGGCTTCAGCAAGCGATGGATGGTCTTGAAATAGGTGGCGTGGTTGGCGAGGCCGAGATGCTCGAACATGCCGATCGACGATATCTTGTCGAAGGAGCCTTTGAGCTCCGTATAGGATTTGATTTCGATGGTGATGCGGTCCTGCAGCCCTTCGGCGCGGATGCGCTCGCGGGCGAGATCGGTCTGCGCCTGCGACAGCGACACGCCATGGCCGACGACGCCGTAATTTTTGGCCGCATGGATCAGCATGGCGCCCCAGCCGCAGCCGATGTCGAGCAGCTTTTCGCCCGATTTCAGCCTGAGCTTGCGGCAGATATGGTCGAGCTTGTCGGCCTGCGCTTGGTCGATGCCATCGGCGAAATCCTTAAAGTAGCCGCAGCTGTAGACCATGCGCTCGTCGAGGAAGAGCCGGTAAAAGGCATTCGAAATGTCGTAGTGATGCTGGATCGCCTCCTGGCTCGACCCGCTGACATAGGGGTTGCGACCCGACAGATCGGTGCGTGCACTCATCTGCTTGCGTGACAGGAGCACCGCCGGCAGGTCGCGCAGGATCGCCAGCTTCGGCAGCGACTTGAGCTTGGTCCTGAGCTTGCCTTGCGACGGCAGTGCATAAAAATCGAAAATCGTCCCGTCTTCGATGTCTATCGTCTTGGAAATCCACATCTCGATCAGCGTCGACAGTGATGGCCGCTTCACCACCTGCCAGACGATGTCCTGGTCGTTGATGGTGAGCACGGGCCCGGTGGCGGGACCGATCCGCTCGCCGGTCCACAGCTTGACCGCAAAACCCGGGTTCAGCGTTTCGATCACCGTTCGCACGATGCGCGCGGCCTTCTCGGCTGCCTCCATGGCCATCCTCCCGAGTCCTGACAATCCACCTTGCATGGATTTTGCCCGCCCTCGCGGCTCTTCGCAACCCGGCGCAAAAGGCGGCTCGCCGGCTATTTCAAATCGGCATCTTGTTTTTTGCTGCAACGCACCCCATCATCTGTACGTGTTCAACAAATCGAAAGGAGGTGATCCGATGTCGAGTGATTTCGTTTTCCAGAACGTGGCCTCAGCGGATTGCACTTTCGGGAAGCAGTCTTCCCGTTAAGGCGCGATAAGCGCGGCGGGTGACCTCGGTCGCCGCCATTGGCCGCGCCACGGACGGAAACACGGAAGGCCGCCGGCTTCGTCAAGAAGCGGCGGCCTTTTCCATTTCCGGATTGTGTGTCGAAGCGGATCAGAATCCGGTCACGCCAGCATCCGCGCGCTCACCGTCTTGTCGACGCCGTGATAGGGCGGGTTGAACAGATTGCCTTCCTGCTCATAGGTCCAGACCTTGAACAGCGAAAGTTGGTGCGGGCCGAAGCTGTGCAGCAGCGGGACATCCGTGGCATCACGACCGCGCGCGATGACGACGCGGCCTATCCTCGGACGATTATGACGCGGGTCGAACGTGTACCATTTGCCGTCGAGGAACACTTCCATCCAGGCCGAAAAATCCATCGGCGCCGGGTCGGCCGGTACGCCGATGTCGCCGAGATAACCGTTCACATAGCGGGCCGGGATGTTCATGCAGCGGCAGAGCGTGATCGCCAGATGGGCGAAGTCGCGGCATACACCAACCTGCTCCTCATGCGCCTGGGCTGCGGTGCGGGTCGACCGCGCATAGCCATAGCCGAAGGACAGCCGGTTGTGGACGTAGTCGACGATCGCCTGCACCCGCGCCCAGCCGGAGGGAACATGGCCGAAAAGCTGCCAGGCCAGACTGCTCAGATGATCGGTCTCGCAATAGCGGCTGCCGAGGAGGTAGCCGAGTACATCGTCCGGCAGTTCCGCCACCGGCACTTCCCTGGCCAGCGTGTTGACCGCGTCAGGCTCGCCGCTGTCCTCGACGGCTGCGTCATAGAGAATGCGGAAACTGCCGGCGGGTACGGTGAAGCGGCGGCAGGTATTGCCGAACAGATCGTGATAGACCTTGCTCGGCACTGAAGGCGACGTTAGCACGCGCGTCTGCCGTTTGATGTCGGCCTGACGATCCCTGTGGATATCAAGCAGCGAGATGACCGGCGTGGCGCCGACGCATTCAATGGCGATTTCGTAGCCGAGCCGGATCAGCACAATGATTGCCCCTTCGATCCCGTGGAAAACAGTATGCTCAAAACGCCAAAGGCGGGACCATGGTTCCCTGGAACTATCGAAAAGGCTCTCCCGCGGCTTCCCAGGCAGGCGTGGCGACGTTACGGTCGAACGACATGTTTCGACCCTCCCGAAACGATCCCTAACCCCGTGGAAAATCTGATGTTTGCAGGCAGAAAATTCGCCGCGTTCCTGTTCGATATGGATGGCACGGTGCTCAATTCGATCGCCTCGGCCGAGCGCGTCTGGGCGGCGTGGGCGCTTAAGCACGGTCTCGACGTCGAAGCCTTCCTGCCGACGATCCATGGCGTGCGGGCGGTCGAGACCATCACCAGGCTGGCGCTTCCCGGCGTCGACCCTGTTCATGAGGCGTTTGTGCTGTTGCAGGCCGAGTCGGACGATGTCGAAGGCGTGCTGCCGATCGCCGGCGCCGTGCCGTTCCTCAACGCTTTGCCGCCAGAGCGCTGGGCGATCGTCACCTCGGCGCCGCGCCCGTTGGCGCTGCTGCGCATGCGGGCCGCCGGCATCCCGGTTCCCGCCTTGGTGGTCGCGGCCGAGGATGTGTCTCACGGCAAACCGGCGCCCGACTGTTTCCTGCTGGCGGCAAAACGGCTCGGCGTCGATATCGGCGACTGTCTGGTCTTCGAGGACGCACCGGCCGGTATCGCGGCGGCGGAAGCAGCGGGCGCGTCGGTGATGGTGATCAGCGCCACTCACCAGCATCCAATGACGACTCAGCACAACTCGATTGGCGGCTACGAAACCGTCTCCATCGCCATCGATGACAGCGGCTGGATGACGCTGGGGGCACAGCGCAGCGCGGCCTGAGGAACTGGAGGACTGGAGGACTGGAGGACTGGAGGACTGGAGGACTGGAGGACTGGAGGACTGGAGCACTGGAGAACTGCTATGCGCCTTTTTCTTCAACTCTTCAGTTCAGTTCCCCAGTTCTTCCGTTCCTGAACCCCTAGAAATCGCTAGCCAGTCCCTTCACTTCCCAGTCGCCGTAGCGGCCGGGTTCCTTGCCGCCGCGGCCGCCGATTTCCTTCGGCAACGCAGCTTCCTTCTGGCGATACGCTTCACGGCGCGCCTCGGCTTCAGCCAGCGCCCGGCTGGCCGCCGGCGTCAGGTCCTTCTCCCGGTCGGCATCGGCTTTGCTGGGTTGGTCGGTCATGCGATAGTCCGAGCGGATTGAAACGAAGGGCGGCGTTTCCCATCATATAGCCATGAGTTCACCCCGATCGACCTTTTTTTGCCACGGCCGCACAGGGAGCAGACAATGAGCACGCTACGCACCACCATGCTCCTGGCCGCGATGACGGCGCTGTTCATGGGCGTCGGCTTTCTGATCGGCGGCACCGGCGGCATGATGATCGCCTTCCTGGTCGCCGCGGGCACCAATCTGTTCAGCTACTGGAATGCCGACAAGATGGTGCTGTCGATGAACCACGCCGTCGAGGTCAACGCGAAGAACGCGCCCGAATTCCACGCCATCGTCGAGGCGCTGGCCAAGCAGGCCGGCCTGCCGATGCCCAAGACCTATCTGATCGAAAATCCGCAGCCGAACGCCTTCGCCACCGGCCGCAATCCCGAGAACGCCGCGGTCGCGGCCTCGACCGGGCTGCTGGAGCGCCTTTCGCATGAGGAGGTGGCGGCAGTCATGGCGCATGAGCTGGCCCACATCCAGCATCGCGACACGCTGACCATGACCATTGTCGCGACACTCGCCGGCGCCATCTCGATGCTCGGCAATTTCGCCTTCTTCTTCGGCGGCAGCCGCGACAACAACAACCCGTTCGGCTTTGTCGGCGTGCTGGTGGCGATGCTTGTCGCGCCCTTCGCCGCCATGATCGTGCAGATGGCGGTCAGCCGCACGCGCGAATACGAGGCCGACCGGCGCGGCGCCGAAATCGTTGGAAATCCGCTTTGGCTGGCATCAGCGCTTGACAAGATCGCCCGCGGCGCCGAACGCATCCGCAACCCGGATGCCGAACGCAATCCCGCGACCGCGCATCTCTTCATCATCAATCCCCTTCACGGCGAGCGCATGGACAGCCTGTTTTCGACCCACCCGAACACCGACAACCGCATCGCCGCGCTGCAGGCGATGGCGCGCGACATGGCAGGCCGCCAGCCGGCGCCGCGCCAGGCGCCGACGCCAGAGCAAACAGAAGAATTCCCGGCCGATGTCGAGCAAGGCCCGTGGGGCAAGGCAGCACAACCCACGCCGCCGACCAAACCGGCCAAGCCGAAAGCCAATCCGTGGGGCCGCAACCCGACCGGACCCAAAGGTCCGTGGTCGTGAGCGGCGCCAGACCCCGGCCCGCACATTCAGGCGTTCGCGAAAACAGCTCGGACGAATTCGTCGCCGGCCTCGCCGCGCGCAAGGCAGCGGCGCGGCTGCTGGCCGCCGTTATCGACGCCAAGACGCCGCTCGACGGGCTGACCGACCACGAGAACGGCCACCCGCAATACAAGGTGCTCGACCTGCGCGACCGCGGCCTGGTGCGCGCCATACTGGTGACCGCGCTGCGATACCGCATGACCATTGCCGGGCTCCTCGCCCGCCGCCTTGAAAAGCCGCTGCCGCCCAACGCCACAGCGCTGTCGCACATCCTGCATGTTGCGGCGGCGCAGATCCTGTTCCTCGAGATCCCCGACAGCGCCGCCGTCGATTTGGCTGTGACCCACGCCAAGTCGGACCCACGCACGCAGCGCTTTTCCGGCCTCGTCAACGGCGTGCTGCGCACTTTGGTGCGCGCCAAGGAAACCGAACTGCCGGCAGCTCTTGCCGCCACCGATGAGGCGCCAAAATGGTTCTCCGATCGCCTGAAAGCTGCCTATGGCCCTGAGATGACCAGACAGATCCTGGCGGCGCATCGCGTTGAGGCGCCGGTGGATTTCACGGTCAAGGCCGATCCCGAACTGTGGGCCGAAAAGCTCGGCGGCATCGTGCTGCCGACCGGCACGGTGCGAGTGGAAAAGCTCAGCGCCTCCGTCACCGAACTGCCGGGCTTCAGCGAAGGCGCATGGTGGGTCCAGGACGCCGCCGCCAGTTTTCCGGCGCGGCTGTTCGGCGATGTCAAAGGATTACGCGTCGCCGACCTCTGCGCCGCCCCCGGCGGCAAGACCGCTCAGCTGATCCTTGCCGGCGCCAAAGTCACCGCCGTGGACACCTCGAAGAACCGGCTGGCGCGGCTGACGCAGAACCTCGAACGACTCGGGCTGTCCGCCGAGATCGTGCAGGCCGATCTGCTGAAATACCAGCCGGCGGAGCTTTTCGACGCCGTCCTGCTCGACGCGCCCTGCTCTTCCACAGGCACGGTTCGGCGCCACCCCGACGTGCCATGGACCAAGACGGCAGCCGACGTCGAAAAGCTAGCCGATCTGCAAGCAAAGCTGCTCGCCCGCGCCGTCACTTTGGTCAAACCGGGCGGTCGGATTGTTTTTTCCAACTGTTCGCTGGACCCGATCGAAGGCGAGGATCTGTATCGCGTCTTTCTGGCCGGCAACAAAACCGTCGCCGACGATCCACTGCAGCCCGGCGAAATCGCCGGCATCGACGCCTTCCTGACCCAGCAAGGCACGCTGCGCACCACACCCGCCGATCTTGACCGTGGTTCGCCAGGGGGTTCCGGCCTGGACGGCTTCTTTGCCGCCCGCATGCGACGTCTGGCCTGACTCCGACGCGACGACATGCCTAAAGCATGTCGTCCAAGGACCAGTGCTTCCCCCACTTTGCATCGATCTCATCATCGACATTCTGGTAGCGGATATCGGTGGAGAGCCGGATACGCCCCTCCGCGCTCTGGTTGGTTGTCGAGGCGTGGATCATGTAGGGCGAGTGGAGGACGACATCGCCGGCCTCGAAATCCGCGATCAGCCAGCGTGTATCGAACCGCTCCGCCATGTCGGGCAGGTCCTTCGACACCCAGCCGCCCTCGCTCATGTTCCGGTTGTAGGCGCTGATGCGCTCCTGCGGGCTCAGCCCGGCATTGTCCCTGGCGAACCGGGCCTCCATGTCGAGGCCGATGGCGTGCGATCCCTCGAGATAGACCAGGCCGCCCATGTCGACGGGAACGTCGCCGATCGGGATCCAGGCAGTGACGATGCGGCTGGTGCCGCCGCGCAGATAGACGAGATCGTAATGCGCCGGCGTCGCCACAGTGGTGCCCGGTTGGGTGAAACGCATGATCTTGCGCTTGTGCAAATAGGACAGCCCGCCGACGAACGCATCCATCAGCCGAGCCATCAGGGGCTGTGCGCAGAACCCTTCATAGGCGGTGGAGCGAACCAGCGCCATCAACCGGCGATCGGCGAACTGACGGTCGAACGTGCCGGCCGCCGCCAGGCCAAGCTCGGGATCGGACCCGGGCTGCAGCAAGCCGGTGTCGGCCAGATACGAAAACACCCAGCCGCGAAAATCCATGACGTCGCGGCGCGGCAGCATACCTTTCAGCCAGACATAGCCTTGCTCGGCAAGGAGGCCGCGGATGGCATCGATGCCGATCCCGGCGTCGGTTGGCACGAGGCGACCCAACCGGTTCGGCGCCATCGATAATGTCTTGCCGTTGGCGTTCAGATCGATTGACGTAACAGGACTCCGTCGTTGCATGCCACCTGTTGAGCTTGACATTTCAGCCACCTGCGATTTTTCATCCTTAGCTGGAAATGTCATACTGTTAGCACACTCGCCCATGGACAGAACGAAGCCATGGACTTTTCGCTCATGAACGGTCTCTCTTACGCACTCTACAGATCCGCACCGGCCGCGGCCGGCGGCCTGTCGGTTACAGGGATTGGTCGGCATCGCGTCACGCAGGCGATCCAAGCGCGCAAATTGCCGGAATTCGCCGTGGTGCTGATTGAGAACGGTCAAGGCTGGCTTGAAACCAGGACTGCCGGCATGCAGACGATCCAAGCGCCGGCCCTGTTCTGGCTGCTTCCCGGGAGGATGCATTCCTACGGGCCGGACGCATCGGGCTGGCTCGAACGCTGGGCGCTCTTCGACGGGGCCTTGATACGCGATTTCACCCGGCTGCGGCTGATCGCCGAGGACGCCCCTGTCGTCCCCTTGCGCGACCTCGGCAAAATGCAGCGGCTGTTCGACAGGCTGCACGGTGAGCTGTCGCTCGATACGATGCTGAGCCAGGCAGAAGCCGCCGCCACGATGCATCGCATCGTCGTGCGTGCTGCCCGCCAGGCAATGGATTGGAACAACCGTCAACGAAACCCCAGCCTCCAGGATGCCGCCGACATGCAGCCCATCGTCGACGAATTGCGCCGCTGCGCGTGCGACTCGGTGGATCTCGATGCCTTCGCCGCGAAATTCTCGATGTCGCCGGCAACCTTGCGCGCAGATTTGCGCGGGCAGCCGGCATGTCGCCCAAGGCCTTCCAACTGCGCACGAGGCTCGACCGCGCCAAACAGATGCTGGCCGCCTCCGATTCGCCCATAGAGTCCATTGCGGCCGCCGTCGGCATCCACGACGCCTTCTATTTCTCCCGTCTGTTTCGCGACCGGGAAAACTGTTCGCCCAGCGAATTTCGGTCTCGCCACAACCGCAAGTGAGTGCCGGATTGCCGGGCTTAAACCCGCGAAGCGCTTGACTTTTTTCGGGGCGCGTCGGTGGCCGGCAGCGTGAGGCGCTTCACGTCGGCGGAATTCGACTTCGCACAAGTTCTTGAATCATATAAGCTTGTGCTGGGGTACCGGAACATGATGCCGAAAAGTGTGACGCGGTTTTCGGGCGACAGCATGCTCTATCTCCAGGCGACGAGGAGGGGTTTTGGCACTGGCTGCCGGCAGCACGACACGTCTGTGGACGCTTGTCGCTAAGGAGTTTTGGCGCAAGACGCGCCGGCGCCTTCGCGCGGGGCCAGTCTATCGCTGGCGCTATTCCGGGCGCACGCCCGAACGCGTCCTGATTGCACCGCCCGACCTCAGGCTCGCCGATCCGCAGATCGCGCTCGAGATTTATTATGGCCGCTATCCGCTGTCGGGACATCTGGTCGAGACCGGCGGCAAGTCACCATTCCAGATCGACGTCGCCAACCGCGGCTGGGTGAAGACGCTGCACGGTTTCCGTTGGCTGCGCCATATGCGCGCCGCCGGCACCGAGCTGGCCGCCGCCAATGCACGCGCGCTTGTCTCCGACTGGATCGCCATGCATGGCAACCAGATTTCCGGCATAGCCTGGGAGCCCGGCACCACCGCCAAGCGAGTCATTGCCTGGTTGCAACACTCCTCGGTTGTCCTACAAGGGGCCGAATTTCCGTTCTATCGCGCCTTCCTGAAATCGCTCGCCGTGCAGATCCGCTATCTCCGCTCGATGGCGCGCGAGATGCCGGACGGCAAGGACAGGCTGCGCGCTCGCATCGCGCTTGCCTTCGCCGCGCTGTCGCTGCCGGCGCCGGCCTCGGCACTGCGCGGCGCCACCCGCAACCTGGCGGAAGAACTCGACCGCCAGATCCTTCCCGACGGCGGCCATATTTCGCGCAACCCGATGGCGGTGCTCGAATTGCTCGCCGATCTCCTGCCGCTGCGTCAGACCTATGCCAATCAGGCAGAAACGCCACCGGCCGCCCTGATGGGCGCCATCGACCGCATGCTGCCGGCGCTGCGCTTCTTCCGCCATCAGGATGGCAGCCTCGCCCGCTTCAACGGCATGGGCGCCACCATCCACGACCGTATAGCCACCATCTTGCGCCACGACGACACCGCCGGCGCGCCGCTGCTGCACGCGCCGCATTCCGGCTATGAGCGCCTGTCGATGGGCGGCGTGACGGTGATTGCCGATACCGGCCCGTCGCCGGCGGTCGATGTGTCCAACGCCGCGCATGCCGGGTGCCTGGCCTTCGAACTCTCGTCCGGTCGCCAGCATTATATCGTCAATGCCGGCATCGACACCTATGGCGCCGCCGAGTTCCGGCCGCTGGCCCGTGCCACCGCGGCGCATTCGACCGCCACCATCAACGACACCTCGTCGGCGCGGTTTTCCCATTCGCTGCGCGTCAACGACCTGCTCGGCTCACCCTTGCTCGGCGGCCCGCAGCATGTGCCTTGCAAGCGCATCGACCAGAAGGGCACGCAAGGCTTCATCGCCCGCCATGACGGCTATATGCAGCGCTTTGGCTTCCTGCATGAGCGCGAGCTGAAACTGTCGAGCGAGGGCAATGTGCTCGCCGGCAGGGATCGCTTCCTCCGCCCGGGCGGTGCGGCGATCCGCAACAATGGCCGCGACTTCGTCGTGGTGCGCTTCCACATCCACCCTGATATCAACCTTTTGCAGGACGAGCATGACCGCCTGGTGCTGACCGCCGACCAGGCCGACACCTGGGTGTTCACCTGCACCGAAGTGGTGCCGGAGGTCGAGGAATCGATCTATTTCGCCGGCCTTGGCGGCCCGCGCCGCAGCCGCCAGATCGTGCTCGCCTTCAAGGCCTCGGAGATCGCCGAGGTGCATTGGCAGCTGACACGCACCGGCATCGCCGGCTATCCCGAGAACAGCTGAGCGTCGTTGCCGGGGCTTGATCGAGCTTCCGGCTTGATTTCCTGACCTCATGTGCTACGGCCCGGCAACGCTCTCCAATCAGCCCTGAAAGGCCGCCAGCCCATGGCCGTCGCCGCTAAGAACATTCCGGCACCCGACCTCGTTCCGGTCCGCCGCGCCCTGCTTTCCGTCTTCGACAAGACCGGCCTGATCGACTTCGCCAAAGGGCTGGTCGCGGCCGGCGTCGAGCTGGTGTCGACCGGAGGCACGGCAAAGGCGATCGCCGAGGCGGGGCTGGCGGTGCGTGACGTCTCGGAACTGACCGGCTTTCCCGAGATCATGGACGGCCGCGTCAAGACGCTGCACCCGTCGGTGCACGGCGCGCTGCTCGGCGTGCGCGACGATCCCGAACACGCCAAGGCGATGCACGATCACGGCATCGAGCCGATCGATCTGCTCGTCTCCAATCTCTACCCGTTCGAGGAGGTCCGCCGCTCCGGCGCCGACTATGCCGCTGTTGTCGAGAACATCGACATTGGCGGCCCGGCGATGATCCGCGCTTCGGCCAAGAATCACGCCTATGTCGCCATCGTCACCGATCCCGGCGACTACGCCTCGGTGCTGAACGCGCTGGAGATGAACATCGGCTCGCTGTCGCTGGATTTCCGCCAGAAGCTGGCGGCCAAGGCCTTTGCCCGCACCGCCAGCTACGATGCGGCGATCTCCGGCTGGTTCGCCGAAACGCTTGTGATCGAGCACCCGACCTGGCGCACCTTCGGCGGCAGGCTGGAAAGCGTCATGCGCTATGGCGAGAACCCGCATCAGAGCGCCGGCTTCTACGTCAATGGCGACAAGCGGCCGGGGGTCGCCACGGCTCGCCAGTTGCAGGGCAAGCAGCTGTCCTACAACAACATCAACGACACCGATGCCGCCTTCGAGCTGGTCGGCGAGTTCGATCCCAACCGCTGCGCCGCCGTTGCCATCATCAAGCACGCCAACCCGTGCGGCGTCGCCGAGGACGCTTCGCTGGCTGCTGCCTATGCGAGAGCGCTGGCCTGCGACCCGGTTTCGGCCTTTGGCGGTATCGTTGCCATGAACCGCATCCTCGATGCCGAAGCGGCGCAGGAGATCGTAAAAACCTTCACCGAGGTGATCATCGCGCCGAACGCTTCGGAGGACGCTGTCCGCATCATCGCCGCCAAAAAGAATTTGCGACTGCTGGTCACCGGCGGTCTGCCCGATCCGCACGCCGGCGGCATCACCGTGAAATCCGTCGCTGGCGGCATGCTCGTCCAGGGCCGCGACAACGCGTTAGTCGACGATCTCGAGCTCAAGGTGGTGACCAAGCGCGCGCCGACGGCGGCCGAGATGGCCGACCTCAAATTCGCTTTCCGCATCGCCAAGCACGTGAAGTCGAACGCCATCGTTTACGCCAAGGACGGCGCCACGGTCGGCATCGGCGCCGGCCAGATGAGCCGCGTCGATTCCTCGCGCATCGCCGCACGCAAGGCGCTCGACGCGGCGGAAGCAGCTGGCCTCGCGGAGCCGTTGACCAAGGGCTCGGTGGTCGCCTCCGACGCTTTCTTCCCTTTCGCCGACGGGCTCATATCCGCGATCGAAGCCGGCGCCACGGCGGTGATCCAGCCCGGCGGCTCGATGCGCGACGACGACGTTATCGCCGCTGCCGACGCGCATTGCATCGCCATGGTGTTTACCGGCGTGAGGCATTTCAGGCATTGAGCGCCTCTGCCTTTTCCCACAAGGGGAGAAGGAAAAGTGCGGCGCTATTCCACCGGCTGATCCGCCGGGTACGGCGTCCAGATCAATATCGCGATCCCAACGCCCAGGAACAGCACGATGGCCGCCATGCCGAGCCGCGCCGAGCCGCTGGCGAGCGTGATCGACGCCACCATGAACGGCGCCAGGAAACTCGTCGCCCGTCCGGCCAGCGCATAGATGCCGAAATAGCGGCCGGACTCGGCTGCGGTGACGCTGCGCGCCATGTAGGAGCGTGACGACGCCTGCACCGGTCCGAACGCCAGCCCTATCAGCAGGCCATAGAAAATGTAGGCCTTTTCCGCCGCCGTGCCGAACAGGCCGCCACTATCGGCTCCCGGCATCATCCAGGCGCCGAACAACGTGTAGCCTGGCCCGGTCGAAACGATGCCGATGGTGGCGATGCTGAGCAGGACGAGCGAAATCATCACGATGGTCTTGGAGCCAAGCGCGGTGTCCAGCCATGCGGCAACCAGGCAGCCGACGATGGCGACGACGTTGAGGATAATGCCGAACATGCCGATCTCGGTGATCGACCAGTGGAACATCGCTGCCGCAAAGGTGCCGCCCAAAGCGAGCAGCGCATTGACGCCGTCCTGATAAATCATGCGGGCGACAAGGAAGCGGAAGATGCCTTTGCGCCGGCGCACTTCAGTCAGCGTCGACTTCAGTTCCGACAGCCCCTCGCGCACCGCGGGCCCGATCGGAATCCCCTTGATGGCGTCCGGCGTAAAGAAGAACATCGGCAGGATGAACAGGAAATACCAGCCGGCCGACAGCGGCCCGGTGGCGCGCGCGTCCTCGCCGAGTTTCGGGTCGAGCCCAAAGAGCGGGTCGATGCCGATGATCGTCTTGCCGGTCTCCGGCGAACCCGCAAGACAGGCGACAACAAAGATCAGCGCGATCATGCCGCCGAGATAACCAAGTCCCCAGGCAATGTTGGAGACGTGGCCGATCTCGCTCTTCGGCACCAGGCGCGGCATCATCGAATCGTTGAACACGGTCGAGAATTCCGCCGCGACCGAAGCGAGAGAAAAGAACAGCACCACCAGGAAAAGGTTCGAGCCGGGAGCGGCGAACCATAGCAGGCAAAGGCTGATGATCTTGATCGAGGCGAAGAACGCAATCCACGGCTTGCGCGGCCCGGTCTGGTCGGCAATCGAGCCGAGGATGGGAGACAGCACGGCAATGACCAGGCCCGCAACAGCGATGCCGTAGCCCCAGGCCGCCTGGCCTGAGACCGGATCGCTCGCCATGCGCGAGACGAAATAAGGCCCGAAGATGAAGGTGGTGACGACGGTGAAAAACGGCTGCGCCGCCCAGTCGAAGAACATCCATCCCCAGATGCCGCGCCCGGATGCCCGCTGCACTGTTTCTACCGCCGCCATGATGATTCCCCCGGGACACCGCGCTTGTCGGATGCCATGTCTGCATGTTTCGAATGCTCATGCAAACCGCCAAAGATTCGCGCTGCCCCTCACCTGGATGTCGCCGCTGTCTACCTGCATAGAGACGCGAAGAAAGGCGCCGCGCCCCTACCTCCCCCTTGTGGGGAGGTCGGACCGCAGGTCCGGGTGGGGGTCGGTGCCGCACCCCACCCACCGCCCCCAAGTCACAGACACCCACCCCCCCCGCCGCGG
>NZ_JAMYPU010000030.1:0-67156 GCF_040320535.1 Mesorhizobium sp. M0676
CCAATCGGAAGTCCCGCACGAAGTCGTCGGGCACACGCTTCTGGCCACCCGCACCGTACATTGCCCCCTCACCGAGGCCTCGGAACTCTGCGGATTGAAATAGCCAATTCAGGAACTCGGCAACCAAGCGTTCCTGGCGTGGGCGAGCAACGATCAACTCAGTGGTGCCAAAGCCAACCCCACCGAGAAGGCGCTGCATCAGGGCTCCCTTGCCGTTCTCGAAGCATGGCGTGATCTTCGCGACAACGACATCGCCGTCCCGAAAGTAGCTATAGCCAGACTGGACGTCGCCAAGTCGACGTGTGGCCTCAAGTCGGACTGAGCCGTCTTCTCCAATCGCTTCCATTGGAAGGAATGAAACTTCTTCGTCTTCGGAGAGACCGCCAAGCTCTGCCTTGCTCGGGTTGAGCCGAAGCACGAAACGAAGCCGCATGTCCTCCCACACAGCAGAGAAGTAGGTGCTATGGTGCGTCATTTTCCGACACCCAACCCCGCGACCTCTGTGATGATCCGCACCGCCTGCCACAAGTCCGTAAGCTTGAAGCAGATCAGATCGGTGTCCTTGAACGCTGGCTCACCAAAGAGATTGTGGTTTGGTTTGCTCATGGCGAACGTCGAATGGTCGTAAGGCTCGCTGATGATGTCGCTCAGGCGGCTGGCCCGGACGCTGTCGGCGCGAACCCACAGGTTCTGGTGCTTGATCCGAGCAGGCTCAAATCCGAGCGGCGCACCGTTGGACGCGACATAGCGCTCGGCATGTGTCGCATGGCCATTGGACGAAACGGAAATGGCCGGATGGCTCGTCAGCAACGCCCTGATCGCCTCTCTCAGTTTCTCGCCGGTCATGCGGACAACTCCCCGATCATCGTCAGGATGCGGTCGGTCACCTGCTTGAGGTCCGCATCGATATCGGCCAGCGGGCGCGGCGGCTCGAAGACGTAGAAGTGCCGGTTGAAGGGGATCTCATAACCGACCTTGGTCTTCTCATGGTCGATCCATGCATCCTCCGCATGAGGCAGGACCTCGCGCCGGAAAAAGTCGTCAACGTCGTCGCAGAGCGGCACGTTCTCGGTGTCCCTAAGGGCACTGTCGGCCTGCGGCTTACCCCTGTTCTTGCCGCGCTCGCCAAGGACGATGCGGCCCTTCTGGTCACGCAGGGGGCGCTCAACGGTTATCGTGCGATAACCGAAGGCCTCGTTCGGGAAGATCAGCGACAGCGGTGCGAGCCTGACCTTGCCACCCTCGGGAGCCGCCGGGGGCTGCTCGCCCTCCAGCACCACCTGCCGCGCCACCTCCTTGCCATCTGCGTCCAGCACGGTCCCGACCTGGGCCGCGTCGAAGCCGCCGAACAGTCTGGTGACCGTGGCTATGTCGTCGTCGCCCATCTCCTTGCGCTTGGAGCCGAGGCTCTTGCGCATCTTGCGCCAGAAGCTCGAAGCATCGACGAGTTGCACCTTGCCCTTGCGGTGGGCTGGCTTGCGGTTGGACAGAACCCAGACATAGGTGGAAATGCCGGTGTTGTAGAACATGTCGGTGGGCAGGGCGACGATGGCCTCGACCAGATCGTTCTCCAGCACATAGCGCCTGATCTCGCTTTCGCCGCTCCCAGCCCCGCCGGTGAACAAGGGCGAGCCGTTCAGCACGATGCCGAACCGGCTTCCGCCATCGACCGCAGGCCGCATTTTAGAGAGGAGGTGCATGAGGAACAGCAGGGACCCGTCGGAGACCCTCGGCAGGCCCGGGCCGAAACGGCCATTAAAGCCTTGCTGCTCCGCCTCGCGGCGAACCTCCTTCTCGACCTTCTTCCATTCGACACCGAAGGGTGGATTGGACAGCATGTAGTCGAACTTCTCGTGCGTGTGGCCATCGTCGGACAGGGTATTGCCGAAGACGATGTTGGCGACATCCTGCCCCTTGATGAGCATGTCGGCCTTGCAGATTGCGTAGGCCTCCGGGTTCAACTCCTGCCCGTACATGACCAGAGAGGCCTTGTCGTTGTGCTCGACGAGATGCTCACCGGCGACCGAGAGCATCCCGCCAGTGCCAGCAGTCGGATCGTAGATCGTGCGCACCACCCCGGGCTTCGACAGGATGTCGTCGTCTTCGACGAATAGCAGGTTGACCATCAGCCGGATAACCTCGCGCGGCGTGAAATGCTCACCGGCGGTCTCGTTGGAGAGTTCGGAGAACTTGCGGATCAGCTCCTCGAAGATCAGGCCCATCTGGTGGTTGTCGACCTTGCCGGGATGGAGGTCGATGCGGGCAAATTTCTCAGTGACCTGGTATAGGAGCCCGGCCTTGGCCAGCCGGTCGACCTGGATGGCGAACTCGAAGCGCTCGAAGATGTCGCGCACGTCCTGCGAAAAGGCCTGAACGTAAGCGAACAGGTTCTGGGCGATATTGTCCTGATCGCCCATCAGCTTGCGCATGTCGAGCTTCGAGGTGTTGTAGAAGGTCTGCCCAGCCTTGCGCAGCAGGAAGGGCTCCGGGTTCATGCCGAGTGCGGTCTTCGCGGCATGTTCAGCCAGCACGGCTTCCTTGGTCGGCTCCAGCACACAATCCAGACGACGCAGCACGGTGAAGGGCAGGATGACCTTGCCGTAGTCGGCCTGCTTGTAATCGCCCCGCAGAAGGTCCGCGACGGACCAGATGAATGCCGAAAGTGCCTGCTGGTTCAACTGTGGTGCCCCCAAATCAGTTCGCCGAGACTAAAGCCGACAGGTGACGAAATGGCAATGCGGCAGGCGTGTTCGCTCACCATCGTGTACTATGGTCCAGCGAAGGTCGCCACATGGGAGGGGCGTTTGATAAAGTTCAGCTTGAGCAGTTCTCGGAAAAAGGACGAGAACCGAGGGATGACCCATGAGGGCACACTGCGGCTTTCCGAGATGGAATGATATGACGGCAGGCTCTCGTTGTCGGCTACTGGATCAAACAACGATACCCAAGCGCTTGATAAACATGACGGGCAAACGGACTTTCACCTTTCTTTGGAGCTCGATGAGGAGACGATTTCCAATATCCTGATTGCGGTCGCCAAGCGGGAGCAGAATGGCTCTGTGAGATTGATGAAGCGATCGCAATAGACGTGAGTGCGTCCAGGCGTCACTGTCATACCATTCAACAAAAAAGGTGGGAGCAAGGACGGCGGGCGTGTTGGCCATCGAGTGACCAACTTCAGGTTATCGTCAGGTAGGCAATCGGAGAGAGGGCTTGCCCGTGCCGATGGAGCAGCCTGACGGTCCTGAAGCCATGGCTCAGGTGAGACAAAAAAGATGATAATCGATGATGACTATCAATCTTGTCTCCCGCCAAGCGAAGCTGGCAGCACGGTCGGTTATCCCATGAACGGCAAAGCCGTCTCATCCATGGGTCTGCCGACATAGCCGCCAGTTGTCTTCTCGATGGAGTCTGGAAGGAGCCCAAGTTACCTCCCGTCTATAGTATAGCGACGACCGTTTTCTTTGACTTAGACCTTGCTAATAGACCTTGCATGGTATGAGACCGTCTGCTTGGACATGGCAGTCAGTCGAACGACCTCGGCCTGCGTCCTCCCCTCGGCCAGCAATGCCCTCACGATATCCTGAGCCTTGGGCTTCCTAACGGAACCCGTTGGCGTCTTCTGCAGCCGGGCGAGAAGCGCCAATCCCTCTGGGGTCACCAAGGTCCTGACCCACCTCTCGTGGTTCTGTCCATAGTGAATGGATATGAGGAGGCCGTCGGCCGTCGCTGCCCTGGTGGCCACTGCGTCATGTCGATACTCCGGTTTGGTAGCGGTCGGGTCGGTCAACATGGGGACCATCCGCCAGGCAAGGCGCCGTTCGGTTAGCCCCGCACGTTCCAGCGTGGGAATGAGCTTGCGGACGGTCGTATCGCTGCCGTGACGTCCCCGAAGGCGGCCGAGCGCGTTCGAGAGTGACAGACAGCCGGTGACGATCTCGCCAGTGATGGGGTTGAGAATTTCTCCGCGAGCAAGGAAGGGCCGACTGATCTCGGCTTTGCAGCGGACGCTCTCGGCGATCACCTCTGTGGCGGTGAATGCCCGACCGCCGCGGGCAGCGGCTGCCGATTTGTGTTGCTCGATCCAATCCTTGAGTCCGGGCGTGGGAAGACTGTGCATGGTCATGCTGGGGAATGCCTTTCGTCGGTATGTGGTAGTGGCTGCGGCGCGTCCCAGCGGGGCCACGAGGGCTCTCGGGAGAGGCACGGATGTTGGGCTGGTATAGGAGAGGCAGTATCACGCCGTGGCGCTACAGGGGGCCGAGGAGAGTCAAGGAAACGCTATGATTTCCTGCCGTCTCGAAAGGTCGAGGGTTCGCCGACAGAGTGGCAGCGGGCGAACCGCTCGGGCATCAGGTTTCGCTGCCCGGCGCCCTTGGCGTCAACTCGAGAATTTTGACGCGCGAACGTTCGGGCAGGAGCTTCGCCTATCTCAATATGACGACCTAATCGCAGGAGCGGGGGGCGTGCAACCACTCCGAAGGAAAGGTAGCCGCACTTAGCTGCTGGAAAGCAGCGAACCCCAAGAGATTCATTGTCGCGGAGGAAGCGTCAAGGTGCTTACTTCCCCCGATATGGGTGGGTAATTAATGGATGGGACCCTGAGGACAGGTGGGGTGCTTCGTTCCCCCAATATGAGGCCCTAATTACCGATGAGCTTTCTTCCCTCTATATGGGGACCTAATCTCAGGGGATGGGTGTATGCTGTATGGGTCCCTAATCATCCGGGCTCGCCGGTGCTGTCGAAAACTATGGTTTGGCTGTAGCCATTCCGCATGGTGACAAGGGCTCGCCTGAGCGTCTTGCTGTCGCTCTCAAGCTCTATGCGTTCAATCAAGTCACCAAGGAGCCCTTGCGCAGACTTCCGGTCCTCTCGGGCCAGCCGCTCCATCTCCTCTTGATCCGCCACGAAGTCGTCTACAGCAGCCTCGGTCTCACGAAGCCTCGCGCTGTTCTCGCGTAGCTTTTCGAGTTCCCGGCGCTTCAATGCGATCTCACGCGAGATGCCATCGGCCTGTGTAGTCAACAGCCGGATGACGTCAGCCGAGGAGGCGTCGGCAACACCAGCTAGGACGTTGGCCCGCTTGGCTTCGAGGGTAGCCAAGATGTCCTCTGTAGCCTTCACGGGGCCGTCGAGGGCCTCGGGTTCCTGCGGTATAGGAACGGCCAAGAAGCCGACGCGGCTGACCATCTCTCGCTCGAAATCGTCGTACCGCCAGGTTGGTGCCCGGCAGTCCGTCCGCTTGGACATCTTGCCTGTGCATGTCAGGTATCCGAAGGACCGACCACCACGTTTGACAGAGGTCACAGCCATTGAGGAGCCGCACCCTGCGCAGTAGACCATGCGGCTGAACAGGTTCGCTGTGTTGCCCACCTGTCGGCTGTGCTGTCGCGCCTTGGTCCGCTGGCGTGAGGCCAGCCATTCGCTCTCGGTGATCAGGGCGGGGAAGTAGCCCGGCACCTCCTCGCCTCGAAGCACAAGCGTCCCATAAGCCGCAGGGTTGCGCAGCGTCTCGCCAACGACCGCCTGAGACCACGTGCCGCCCGAGGGACTTGAGATGCCCTTGGCGTTCAACGTCCGTGTAATGGCCAGTTGCCCGAGACCCTGCTTGGTCAAATCGAACAGGAGCCGGGCGTCATCGGCACGGTCGTTCAACTGTTGGGTCTCATGGTCGATCCAGAAAGGAACCTTGGCTAGCTTGATGCGTCCCGCTCGCGCCTTCTCAGCCTTGCGCTTCCATGCCTCTTGGACGCGGTAAGACAGCTTGGCGCTGTACTCGTGGGCGGCTTGCATCGCCATGAGTGACATCATGAGACCAGCGAAGTTGTCGTCGTATCCCTCGCTGGTGTGGACGCGCTGGTCCGTCAAGGTCACCAGCGTTAGACCGGTGTCCAAGAGATCGAGGAAGTAGCGGATTGCTCTGGTGGGCTTAACGCGGGTGATGCGGTCTATGTTCTCAACAATGAGGACCACATCATTCGGTATCTTCCCAGACCGGACATCGGCAACGAAGGCACCAAGAGATGCCTCTAGGTTTGCGCCTTTGAAGGCCGAGACGCCATCGTCCACCAACTGGCGCTCGCGATCTAACGTTAGGCCGTGCTGGGTGCAGAACTTCTCGGCATTGCTGACCTGCCGGGCGAGGCTATCGCCCTGCGACTGCTTTCCCGAGGACCAGCGAGCGTAAGAGATCGCTTGGCGTCCTTTGAGATTGTGGGGGTGCAGCATGGTGGGCGTCTCCGTTGTGCCTTGGAGACGCCGAGGTACCAGTCTGTAGAGTTACTGTCTAGTCCAGGTCTGGCTCTTGCAGATCAGCCCGCCGAGCACGCAGCCGCTCATTTTGAGCGAGGTGCCCGACAGTGTTGCCTTGCCCGAATAGGTCTTGTCGTTTGCCGGATCGGTGATGTTGCCGGCATATTTGTTGGCCCCGGCCGCCTTGAGCGAACCGATGGTCTTCCCGGCATATTTGCCGGTCTTCAGGGTTATGGAGAATGAACCGCTGCCGCCGATAGCTGCTGTGTCGCCGGCTTGTGTCTTCCAATTGCCTTCGATCGGATCGGCCCAAGCCGCACCAGCCATCATCACGGCGGCCGCCAGGGCCAAGCTCACTTTGCGAAACATATCTGTCCTCCCTGGTTTAGATGGGGCAGCCGCCTCTCTGCCCCTTACGCAAACGTAAGCTAATCCAGCTCCCGGCAAAACAAAAGCGTGCCGCGACGGAAGGTTTCGCAATTTTCATGCAGGGTCGGGAGAGTGCAGCCCGTGGAAATGAAACGATCGAGGCGTTGGCTTTGGTTCGCGTGGTTAGCAGAGTGTTGATCGGCGCCTTGCAAATTTTCGTCAAATCGGTCGAGAAACGGCGGGATTGCTGACTTTGTATCCTTAACGAATTTCCGCGTTTACCTCTTGTTTTAGCTTTGTTTTCTCCAAATTAAGCACGCCATTTAACGACGGATTCAAGGCTCGGCCTCATTCTCGGAAGCATCGAAAGAGCGGCTCCCCAGGGAACACCGGGGGACAGAAGAGGCCCGCTCTCGGGAGCCAGACAGGGGACTAAAATGGCACGTTTTGAAATGCTTGAAGCCGGCTTCGGCGCCATGGGGGCAACTGCCCAGGCCGACATTCTTTTCGAACTGGGCATGATGTATGCGACCGGCCGCGATTGCGAGACCGATGTCGTTGCCGCCCACAAATGGTTCAACATCGCCGCCATCAAGGGCTCGGTCCGCGCCGCGGAACTGCGCTCGGAACTGTCGGCCGCAATGTCCAAGGTCGAGATCGCCAAGGCGCTGCGCGAAGCCCGCGAATGGATGACGATGCACTGAGATCGCGAGCAGATTATCGCAGGCAGATTATCGAAAACAGGGAAGCCCCGGGATCAAGACCGCAAAGACGGTCGGAACCGGTGAAACGACAAGGCCGCGACAAGACGGCCGACCATGAAAGAACAAGAACGCGGCAGGCGGGCACGGTCCAGTCGTGCACAATGGGGACGGCGGGCAGGTTTTCGTGGCGCGGGGGCGCATGGGGACTGCTACGAGCAAAAAGCCACGACCGGCCGGAACAGGCTGGCGTGGCTTTTTGCGTTGATGAGGCCCAATCGAGCGGCGCCGATGCGCCTAGACAGGCCCAATGAAGGATGAAATTGTCCCGCCTTCGGAAAGAAGCGCGGCCAGAGCGGCTGCGCGAGTGTGGGAGGAGTTCTATCACCATGAAAAAAATGGGTATTTTGAGCGCGGCCGTATTTGGCCTGATGATGAGCGCGCCGGTTGCCTTTGCCGATGACATCACCATTTCGGTGGTCGGCCCGATGACCGGACAGCTCGCCACGATCGGCGACCAGTTCAAGCAGGGCGCAACGGCAGCCGCCGACGCGATCAACGCCGCCGGCGGTGTCAACGGCTCGATGATCAAGCTCGACATCGAGGACGACCAGTGCGATCCCAAGCAGGCGGTTTCGGTGGCCAACCGGATCGTTGCCAACAGCGTCAAGTTTATTGACGGCCATGCTTGTTCAGGTTCGAGCATCCCGGCTTCCGCCGTCTACGCCGAGGCCGGCGCGCTGATGATGAGCCCGGCCTCTTCAAATCCCGAGCTGACCGATGCCGCCGCCAAGGCCGGCTGGCCGACGATCATGCGTCTCTATACGCGTGACGACGCGCAGGGCGCCTTCATTGGCCCGTGGATCGCCAAGAAATATGCCGGCAAGAATGTCGTTATCCTGCATGACAAGAGCGCCTACGGTCAGGGCGTTGCCGATGCCGTGAAGGCGACGATGAATGCCGGTGGCCTCAAGGAGATCGACTATGAAGGCATCAATGCCGGCGAGAAGGATTATTCGGCTCTCGTCACCAAGCTGAAGGACCTCAAGGCCGACGTTGTCTATTTCGGCGGCTATCACCCGGAAGCCGGGCTTATCCTGCGTCAGTCGGCCGAGCAGAGCGTCAAGTTCCAGCTGATCATGCCGGACTCGATCGCCTCGCCGGAATTCTGGCAGGTCGCCGGCCCCGCCGGTGAAGGCACCCTGTTCGTCTTCCCGTCGGACCCGCAGGCCAAGCCGGAAGCCAAGGAGGCCATCGCCAAGATCAAGGCGGGCGGCTTCGTGCCGGAAGGCTTTACGCTGTTCTCCTACGCCGTCGTTCAGGCGTTTGCAGAGGGCGTCAAGCGCGCCGGAACGGACGATCCGGTCAAGGTAGCCGAAGCGCTGAAGAACGGCACGCCGTTCAGCACCGTGGTCGGCGACGTGACCTTCGACGAGAAGGGCGATCTGAAGAACGCCAGCTACGACATCAACCAGTGGCACGACGGCAAATACGCACCGATCGCGCAGTAAGCGGCCGCGTACTCATGGCAATGGCCGGGCTTGTCCCGGCCATTTTTCATTCAAGCCTCCAGCCGGCTATGCAGCCTCTTCAACGAAGCGCACCAGCACCGTTCCGTCGGTGACCTGCGCGCCCTCGGTGGCGATCTCGGCGATCACGCCGTCATGGCTGGCCGCGATCGTGTGCTCCATCTTCATCGCTTCCAGGATCAGTAGCGGCTGGCCCTTGATCACCCTTTCGCCCTTTGCCGCGCGCACCAGCTTGACCACGCCCGGCATCGGCGCGCGCAGGCTGCCGGAAGCGGCGGCAGTCTCGTCGGTGCGCGCCAGCGGATCCGGGACGAGGAAACTGTAGCCGACCGCGCCTTCGAACACGGTGACGTGGCCTGGCCAGCGGGCAAGGCGAGGGGCGGCGCGAAGATCATGCGAATTGACGCGGTCATAGGGCGCGTCCAGCGCCACCTCGAAGCGCCCGTCCGGCCGCACTGAAACACGCGCCAGTATATCGTCCTCGCCATGGCGCAGGCGCGTGCGGCGCGCAACGCTGTGGAAATGCGCATAGCCGGCAAGCGACGACCACGGATCGTTCGACGGCGGCAAGGCACCGGCCCCGGCCGCTGCAAGGGCTGCCGCGGCAACGATCCCGCAGCTCGGCGGGGCGACCGCGGTCAGCGCTTCCTGATGCCTGCCGATCAGGCCGGTATCGACATCACCGGCCGAAAAATCGGCGTCCGCGGCAAGTGCCGCGAGAAAGGCGGTGTTGACGGTCGAGCCGGCAATCTCGGTCTGCGACAACGCAGTGCCGAGCGCATCGAGCGCCGCCTGCCTGTCCTTGGCGTGGACGACCAGCTTGGCAATCATCGGATCGTAGAAGGGCGAGATCGCATCGCCGGCCCGCACGCCGGTCTCGATGCGCATGCTGGCGCCTTCGGGCGCGTTGTCGGGAAACGCCAGGTGATGCAGCGTGCCGGTCGCCGGCAGAAACCCTTTCGCCGCGTCCTCGGCATAGATGCGCGCCTCGAAGGCGTGGCCGGAAAGCGTGATTTCGCTCTGCGTGTTCGGCAGCTTTTCGCCGGCGGCTACCCGCAACTGCCACTCGACCAGGTCGGTGCCGGTGACCATTTCGGTGACGGGATGCTCGACCTGCAGGCGGGTGTTCATTTCCATGAACCAGAAGCGGTCGGCCTTCAGCCCTTGCGAGGCATCGACGATGAATTCGATGGTGCCGGCGCCGGAATAGCTGATCGCCTTGGCGGCCTTGACCGCCGCTTCCGTCATCGCCTCGCGCAGCGCCAGCGTCATGCCGGGCGCCGGCGCTTCCTCGATCACCTTTTGGTGGCGGCGCTGCGCCGAGCAGTCGCGCTCGTAGAGATGCACGGCATTGCCAAAATTGTCGCCGAATACCTGGACCTCGATGTGGCGCGGCTTGTCGACATATTTTTCGACCAGCACGCGGTCGTCGCCGAACGCGGCCTTGGCCTCGCGCCGTGCGCCCGACAGCGCCTCGGAGAAATCGTCGGGATGTTCGACCCGGCGCATGCCCTTGCCGCCACCGCCGGCGCGCGCCTTGATCAGAACGGGATAGCCGATCTCACGCGCCTTGGACGCCAGCAGCACGATCTCCTGCGCCTCGCCATGATAGCCCGGCACCACCGGCACGCCGGCCTTTTCCATCAGCCGCTTGGCCGCGTCCTTCAGCCCCATGGCGCGGATCGAGGCGGCCGACGGGCCGATGAAGGTGAGCCCTGCCGCCACCACCTGGTCGACGAAATCGGGGTTTTCCGAGAGGAAGCCATAGCCGGGGTGAATTGCTTCGGCGCCGGTCGCCAGCGCCGCCGCAACAATCCTGTCGCCGCGCAGATAGCTTTCACCGACGGGCGAAGCGCCGATATGCACCGCCTCGTCGGCCATTTCGACATGCAGAGCCTTGGCGTCCGCGTCGGAATAGACGGCAACGGTGCGCACCCCCATCTTCCTGGCCGTGCGTATCACCCGGCAGGCGATCTCGCCGCGATTGGCGATCAGGATCTTGGCGAACATGGAGCCTCCCGGGTTTGTCTCGGGCGGCGCCGGTCTGGCAGGAATGAGCCTATTTCGAAGCCGCGATTTTGCAGCCGCCGCTCGCGGTCTGAACCTTCCACTTTTTCAGGCCAACCTGACAGCTTCGCAACGCCAACTCTTCCGCGGCCTTCTGAGATGGCGCGTTCAGCCGCGCACCGCAGATGATGTAAAGATCGTCGACGCGCGAGTAGAATGTGGTCGCGTAGGCCGAGTGGCCACTCGCCGCGACATAGGCGTTGTACGACTTCGTGCAGGGCTCCTTTGGATTCAGTGACAACGGAGGCCAGAATCGGGTGTCCCCCTTGCTGCCCGCCAGCGATCCAGCCGCCCCGATACCGGGTGCCGTAAATACGAGCAGGCCGGCAAGCATCGATACAGTAATTCGTTTGATGCGTGTCGATTTCATCTTGCGCCGCCCATTTGAAAAATGCCCAAGCCGATGCTTGTCGGCCTACTTCGATGCCGCAACTTCGCAGCCAGCCCCTGTAATGACCTTGTAATGGCTGCGGGCGGACTCGCAGGATTTCATCGCCCGTTCTTCGGCAGCCTTCTGTGACGGTGCATTCAAGCCCGAGCCGCAGATGATGTACAACGAACGGATCCGGGCATAGGGCGTGGTCGCATAGGCCGAATGGCCGCCGGCGGCCACATAGGCGTTGTAAGCCATGGTGCACTGGTCTTTCGGGCTTTTCGGCAAATACGGATAGAAATGGATGTCGCCTTTGCTTCCCGCCAGCGATGCCGCGGCGCCAACGCCGGGTACCGAAAATATAAGCAAGACTGCAAGTACCGACGCAGTCGTTTTTCCCGAATATTTCGGCCTCATCTTTACCCCATCCCCGTTGCCCAATGTGGGATGAACAATAGCGTCTATTCTCCAGTGCCGCCAGCCTGCTCACCGAAAATTGCTTTTGCGTAGGTGGAGGAACCATCTTATCCATGCAGACTAGCATCCTCCAAGGGCAGCAACGGCTTGTCGGTATAGTTGAGCTATTGGCTCGTCGAAGCAGCAGAAAATAACTGTTTCGGGCGTTGAGTTCTGTCCGACGAAGGTACCTGCGATGCCAACGGCGATCTGCGTCGCCTCATTTTTCGGATAGCGGTACATGCCGGTGGAGATCGCCGGAAATGCCACGGTCCGGCAATCCCTGGCGGCGGCGATTTCGAGCGATCGGATATAGCAGGAGGCGAGCAGTCCGGCTTCGCCTTTGCCGCCGCCTTGCCAGACAGGTCCGACCGTGTGGATGATGTAACGTGCCGGCAGCCTGTAGCCCTTGGTAAGCTTTGCTTCGCCGACCTTGCAGCCGTTCAGCATCCGGCATTCGAATTCGAGCTCCGGGCCGGCCGCCCGGTGAATGGCGCCGTCGACGCCGCCGCCGCCCAGCAGCGAGGAATTGGCGGCGTTGACGATGGCATCGACCGCAAGCCTGGTGATGTCGCCGGTGTGGACATGTATCCGTTCGCCGAACTTGCTCATCTCACATCCTGAACACGCCGAACTTCGTTTCCTCGATTCCGGCGTTGAGCGCGGCCGACAGGCTGAGCGCCAGCACCTCGCGCGTTTTCGCCGGGTCGATGATGCCGTCGTCCCACAGCCGCGCCGAGGAGTAGAGCGGGTGGCCCTCATGCTCGTATTTCATCAGGATCGGCTTCTTGAATTTCGCTTCCTCGTCCGCGCTCCACTCACCGCCCTTGCGCTCGATGCCCTCGCGCTTGACCACCGCCAGCACGGTCGCCGCCTGTTCGCCGCCCATCACCGAAATGCGCGCGTTCGGCCACATCCACAGGAACCGCGGCGAGTAGGCGCGTCCGCACATGCCGTAATTGCCGGCGCCGAACGAGCCGCCGATGATCATGGTCACCTTCGGCACGCGAGCGGTGGCGACCGCCATCACCAGCTTGGCGCCGTCCTTGGCGATGCCGCCGGCCTCGTATTTCCGCCCGACCATGAAGCCGGTGATGTTCTGCAGGAAGATCAGCGGGATCTTGCGCTGGCAGCACAGTTCGATGAAATGCGCGCCCTTGACAGCACTTTCGGAAAACAGCACGCCATTATTGGCGATGATGCCGACCGGCATGCCCTGAAGATGGGCAAAGCCGGTGACCAGCGTGGTGCCGTAATTCTGCTTGAACTCGTCGAACTCGGAGCCGTCGACGACGCGCGCGATCACCTCGCGCACATCATAGGGCTGGCGCAAATCCGTCGGCACGATGCCATAGAGTTCACGCGGATCGTGAAGCGGCGGCGCGGGTTCCTGTAAGCTCAGGCTTACGGTCTTGCGCCGGTTGAGGTTCTTGACGATGCGCCGGCAAATCGCGAGCGCATGTTCGTCGTCCAGCGCATAGTGGTCGGCGACACCGGACAGCCTGGTGTGCACGTCGGCGCCGCCAAGCTCCTCGGCGCTGACATCTTCGCCCGTAGCCGCCTTCACCAGAGGCGGGCCGCCGAGAAAAATGGTCGCCTGGTTGCGCACCATGATCGTCTCGTCCGACATTGCCGGCACATAGGCGCCGCCCGCAGTACATGAGCCCATGACGCAGGCGATCTGCGGAATGCCGGCCGCCGACATGTTGGCCTGGTTGTAGAAGATGCGGCCGAAATGCTCGCGGTCGGGAAACACCTCGTCCTGGTTGGGCAGGTTGGCGCCGCCGCTGTCGACCAGATAGACGCAAGGCAGATTGTTTTGCAGCGCGATCTCCTGCGCGCGCAAATGCTTCTTCACCGTGAGCGGATAATAGGTGCCGCCCTTCACCGTGGCGTCGTTGACCACGACCATCACCTCGGTCCCTTCGACACGGCCGACGCCGGCGATGATGCCGGCCGAGGAAATCTCCTCGCCATACATGGACCATGCCGCGAACTGGCCGATCTCGAGGAAAGGCGAGCCGGTGTCGAGCAATTGCGCCAGCCGCTCGCGCGGCAACAGCTTGCCGCGCGAAACATGACGCTCGCGCGCCTCCTCCGAGCCACCGCGCTCGACGGTTGCCGCCTTGTCCGCAATGTCGGCAACCAGCGCCCGCATGCGCTCGGCATTGGCGAGGTAGGTTTCGGAGGAGGGCGAGATCTGGGTTTGGAGTACGGCCACATCGGTTCCTATTGCTCTGCCACGACTTGCAGCTTGCCGTCACGGCGCTCGAAAATGTACTCGGAGAGAAGATCAGGTTCGGTCTTGAAAACCTTGTCGACAAATGAGCGAGCAAACTGAACCGCATTGGGAAGCCGCTTGTCTACAACGACGATGGCATCGCGTTTTGGAATGGCTATGAAAACGCCGTTGGGGAATTGCGGTCCAAGCGTGGCCCAGAATTTTTCGGTCAGGAGGAGAGCGGGTGAGATGGCCTCATCCCCTTCGACGGTGAAGATCGATATCCCGTCGAGGATACGCTCCTGCTTGACCTTCGTAATCTGCTTGTTGATGTTTTCCAGAGCAAGCTGGCGAAGCTGTGCGAGTGAGCGGTCTCCAACATCGTCAAGCCGGACGCTGGCGAGCGAGTCCTCATTGTCGATTTGGTAAAGGATCACGACGTCACCCGCCAAGGTTTCAAACGCCGGTCCTTTGTCGGGCTCTGTGCCATCGCCTTTGAAAGCGTCGAGATGTTCGCGCGGTCGAATGTTGGCAATCAGTAGATCGGCCTGGAAGCCGCTTTCGCTATCGCTGAGCACGAGCGTGGTTAGAAAACGTTCGATTTCGGTTTCCGCCTCTCCCGCCGGCAGGTCGCGAATGCGGCCTAGCAGGTTCGTAACGTCCACCTGAAGATGAATATCCTTGCCGGTAGAACCGACCCTGGTTACGTCAAGACGCGCCGGATCGGCGGGGTTGGGAATTGCTTGCTTGACTCGGCTGTCAGCCTTCAGGCGGGAAATGACTTCAACCCGCAGTGCTGCAACGTCTCGAAATTGCGGCATATCTGAAGAGGCGGCATTCGCGAATCCAGACAATGGGATCAATGCGACGATAGTCCGTGCTAATACTCCAAGGTATTTTGGCAAACCAGGCATTGAAATCGCTCACACCCCTTCCGCCATGATCTCGCGCCCGATCAGCCAGCGTCGAATCTCGCTGGTGCCGGCGCCGATTTCGTAGAGCTTGGCGTCGCGCAACAGCCGGCCGGTCGGATACTCGTTGGTATAGCCGTTGCCGCCAAGCAGCTGGATGGCGTCGAGCGCCATCAGCGTCGCCTTCTCGGCGGCAAACAGCACGCAGCCGGCGGCATCCTTGCGTGTCGTCTGGCCGCGATCGCAGGCAGCCGCGACGGCATAAACGTAAGCGCGCGCGGCGTTCATCGTCGAATACATGTCGGCGAGCTTGCCCTGCACCAGTTGGAACTCGCCGATCGGCTGGCCGAACTGCTTGCGCTCATGCACATAGGGGACGGCAACGTCGAGGCTCGCCGCCATCAGCCCGAGCGGGCCGCCGGCGAGCACGGTGCGCTCGTAGTCGAGGCCCGACATCAGGACCTCGACGCCGCGGCCCTCCTCATGCAGCACATTGTCATAGGGCACCTCGACATTGTCGAACACCAGTTCGCCGGTGTTGGAGCCGCGCATGCCGAGCTTGTCGAGCTTTGGCGATGCCGAGAAGCCGGCCATGGTCTTTTCGACGATGAAGGCGGTGATGCCGTGCGATTTCCGCTCCGGATCGGTCTTGGCGTAGACCACCAGCGTTTCAGCGTCGGGGCCGTTGGTGATCCACATTTTCGAGCCGTTGAGCACATAGCGGTCGTTGCGCTTTTCGGCGCGCAGCTTGAGCGAGACGACGTCGGAGCCGGCGCCCGATTCCGACATGGCCAGCGCACCTGCCCTTTCGCCCGAGCACAATGCCGGCAGGAATTTCTCCTTCTGCGCAGGTGTCGCCCAGCGGTTGATCTGGTTGACGCAGAGGTTCGAATGGGCGCCGTAGGAAAGGCCGACCGAGCCCGAGGCGCGCGAAATCTCTTCCACCGCAATGACATGGGCGAGGTAGCCCATGCCGCTACCGCCGAAATCGGGATCGGCGGTGATTCCAAGCAGGCCGAGCGCGCCGAGTTCTTTCCACAGATGCGCGGGGAACTGGTTGCTGCGGTCGATCTCGGCGGCGATCGGCGCTATTTTCTCCTGGGCAAAGCGGCGCACCAGATCGCGCAGCGCCTCGATGTCCTCGTCATGCCCGAAGCTGAGTGTGTTCGTGTACATGCCGTTCCCTCCTGCCGCATGACCCCGAAATCAACTTTGATTTTCGGAAAGGATCATGCGCGAAATCAAAATGCTACAGCGTCATTTGCGCGTCCGAAGGGACGCGCGGCGCTGTAAGTCTTGCCGTCTATGTTCGCGCCAACCAGGCGCATTGTCATTGAAAGATATGTCGCCGTGACTTCAGCCATCGACAGCCGCTCGCCCGGCCGGAACCAGACGATGACGCCGGTCATCATCTGGATCAGCGCCATGGCAGTGAGCCCGGTGTCATCGACACTGAAGGCGCCGGCCTCCGCGCCGTCGCGCAGGATGGCGCGCAACTCCTTCTCATAGGCGGTGCGCATGCGAAGGATCTGCGTCAGCCGGTCATGTGACAGGCTGCGCAATTCCATGTTCGAGACATGGGTGGAGTGGCGGCGCTCGATGTGGAAAGCGATGTGGTTTTCGACATAGGCGGCAAGCCGCGTTGCCGGATCGGCAGCGTCGGGGCGTGCGGCGTCCCACGCTTCGATCAGCCCTTCCATATGTTCGCGCATCAGCGTGAACAGCAGGTCTTCCTTGGTCGGAAAATAGCGGTAGAGCGCGGCCGCCTGGACGCCGACCTCGGCGGCAAGCTGCCGCATCGACGTCGCCTCATAGCCGAAGCGGGCGATCAGGCTGACCGCTGCCTCGCGGACGGCCGCTTCAGTTTTTTCGCCGTCGGATCCCGTTGTGCGTGCCATGATAGTCTCCCGGTATTTAGTAATAAAACGAACGTTCAATTAATTCAAGCGGCAATAAAGTGGTTCCGTCTAGACAATGATCCGAAAGTCGATGGGCGCGTCGAGGAGTTCGAATTCTTCGATCTCGACCCTCGAAACCGAAGCTCCCCTTGGCCCTTGCCGGAGCCGTTCGATCATTGTGGAAACCGCAGCATCGGCACCGGCAATCGAGGCCGTCACCGTGCCGTCTCGTTCATTGCGTACCCAACCTACGAGGCCAAGCCTTATCGCTTCGCGTCGCGCCCACATCCGGTAGCCGACGCCTTGCACCTTACCATGCATGCGCGCCTGCACCGCCTTTTGCCGGTCGTTATCTCCCATGCTCAAGAACTGGCGCGGGATCGGACGAAAGCAACAGCCTTGAACGGTTGGATTGTTGTTGGATCGACGGAAGCCGGGGGCCCGGCTGGTTCTGTCTTGGCCTTTGGCGGCATTGGCAGGCCGTGTCGCGACGGCAATCGGCCGGGCTAATTTCCCCGCGCAGCGGCGAGCGCGCCGGGCAGTTCCTCGGCAAAGATGTCGAGCTCATGATCGAGGCCGACGCTGACCCTTATGCAACGGTCGAGCCCTGGCGCCATCGGTTTGCGAATGAACACGTCGCGCGACAAAAGATTTTGCAGCACTTTCAGCGCGAAGGCGCCGTCCTTGCCGCAATCGATGGTGACGAAATTGGTCGCCGATGGCAGCGGCTTCAGCCCGTTCGTCTCGGCAATCCCGGCTATACGTGTGCGTCCGGCAGCGACTCGCGCCACCACGCTGTGCAGCCAGTCTTGGTCGGCCAGCGCCTCGACGCCGGCGATCTGCGCCATGCGGCTGACGCCGTAATGGTTGCGGATCTTCTCGAAATCGCGGATCACCTCAGCCTCGGCCACCGCATAGCCGCAGCGAATGCCGGCCAGCCCGTATGCCTTGGAGAAGGTGCGCATGCGGATGACGTTGGGCCGCGCGACATCGATCGGCGGCAGCGCCGAGGCCGGCCCCAATTCGCCATAGGCCTCGTCGAGCACCAGCATGGTGGTTTCCGGCAACGCTTCGACGAAGCGGGTGATATCTCCTGCTTCCCACCAGCTGCCCATCGGATTGTCCGGATTGGAGAGATAGACCAGCGGCGCCTTCTCCTTGATGACTGCCTTGAGCAGGCCGTCCAGGCTTTCCTTGTCGTTCTCGTAAGGCACCGTGACCAGCCGGCCGCCGACGCCGGCAATGTGGAAGTTGAAGGTCGGATAGGCGCCGAGCGAGGTGACCACTGCGTCGCCCGGCGCGACATACATGCGCGCCACCAGGCTGAGCAGCCCGTCTATGCCTTCGCCGACCACGACGTTTTCGGCGCCGACCCCGAGATGGCGGGCGGTGGCCTGCTTCAGATCGTAATTGTCGGGATCGCAATACATCCACTGGTCACGCGCGACGCTCTCCATGCGGGCGATAACGCGCGGTGAAGGCCCGAAACTGCTCTCATTGGCGCCGATGCGGGCGCGAAACGCGCGGCCGCGCTCGCGCTCCTGCGCCTCCGGGCCGACAAACGGCACCGTCGAGGGGAGTGCGCCGACAAGCGGCGTGAGGGCAGGGCGCTGGCGCATGGCAAAGGCTCACGACGAGAAGAGGGGCCTTCTTGCTAGCGTGCCCGATAGGACGGCGCAAGTTCTGGCGCGGCTGGAAATAGCGGCCATGACGCCCGGGATGAAATCGGCGCGGGTGGCCACGCTCTACGACCTGACTGCCGGTAGGCGGCAACCTTTTGAAGGCCAGCACTGCAGCCAATGACTATGGCGACGGATGCTTCAAACTGCAGCCAATGACTATGGCGACGGATGCTTCAAAAAGAAAAACCCGGCGGTTGCCCGCCGGGTTCGATTTTGAGCCAGTCAGAGCCTGTTAGAACGAGCGCTGGAAGCGCAGCAGGCCGCCAATGCTGCTCTTCTTGTCGGCGTTGGTGAAGTTGGAGAAGTTGGCGTCGTCGAACTTGCCTGCGTTGAGGTAGTCGACTTCGGCCGTGACCGTGAAGCCGGGAACAACGTCGTAGGCGATGTTGGCGGCGACGCCGAGATTCTTCCATTCGTCATACGAGACCTGGGCGTTGAACGAGGTCTTCTCGTTGATGGTGTAGGTGCCGCCACCCCAGAATGCCCAGTTGCCGCCCCACTGCTTGTAGAAGCCGCGGCCGCCGGCGTCGATCGCATAGCTCGAGTCCGTCAAATTGTCGTCGGTGCCGTAGCCGCCCATGATGAACAGCGACAGGTTCTGCATCGGGGTGATGTCCAACCGAACCTTGCCGGCGACTTCTTCATAGTTGCTGTCATAAGCGACGACGCCGGTGATGGCGCCCCAGCCCTGCGTGTACTTCACGCCGCCGACGACATGCGGAACGTAGCTGTCGATGGTGTCGAAGCCCGAGCCTTCTTCGAGAGAGACGACGGCCGAGAAGCCGTTGCCCGCATCGAAGTAGTACTGGACGACGTTGGTGTCGAAGTCGCCGTAGGGAACGAGCGTATCCTGAAGGACGTTGCCGGCGTAGCCGATGAACGTGTCGAAGGCCGATTCGTCTTTACCGACGCGCAGACCACCGAGCTGGATCCAGGCGAAGTTCAGCGAAACGTTCTTGTTGCCGGCAGGGTTGGAGTTGAACTCGTCTGCTTCGGTCGTCGGATCGTCTGCCGAGGGGTAGCCGTTGCGGTTGCCGAAGTTGAAGCGGGTCTCGGTGTAGGTCTTCAAGGTGCCGAGTTCGGTTTCCTGGCCGGTCCAGGTCTTCAGCGTGAAACGGGCGTTCTTGTAGAAGGTATCCTGCTCGTCGCCATCCTTATGGTCGAAGGACCTCGCACCGTCGAACGAGCCGACGTCGCCGGCACCGATGTCGTAACGGACATAGCCGCCAATGCGCAGGCAGGTTTCGGTGCCGGGAATGTAGAAGTAGCCGGCGCCGTAGACGTCGCAGATCTTGACGTATTCAGCCGGTTCCGGCTCGGCGACGACGACGGCGTCGGCGGCGCGCGCACCGGAAACTGCGATCAAGGCCGCAGCGGAGCCGAGGAGAAGGCTCTTAATGTTCATTTTCTGACCTCCAGTCAGAATCGAACAAGATAGTGAAGCCGGCGACAGGCGTTTTCGCTGTAATCAGTTGTTATTGTTGAGGTTTATTGAAAAATGGACTTTGCTGCGGGTGATGCGGCCATCACCACAGGCGCTTGTTTGCGAAAGCATGCCCTGAACCGGATTTGAGATAGCGCTCGAATGAAGCTGCCTTGGCCTGGTTCGAAAAGGCCATATAGGTGACGATCCGCCACGGCAGAAACTTGGATGTATGGCTGGATTTCCCCGCATTGTGCTCGACAAGCCGTCGTTTCAGGTCCGTCGTTATGCTGATATAGCGTTCGCCTTCGGCAGCCGCACTCTCCAGGAGATACACATACCACATGAGCTGCTCTCCTTTGCCGGGGCTTCGGAGGGCATCCTCTCCGCCATCCTGCTTCGCGCTGAGGGTTGGGTTTGTCCTGCGAAGCTCGAAGAGCGAAGCAGGACTGCCAATCGAATTTTGCAAGGGATGCTTTGGGCTTACGCTGTGCGGCACGTAGCACGCCACACGGTCCGGCCCTCCTACGCCAAGGCTTCGGAGGGCATCCTCTCCGCCATCCTGCTTCGCGCTGAGGGTTGGGTTTGTCCTGCGAAGCTCGAAGAGCGAAGCAGGACTGCCAATCGAATTTTGCAAGGGATGCTTTGGGCTTACGCTGTGCGGCACGTAGCACGCCACACGGTCCGGCCCTCCTACGCCAAGGCTTCGGAGGGCATCCTCTCCGCCATCCTGCTTCGCGCTGAGGGTTGGGTTTGTCCTGCGAAGCTCGAAGAGCGAAGCAGGATGGCGGAGAGGATGGGATTCGAACCCACGAGAAGCTTTTGACCTCTACTCCCTTAGCAGGGGAGCGCCTTCGACCACTCGGCCACCTCTCCGTTGCGCCGCTGGATAAAGAAAAGCGCGGGCACAATCAACAAGCCGGCGCCATTATCTCTGAAAATTCCGGATTTGGCCGCAGCGCCGCCTTTTGCATGCGGCGAATCTGCGGCCGCTCCCTGGCCGGCGAGTCGGCAGCAGCGCCGCAATTCCGGCCGGCGATCGCCGGATTCGGCCGCAATGCGGCGCGCTGGACAAGGCTTCCGGGCCCTTCGATAGTTAATGAGAGCTTTCTGACTGAGGCCAAATCGTGTCATTTGTGCAACAACGCCGGGGGATAGCACCCGCACAGCCCTTTTGCCGGTACGATCATGGTTGAACGCCGCCGCCTCATGGGTAATGTCAATTTCGAAGGAGCGGCGCGGTGCGCATCTTTTTCGGTAGTGGGGATGGGGCAGGGAACGCTGTCCTTCAGCAAAGAATACCCAGACCCGTTTTTTAACTTTTGACTGGAGGTCAGAAAATGAACATTAAGAGCCTTCTTCTCGGCTCCGCTGCGGCCCTGATCGCAGTTTCCGGTGCGCGCGCCGCCGACGCCGTCGTCGTCGCCGAGCCGGAACCGGCTGAATACGTCAAGATTTGCGACGTTTACGGCTCGGGCTACTTCTACATCCCCGGCACCGAAACCTGCCTGCGCATCGGCGGCTATATCCGCTACGATATCGGCGCCGGCGACGTCGGCTCGTTCGACGGTGCGACGTCTGCCGACGTTGAGGACGGTGGCAGCAACGACACCTGGTTCAAGCACGCCCGTTTCTCGCTGAAGACCTGGACCGGCCAGGAAACCGAGCTCGGCACCTTGAAGACCTACACCGAGACCCGCTTCAACTTCCAGAACAACAACCGTGATTCGGGCTTCGATCCGGACGGAGCCGGCCCCCTCTTTGGCTCGCCCAATGCTGCTGGCAACGGCGACACCGTTTCGCTGAACTTCGCCTGGATCCAGCTCGGTGGCCTGCGCGTCGGTAAGGACGAATCGGCCTTCAACACGTTCATCGGCTACGCCGGCAACGTCATTCAGGATACGCTGGTTCCCTACGGCGATTTCGACACCAACGTCATCCAGTACTATTTCGATGCGGGCAACGGCTTCTCGGCCGTGATCTCGCTCGAAGAAGGCGCGGGCGGCGGTACTCCCGGTTCCTACGGCGTGGGCACGATCGACAGCTACGTTCCGCATGTCGTCGGCGGCTTGAAGTACACGCAGGGCTGGGGCGCCATCACCGGCGTCATCGCTTACGACAGCAACTATGAAGAAGTCTCCGGCAAGGTTCGTTTGGACATCACCCCGATGCAGAACCTGTCGCTCTTCATCATGGGCGGCTACGGCACCGACGACAACCTGACGGATACGGGCTACGCGTTCCCGGCCGGCGGCCGCGGCTTCTACAAGCCGTGGGATGGCAACTGGGCAGTCTGGGGTGGTGGCACCTACACCATCAACGAGAAGACCTCGTTCAACGCTCAGGTTTCGTATGACGAAGGTGAAAACCTCGGCATCGCAGCCAACATCGCCTACGACGTCGTTCCCGGGTTCACGATCACTGCCGAAGTTGACTACGTCAATGCAGGCAAGATCGATGAGGTCGATACCCTTGGCACGAACCACAACTGGACCGGTATTACTGATGGCGACGACGCCATCGGCGGCATGCTCCGCTTCCAGCGCTCGTTCTAAGGTCTGGCTTTAGGCAAGTGAATACCAGCCCGGGCGCATAAACGCCCGGGCTGTTTTTGTTTCGTGACTGGGTCAAGACAAGCAGAAGGAACAGGGGGAATCGGCAGCTGAACAGTCCGTAGGGTGAGTTCGTGGGATCCGCTGATGGTGGATGAATTCACAACTGCGTGATTAAATCTCTTGAAAGGACGCTTCCAAGCGGGTAGGTCTGACTCTATCCACTCGGGGGTGTGGCAATTTATGACCATCGAAGCGATACAAGAGGGCGACCCCTCCGAACATTTCTCAATGTTCTCTTCTCAAAATGCGAAGATAAACTACAGCTACAACAAGATCAGAGAAGTAAAGTCGCACCGGGTCGGAGAGCTTTTTTCAGCGTACCGAGACATACTCTGGGATGATGGGCGACATAAGTACAATGTCAGCTCCTTCATCGGCGAAATAGACGAGATTCTCCTCGGAGAACGGTTCAGCGCCTTCGACCAGAGCACCCTTGACAACCTTATCGGCACCTTGCGCCAGCGCGGCAACAGCAACGCAACCATCAATCGAAAGATGGCTGCCCTCAGCAAACTGCTGCGCAAGGCTTACAAGATGGGGGATATCCACAGCCTACCCGAGTTCCGCCGCCAGAAGGAGCGGGCGGGACGGATTCGTTTCCTCGAAAGGGACGAAGAAGCAAGGCTGTTCGCCGCCATCAGGACCCGCAGCGAGGATGCCTACCGTCTCTCGGTCTTTCTCGTCGACAGCGGTTGCCGCCTTGGCGAAGCGCTCGGACTGATCTGGAACGACATCCAGGAACACCGCGTCTCGTTCTGGATCACCAAATCCGGCCGCAGCCGCACCATCCCGATGACCGAGCGGGTCAAAGAGGTGATCAAACTGCCCCCGTCAGAGGGCCGCCGGCCCAAGGGTCCGTTCACCAAACTCAGCCAGGCACAATTTCGCGCCATCTGGAACGATGCCAAGGCCGAAGTCGGTCTCGGCGCCGACGACCAGGTGGTTCCGCACATCTTGCGTCACACCTGTGCCTCGCGTCTGGTCCAGGGCGGCATCGACATCCGCCGCGTGCAGATGTGGCTCGGCCACCAGACGCTTTCGATGACCATGCGCTATGCGCATCTGGCCACCAACGATCTCGACGGCTGCGTTGTCGTGCTGGAAACGCCCCGCGGCGAGGGGTTATCCGGCGATGGAAAAAGCTCGGCCTTCGCATCGCCGCTGACCACGGCCTCAGTGCCA
Source organism: Mesorhizobium sp. M0676 (assembly GCF_040320535.1). Taxonomy (NCBI): domain Bacteria; kingdom Pseudomonadati; phylum Pseudomonadota; class Alphaproteobacteria; order Hyphomicrobiales; family Phyllobacteriaceae; genus Mesorhizobium; species Mesorhizobium sp. M0676. Next base: position 23,681 of record NZ_JAMYPU010000030.1, read on the forward strand.
GCGCCTGCTCAAAAAAGTAAAGCGGCAGCGGCGAAGGCACCCAAGGCGCCCCGGAAAAGCTCGAAAGCCAAATAGTTACCCAAGGCTTTCATATACTGCCTCGGCAACCCCAGGATCATCTTTGATCTTGGGGTTTACTTTTTCTGGGCCGCATTTGGTACTCCATCCAGGAAAGCCGCGATAGCGCCCGGCAGATTGCCTGTCTCCAGGAAGGGCGCATGGCCCTGGCCCTCGACGGTGATCGCTTCCATGCCGGAATGACGCTTTTGCATCTCGTCGAGTGTGTCGGCCGACAGGAGTTTCGAGTTGGCGCCGCGAATGGCAAGCAAAGGTATGGCCGCCAGCGCCTCGAACTGCGGCCACAGATCCGGCAACGGCTTGCTGAGGTCGAGGCCCGCCACCGTCTCGACCAGCTGCGTGTCGAAATCCGGCAGCAGGAGGCTTTCGTCCGTCTCGCGGTAGAGGGCCGACACCATCCGCTCCCAATCCGCTGCGGTCAGAGCGGGAAAATCCGCGCCGTGAGCGACGCGTTGGGCATCGATCGCCTCAGCGCGGCTCTTCGGTTTCGGTGCCGGGTCGAGATAGGTTTGGATATGGGCGAGCCCCGCGGCCTCGATCACCGGTCCGATGTCGTTCAGCACGATGGCTTTCAACGCGGCCGGCCGCAGCGCGCCGAGCACGTGGATGATCAGCCCGCCGCGCGAGGTGCCGATAAAGGCCGCTTCCTCGACGTTCAGAGCGGCCAGTCCGGCGAGGACATCGCCGGCTTCGATGCCGATAGTGTAGTGGCAGATATCAGGATCGTAAGCGGACTGGCCGCGGCCACGGTAGTCGAAGGCGATGACCTTGCGCGGATTGTCGGTTCGCTGCGACAGATAAAGCGCCAGCTCATGGAAATCGCGCGCGTTGCGGGTCAGGCCGGGCAGGCAAACGACCTGCCAGTTTGCCGAATTGGTCTCGCCATAGACGCGGGCGTGAAGCTTGAGCCCGTCCGGCGCGGTGTAGAAAAAGTCGGAGAAGCCGTCGGTGCTCGACATATTAAAAGGACTCCCTGTCCGGATTGTCTCCGTCTGCTACAGGCGAGGGTGGGAGCGGTCAAATCGAGGGTTGTCGGCAAGCTGACACTCTTGGAAATGCCAGACATCTCCCCCACGAGGGGGGAGATTGGCGGTTCAGGCGCTACGCCCTTCCTTCGACGTTGGAGATCGGCGAAATCGGCAATGACAGCTGATCTCCCCACTCGTGGGGGAGATGGCCGGCAAGGGGGGCGCGAAGGATCGCCAACGTCTGCCCGTGGCGACAGCTCTGCGGCCTCAGCCTCTTCCGTTCACCAAATCCCCAACGATATCGTACTTCCCCGAAATGCGCATCTTGTAGACCTCGTAATTCTCCATCACGCGCTGCACGTAACTTCTTGTTTCGGTGTAGGGAATTCGCTCGATCCAGTCGACGACGGCGTCGATGCCCTTGCCGCGCGGGTCGCCGTACTTGGCTACCCATTGGCTGGCGCGGTTAGGGCCGGCATTGTAGCCGGCGAAGGTCAGCACATAGGAGCCGCCGAAGCGGTCGAGCTGCTCGCCAAGGAAGGCAGCCCCCAGCGTCGCATTGTAACCGGCATCGCTGGTCAGCCGATCCTGGGAAAAGCTCAGTCCTGCCTTCTTCGCCAATTGCTTGGCGGTGCCCGGCATCAGCTGCAGCAGGCCGCGCGCGCCGGCGCTGGAGACGGCGCCGACATTGAATTCGCTTTCCTGGCGGGCGATCGCATAGGCCAGCGCCTTGCCCGAGCCGGATATGTCGGCGGTGTCGGGAATGACGCCCAGCGGATGCGACAGCGCGCCGACATCGATGCCGCGCGCGCCGGCGATCTTGCCGATCTTCAGCGCCATGAAATGATTGCCTTGCTTTTCCGCCAGCACCGCAAGCAGCGCCAGCTCGCCGGGGCTGGTCAACTGCCCGGCGAGGTCGCGGTAAAGCGTCTCGGCATAGCGGTCGTAGCCCGCCTCCTGCAGCCGCTTGATGGCGCTGACGGCTTCGCGACCGTCAAAGCTTTGGCGGTCGGCAGTGCTTGGCTCGGGATAGACGATGTTCAGCGTGCGCAAGCCAACCCGTTCCGCCGCCAACTGGCCGTAGAAAGTGGTGCCATAGGCCGCCGCCTTGGTGAAATAATCCTTCGCATTGCCGGGACCGCCGGCTTCCGCCGCGCGGCCAAGCCAGTAATAGGCGCGTGACAGCGACATCGGTCCCTGCGCGAGATCGGCGATGCGGGCAAAATGGGTCGAGGCCATCGCAGGATCGTTGAGGCCGCGCAGCGCATACCAGCCGGCGTGGAATTCCGCCTCGGCGGCGCTCGCGGGACTTTCGGCGGCGTGCGCGGCAACGATCTTGTAAGCGGTCTTCCAGTCGCCCTGATCGACCAGCGCGCGCGACAGCACGCGGCGCTCGACCCACCAGGCATCGGGATCGACCAGCGCGTCGCGGTTCGTTGGCGCTTTCATTACCACCGCGGCGGCGTCCGCAAACTTCCGCTGCTTGCGCAGATATTCGGCTTGCGCGAAGAAATAGCCGGCCGATTGCTGTGCGGCAGGCACTGCTTTCAACAGCTTGGCCGCGTTCTTGTCGCCACGCGAGGCGGCGGCCCAGGCATCGGCCAGCGGTTGCGCGCCGGCAAGGGCTGCGACCCGCAGTGCCGAATTCTCCCGGTCGGCATAAAACATCCGTTCCATGCGGAAACGATGGTCGGCAGCCGGAATGATGGCGCCAAACTCCTTGCTGACGGCCGCCTCGTCCCTGGCTTCCAGCTTCTCGGTGCGCCAGAATGGCGACAGCACGGAAAGCGCAGCCTTGGTGTTGCCAAGAGCTACATAAGAACGGGCAAGGATGACCACGCCTTGAAAGGTCAGCGGCTGGCTGCCGTCAAAGGCTTTCACCACGGTCTGCGGCGAGGGGTTTTCGCGATAAAGCGCGCGCTCGCTGTTCTTGCGCAGAGCGATGGTGCCCGGCCAATTCGGCAACATCTTTGCGGTATCGGCAATCTCGCTGCTCGGCACACGGTCGCCGCCATAGAGCGCGATCGCCCAGGCCAGGATATGGCGGTCCAGCGAACTGGCCGGCAATGTTTCGCGCACCGCTCGTGCCGCGGCGATATCGCCGGTCGCCAACGCGTCGAGACCGCTTTTCAGCACGACGATACTGGGGGAGGGCGCATCGGTCTGCGCTCTGTCTTGCATGTCGGGCATCGGGATCGATGAGGTCGTCTGCTCGTCGACGCTCTCGTTTGCCGCCGTCCCCACTATCAGCAGGGCAACGGCGCCAAGCAATATGAAGCGGAGTGGCCGACCGGCCGGCATGATCCTGATCTTTCCCTGTTGCGGCACTTTAGATGGCAAGCCCAGGTGCCCGAGAGCCTAGACTTAGGTCGTGAAGAGCCCGTAAACAAAGGGTTATCCAGGCCGTTCGAATTGCGCTTGCTGGCACCATCGGCATGCTTGCCGCGCAACAGTGTCGAGACTATGGTGCGCGGCTTCGCTTTCGGCTAGAAGGCGCCCGATGCAGTCGCCCAAAAGCGGGAACCGGTTTTGGGACGACGACATGCATAAACAAACAAGTCCCAAGGAGTTGGACGACATGCTGAGAGGCTCGCTTACTGCGCTCGTGACGCCGTTCGAAAAGAGCGGACGTTTCGACGAGAAAGCCTTTCGCGCTTTCGTCGAATGGCAACTTGGCGAGGGCACGACGGGCCTCGTCCCGGTCGGCACCACCGGCGAGTCGCCGACGCTGTCGCATGACGAGCATCGCCATGTCGTCAAGGTCTGCATCGAGGTGGCCAAGGGCCGCGCTCCGGTCGTCGCCGGCGCCGGCTCCAACAACACCGCGGAAGCGGTCGGTCTGGTGCAATATGCCGAGCAGGCGGGCGCCGATGCCGCTCTGGTCGTCACGCCTTATTACAACAAGCCAACACAGCGCGGCTTGTACGAGCATTTCGCCGCTGTCGCCAGGGCGACCAAGCTGCCGATCATCATCTACAACATCCCGCCGCGCTCGGTGATCGACATGATGCCGGAGACGATGGGCAGGCTGGCGCACGACTTCCAGAACATCGTCGGCGTCAAGGATGCCACCGGCAAGGTCGAGCGCGTGTCCGAACAGCGCGCCACCTGCGGCAAGGATTTCATCCAGCTTTCAGGTGAGGATGCCTCTGCCCTCGGCTTCAACGCTCATGGCGGTGTCGGCTGCATCTCGGTGACGTCGAATGTCGCGCCGCGGCTGTGCGCCGAATTCCAGGAAGCCACACTGTCCGGTGACAGCGCCAAGGCGCTAGAATTGCAGGACCGTCTGCTGCCGCTGCACAAGGCGATCTTCCTCGAGCCCGGCCTGTGCGGCGTCAAATACGCGCTGTCGAAAATTGGCAAGGTCGAGAACGTGGTGCGCTCGCCGCTGGTGACCATCGAGGCGTCGACCGCCGAGAAGATCGACGCGGCGATGAAACACGCCGGCTTGATAAATTAAGGATGAGGCGCCACCTCTCCGCATCATGAACCAGGTCAGAAAAGCCGATCCCAACAACAAGACCGTTGCGGAAAACCGCAAGGCGCGGTTTTCCTATGAGGTGCTCGACACGGTCGAGGCCGGCCTTGTGCTGACCGGCACCGAGGTCAAGTCGTTGCGCCAGGGTCAGGCCAACATCCAGGACAGCTACGCCTCGGTCGAGGGCGGCGAGATCTGGCTGATCAACTCCTATCTGCCGGAATATCTGCAGGCCAACCGCTTCAACCACGAGCCCAGGCGGCGCCGCAAGCTGCTGCTCAACAAGCGCGAGATGGCAAAACTGGCGCAGAGCATCGACCGCGAAGGCATGACGCTGGTGCCGCTGAAAATCTACTTCAACGACCAGGGCCGTGCCAAGCTGCTGCTCGCCGTCGGCCGCGGCAAGAAACTGCACGACAAGCGCGAGAGCGAAAAGCAGCGCGACTGGTCGCGCGAAAAGGGCCGGCTCATGAAGGAACGGGGCTAAGAACCTCGAGCCACAGCCCCAGAAAAGCCACATCGGCTTTCAAGTTTCCAGCGACATACGATGGGGAAAGGCTTGAAGAACCGGATCATTCTCTGGGGTGCGGCCAGTCTGGTCTTCGCCGGCATCGTCGCCGCAGGTGGCATCTTCTATTTCCGGACGTTCTCGCCGGATCGTGACAGCTATCCGGTCAGGGGTATCGACGTTTCCCATCATCAGGGTGAGATCGACTGGCGGCGCGTTGCCGCCGACGATGTCGCCTTCGCGGTCATCAAGGCGACCGAGGGCGGCGACCATGTCGACGATGCCTTCGCCAAAAACCTGCGCGAGGCGCGCGCGGCCGGGCTTGCGGTCGGCGCCTATCACTTCTTCACCTTCTGCCGGCCGGGCGCCGACCAGGCGAAAAATTTCATCGCGGTGGTGCCGCACGACCAGCCGCTGCTGCCACCGGTCGTCGACATCGAATTCGGCGGCAACTGCCCGCAACGCCCGTCGCCGGAGCAGCTGAGCGCGGAACTCCAGGCCTTCCTCGGACCGGTTGAAGCTGCGTTCGGCAAGCCGGCGATCATCTACCTGACCGACGAGGCCGAGGACGCCTATGCCGGGAAAATCGACGTTCGCCCGCTCTGGCGTCGCTCGTTGCTCCTGGAGCCAGGTCGCAACGACTGGATCTACTGGCAGTACCACAATATGGGCCGCGTCGACGGGATCGAGGGCGATGTCGATCTCAACGTCCTGCAGGGTGGGCAGCAAACGCTGGCCGAGCTATTTGCTGCACCCGCATCGCTCTCTTCGCAAAAGCCTCCATCGCCTTGAACGAATCAGCTGGCCTTGAGTTTGGCATCCGCAGTCTTACGCAGGCTTGGGAACAGGCCTGGAAAGAGCCGAAAAAGCCATCCCCGCGGCCATGATCAGTACGGCGGCGAACTGGGCGCCGGTCGGCGTCTCGCCGAGCACCGTCATCGCGATCAGCACGGTTGCGATCGGCACGCATGGCATGAACAGCGATGCCGCCTGCGACCCCAGCTGCCGGACGATATAGGTGTACAGGAACATGGCGGCCGCACCCGCCAAAAACCCTTGAATGACGATCTGGCTGGCAATCTCGGCCACTGATGCCGCGCGGAGGCCGCTTGGGGCAAAGAAATAGAGCAACGGCAGCGGCACGCATGACAGCAGCACCACGGTTACGGTCGCCGCAATCGGATCGACGCGCCAGCGCCGCACGAGAACGGCATAGGCGGCAAACATCGCGCCGGATCCGACGAACAGAAGATCGCCGAAGAGGACATCCTTCATACCGCCACCGGTGTGCGCTGGCGCAATGAACAGGATCAGCCCGGCGATGATGGCGGCGACGCCGATGGTTTGCTGGCGCGAGGCCTTGTCCGTCGTGGCGAGGTGCGACAGCACGAACGAGAAGAACACGATCGAGGCTGGGCAAAGTGCCGCGCCATGCGCGGCGGGTGCGTAGGTGAGGCCCCAGTTGATGATGATAGGGTAGGGCAGTCCGGCCAGTGCCGCCAGCGTCAAGGCACGCCGCCAGCCCAACGCTTTGCTGGCTGACAGGCCGCCGAGCCAGACAACCGGCAGCATGACCAGTCCGGCACCGACAAAGCGCAAGGTCGCGACATCCGTCGCCGTAAGATGCTCCCGCAGGCTGAAGCGGGCTGCGACGAACTGCACGGCGTAAATGCCGATCATGGCGAGGCCCGCAAGAATTGCCGGCTTTGTGTTTCGGTCCTCTGTCACGCGCATTCTTGTCCCGCTCGATTCTGCCAGCGGAGGATTCTTCCTCCAGACGGCTCTCGTTGAAAGCGCAGCCTATTGTTGAGAATGGTGCGACAAAATAGGCTGCTTTCGCGAGCTGGGCGTGAATCTCACACAATAGAGGAGCCATGAACGTGAATCATGAATCCGACCAACTTGATGCCATCGACCGCAGCCTGCTGCGGTTGTTGCAGGAGGATGGGCGTCGCACCACACTCGATCTCGCCGCCCGTGTCGGCCTGTCGCCGACCGGCACCAGCCAGCGCGTGAAGCGCCTTTTCCGTGAGGGTTTCATCACCGCGGTCCGGGCCGTGCTCAATCCGCAAAAGATCGGCCGTGGCACGCTTGTCTTCATCGAAGTCAGGCTCGACCAGGCGGCGCCGCATGTGTTCGACCGTTTCGCCGAAGCGGTAGCAAAGGCCCCCGAAGTGCTGGAGTGCCATATGGTCGTGGGCGGCTTCGACTATCTGGTGAAAGCGCGCATTTCGGAAATGGCCGCCTATCAGGATTTTTTGAAGCGCGTGATCCTGCCGCTGCCCGGTGTCAGGGAAACGCACACCTATGCGTCTATATCGGACGTGAAGCCGGACGCGCTGCTGCCGGTGTGAGACGGGCCGGACCAACGCAAGCCGTTGCCACGCCTCCGCTTCAAGCGGCCTGGGAAACCTCCGGCGCCAGCGTCACATTCGCATCGCCCCAGACCTTCAGCGCGGTGATCACGGGCTCCAGGCTTCGGCCACGAGGCGTCGGGCTGTACTCGACCTTCGGCGGCATCTGCGCATAGACCTTGCGGGCGATGAGCCCAGTCTGGCTCGCTCGGCTATGCGCAGGCGGCAGCACTCCCGACGACGGCGATCACCGCCTTTGAGGCGCTGTTCGACCGCCTCGATGTGAAGAAGCTAGTCATCGGCGCCGCGAACACCATCCTGATCGTCGGCGGCGCCGGCGGCGTCGGGTCGATCGCGGTCCAGCTCGCGCGCCAGCTGACCGATCTGACGGTGATCGCCACCGCATCGCGGCCCGAAACCCGCGACTGGGTCGCAAGAGCGTTTCGGTCCACTGGGAGCCGATGTTCACCCGCTCGCTGTATGAAACGCCCGATATGGCCGCGCAGGGCGAACATCTCAACGAACTGGCGCGCCTTGTCGACGCCGGCACCATCCCCACCAGGCTGGGCGAGACGTTCGGCCCAATCAATGCCGCCAATCTGAAGCGCGCCCATGCGCTGATCGAGACCGGCAAGGCCAAGGGCAAGATCGTGCTCGAGGGATTTTGAGAGGCAGCGTCTAGTTCCGCAGGAACGACGCGATCTCGCTGAATACCTTGACGAACATCGCTTCGGTCAGCACCCCAGTGTTGGTGTTGTAGCGCGAGCAATGATAGCTGGAAAACAGCGTGACGCCGCCGGCCGGCAACCGACCGCCGTGCTTGAACGGATAGGCAGCGACGCGCTGACCGAGCGCCCTGACGGTCGACTGGTGGGCGATCGAGCCCAGCGCCAGCACGGCGCGCAATTTTGGAAAGCGCGCGATCGTCGGCACCAGAAAGCTGCGGCAAGTGGAGATCTCGGCGCCGACCGGCTTGTTCTCCGGCGGCACGCAGCGCACCGCATTGGTGATCGCGGTGCCGATCAGTTCGAGCCCGTCATCCGGCCGCGCCTTGAACTCGCCGCGGGCAAGACCGTGAGCGATCATCGTTGAGTAGAGCAGGTCGCCGGCATAGTCGCCGGTGAACGGTCGCCCGGTGCGGTTGGCGCCGCGCAGGCCGGGCGCCAGCCCGACGATCAGCAGCTCGACGGCGTCCTCGCCATCAGGCGGCAGGAAGGTCGGCACCGGCGCGTTGAACCACGACGGCTCGCGCCGTCGCCAGTCTGAGATGAAATCATGCAGGCGTGGGCAGAGGGGGCAGTCGCGGTCGGGTTCGGGAGCGGCCTCCAAGGCCGCCGCCGTCAATAGTCTTCCTCTTCGACTTCGGCCGGCTCGGGCCTGCGCACCGGCCGTTCGGAGGGATCGCGGCCGACCTCGTTCTTCAGCGAGGTCAAATCGATGAAATGGTCGGCCTGGCGGCGCAGATCGTCCGAGATCATCGGCGGTTGCGAGGCCATGGTCGAGACGATCGAGACCTTGCGGCCGCGCCGCTGCAGCGCTTCGACCAGTGTGCGGAAATCGCCGTCGCCGGAGAAGATGACATAGTGGTCGACGACATCGGCAAGTTCGAGCGCATCGACGGTCAGTTCGATGTCCATATTGCCCTTGATCTTGCGGCGGCCGGTCGAGTCGGTGAACTCCTTGGCCGGCTTGGTCACCACCTTGAAGCCATTATAGTCGAGCCAGTCGATCAAAGGGCGGATCGAAGAGTATTCCTGATCCTCGACCAGAGCGGTGTAGTAATAGGCCCGCAGCAAATAGCCGCGCTTCTGGAAGCTGGACAGCAGTTTGCGGTAGTCTATGTCGAAGCCGAGTGCGCGCGAGGTGGCGTAGAGATTGGCGCCGTCTATGAAAAGAGCGATTTTTTCACGGGGGTCGAACATGGCAATATTCCTTTTTCGAAATAGGTGGCGGACTAATCGAAATGGGTCGTTTTATAACGCTCGGCTCGTAAATAAACCGGCTGACCTTTCGTCAACCGAGATAGCGCCAGTTTTACGGCAATCCAAGGGTGCCGGGGCGCACTGCAAGCAATTGTGATCGGAGCCGTGTCGTCGCCCGGTAGGCGGGCTTCGCCGGCAAGGCATTCAGCGGCGCCAGAAGCTGGCATTCGCCAGCCCATGGGGCCACAGAGCCATAATGCTTGTATTTTGGCGGCGTTCGGGTTATGGACCGCGCCTGTTTTCCATCAAATCCAGGCATGAAAGGGGCAATCAATGGCCCGCGTAACCGTTGAAGACTGCATCGACAAGGTCGACAACCGCTTCGAGCTCGTGCTGCTTGCCGGCCATCGCGCCCGCCAGATCAGCCAGGGCGCGCCGATCACCGTGCCGCGCGACAACGACAAGAACCCGGTCGTAGCGCTGCGCGAGATCGCCGACGAGACGCTGTCGCCCGACGACCTCAAGGAAGATCTGATCCACTCGCTGCAGAAGCATGTCGAGGTTGACGAGCCCGAGGCCGACGGCGAGGCGATCGCCGACCAGACCGGCAACGCAGTTGCAGCTACCGACGCCGACGACGCGGAAGAAAACGTCACCTTCGATCGCATGACCGAGGAAGACCTTTTGGCCGGCATCGAGGGCCTGGTTCCCCCGGAAAAGAGCGACGACTACTAATCGCTGCCCTGGACCTGCCGGGAATATGGTTCCGGCACTTCCGTCCCGTGAGTTTCGTGGCTATCTATGAGATGCGCCGTACATCAGTGCGGCGCATCAATCATTTCAGCACCGTGAGAACCCGCCCATGATGCGTCAGTATGAGCTTGTCGAGCGCGTTGCGCGCTACAAGCCTGACGTCAACGAGGCGTTGCTCAACAAGGCCTATGTCTACGCCATGCAGAAGCATGGCCACCAGAAGCGCGCTTCCGGCGATCCCTATTTCTCGCATCCGCTCGAAGTCGCCGCCATCCTCACCGAAATGCACATGGACGAGGCGACGATCGCCGTCGCCTTGCTGCATGACACGATCGAGGACACCACCGCGACGCGGGCCGAGATCGACGATCTGTTCGGCCCCGAAATGGGCAAGCTGGTCGAAGGCCTGACCAAGCTGAAGAAGCTCGATCTCGTCTCCAAGAAGGCCGAGCAGGCGGAAAACCTGCGCAAGCTGTTGCTGGCCATCTCGGAGGATGTCCGCGTTCTGCTGGTCAAGCTCGCCGACCGTCTGCACAACATGCGCACCCTCGATCACATGCCCGAGGCCAAGCGCCTGCGCATCGCCGAGGAGACGATGGACATCTATGCGCCGCTCGCCGGGCGCATGGGCATGCAAGGCATGCGCGAGGAACTGGAAGAGATCGCCTTCCGCTTCATCAATCCGGAAGCCTATCGCGCCGTCACCGCGCGGCTTGCCGAGATATTCGAGCGCAACAAGGGTGTGCTGACCGACATCGAAAAGGCGCTGTCGGCGCTGTTCGAGAAGCATGCCATCAATGCCGGGGTGAAGAGCCGGCAGAAGAAGCCGTGGTCGGTGTTCCGCAAGATGGAGGCCAAGGCGCTGTCCTTCGAGCAGCTCTCGGACATTTTCGGCTTCCGCGTCGTCGTCGACAGCGTCGAAGACTGCTACCGCGCGCTCGGCGCCATCCACACCACATGGTCGATGGTGCCTGGCCGCTTCAAGGATTACATTTCTACGCCCAAGCAGAACGACTACCGTTCGATCCACACCACCATTGTCGGCCCGTCGCGCCAGCGCGTCGAACTGCAGATCCGCACCCGCGAGATGAACAAGATCGCCGAATATGGCGTCGCCGCCCATTCGATCTACAAGGACACCGGCGGCAAGACGAACGGCGCCGCCCATGCGATCTCGAAGGAGACCAACGCCTATGCCTGGCTGCGGCGCACCATCGAGCAACTGGCAGAAGGCGACAACCCGGAAGACTTCCTCGAAAATACCAAGCTGGAGCTGTTCCAGGACCAGGTATTCTGCTTCACGCCGAAAGGCATGCTGATTGCGCTGCCGCGCGGCGCCACGCCCATCGACTTCGCCTATGCCGTGCACACCGATGTCGGCGACACCTGCGTCGGTGCCAAGGTCAACGGCCGCATCATGCCGCTAATGACGGAACTGAAGAACGGCGACGAGGTCGAGATCATCCGCTCCAAGGCGCAAGTGCCGCCGGCGGCGTGGGAGTCGGTGGTGGTCACCGGCAAGGCGCGCTCAGCCATCCGCCGCGCCACCAAGAACGCCATTCGCAAGCAATATTCAGGTCTTGGTGCCCGCATTCTCGAGCGCGCCTTCGAACGCGCCGGCAAGACCTTCACCAAGGAAAGCCTGAAGCCGGTGCTGCACCGGCTGGCGCGCAAGGACATCGAGGATGTGCTGGCCTCGGTCGGGCGCGGCGAACTTGCCTCGACCGACGTCATGAAGGCCGTCTTCCCAGACTACAAGGACGAGCGCGTCACCGTCAGCGCCCCCAAGCAGCGCGAGGAGGGCTGGTCGAAGATCCGCAACGCCGCCGGCATGCTGTTCCAGATGCCCGGCACACGAGCCGCGCGCAAGGACAAGGACCAGCCGCGCGATGGCGCGGTGCCGATCCGCGGCGTGCGCGGCGACCTGCCGGTGCGTTTCGCGCCGGAAGGGGCCGTGCCTGGCGACCGCATCGTCGGCATCGTCCAGCCGGGCACCGGCATCACCATCTATCCCATCCAGTCGCCGGCGCTGCAGGCCTTCGACGACCAGCCGGAGCGCTGGATCGACGTGCGCTGGGACATTGACGAGCAGACCAAGGAGCGCTTTCCGGCGCGCGTCTCGGTTACCGCCATCAACGCGCCGGGCTCGCTCGCCGACATCGCCCAGGTCGTTGCCTCCAACGACGCCAACATTCATACGCTGTCGATGGTGCGCACCGCGCCCGACTTCACCGAAATGCTGATCGATCTCGAAGTCTGGGATCTGAAGCACCTCAACCGGCTGCTGTCGCAGCTCAAGGATAATTCGAGCGTCAGCGATGCGCGGCGTGTGAATGGGTGAATAGTGAATAGTGAATAGTGAAAGAAGGCGCTCTCACTACCATTCACCATTCACCATTTCACCATTTCACCATTCACCATGGACATGGGGCGAGTTATGAATACCGACGAGGTGCTGGGCATTTTCCGCGAGGCAGGCGCTGTTCTGGAGGGACATTTCATCCTGACGTCGGGTCTGCGCAGCCCGGTCTTCCTGCAGAAGGCGCGCGTCTTCATGCATGCCGACAAGACCGAGCGGCTTTGCAAGGCGCTGGCCGAAAAGATCCGCAAGGCGGTGCCGGGCAAGGTCGACTACGTCGTCGGCCCGGCGATCGGCGGCCTGATCCCGGCCTATGAGACGTCGCGCCATCTCGGTGTGCCAGCAATCTGGGTGGAGCGCGAAGGCGGCGAGTTCAGGCTGCGCCGCTTTGAGATCGCGCCGGGATCGCGCGTCGTCATCGTCGAGGACATCGTCACCACTGGTCTTTCGATCCGCGAAACCATCGACTGCCTGCGCGCGATTGGCGCCGAGGTCGTGGCGGCGGCCTGCATCATCGACCGCTCGGCCGGCAAGACCAATGTCGGCGTGCCGCTGATCGCGCTTGCCGAATATGAGGTGCCGGCCTATCCCGCCGACCGCCTGCCGCCGGAACTTGCCGCCATCCCGGCGATCAAGCCGGGTAGCCGCAACATTTAGGGGACATCACCATGATCGCCGGCATCGATCATTTCGTGCTGACGGTCCGCTCGGTGGAGGACAGCTGCGCCTTCTACCAGCGGGTGCTTGGCCTCAAGCGCCTCGACGAGCCGAACCGGCCGACGGCGTTGCTGTTCGGATCGCAGAAGATCAATCTGCATCAGGCAACGCACACTTTTGAACCGAAAGCCAAGACGCCGATGCCTGGGTCCGGCGATTTCTGCCTGATCGCCGCAAGGCCGCTTGCCGAGATTTGCGCCAGTCTGGAAGCCAATGGCGTTGCCATCGAACTCGGCCCGGTCGAGCGCACCGGCGCCTGCGGTAAGATGATGTCGGTCTATTTCCGCGATCCGGACAGCAATTTGGTCGAAGTCAGCGAATATCGGGAATAGTCTATCCGCCTCGGCGTCGTCTTCGCGCGGACATTGCCGTCGTCAGGGAGCTTTCATCGATATTGTCCTCAGTTTCGCCCCAATGGCGCTCTTGTTACCCGCCTGCGGCAGACCATCGCGGCGGCGTTTCATTGTTCCGCCGCAAGGCAGTCGCTATATCAAAGTCGTTGTTGCCTTTCTGCGCCCTCGAAGCGCAAGATGGAGCGACCGCGCCCGGCCAGGGATGGTTGCAATTTGGGCGTGATGAACCGGGAACTGGAACAGAGTGCTTTTTCGACGCCGAAAGCCTGATGGCATTCTGGAGCGGGTGCGTACCTATCTGTGGCCGCGCCGCTCGTTTTCGCGCTCGTTGCAATATTTCTCCAAGCGCATCCTGCGGCTGAAGGCGACACCGCATGCGGTCGCGGCCGGCGTCGCGGCCGGCGTTTTCGCCTCCTTCTTTCCGCTCGGCTTCCATTTCGCCGTCGCCGCCGTGCTCTGCTGGGTGGTCGCCGGCAATCTGGTGGCCGCCGCCCTCGGCGCGGTATTCTTCGGCAATCCGCTGACTTTCCCGCTGCTGTGGGGAGCGTCCTGGGAAGTCGGCAAGCTGATCCTGCATGAGCGCCTGCCCAAGAACGGACCGCCTGCGCATCTTGGTGAGATGATGCACACGCTGTCGTTTGCAAAGCTGTGGCACCCGGTGCTCGAGCCGATGCTGATCGGCGCTGTGCCGCTCGGCCTGATCTTCGGGCTGATCTTCTACGGCATTACCCGCTGGGGGATGACAGCCTTTCGCGAGCAGCGCAGGAAGCGCATGGCAGAGCGGGCGCATAAGGCCGAGCACCGCGGACGGGAAGTTCCGGCGGAATGATCATCGGCATCGGCAGCGACCTGATCGACATCAGACGCATCGAAAAGTCGCTGGAACGGCATGGTCAGCGCTTCATCCAGCGCATCTACACCGAGGTCGAACAGGTCCGCTCGGAAGGCCGCAAGGGCCGCGCAGCCTCCTATGCCAAGCGCTTCGCCGCCAAGGAGGCCTGCGCCAAGGCGCTTGGCACCGGCCTGGCGCAGGGCGTGTTCTGGCGCGACATGGGGGTCGCCAACCTGCCCAGCGGCGCGCCGACGATGGCGCTGACCGGGGGAGCGGCGGCACGGCTGGCCAAAATCCTGCCACAGGGGCACAGAGCGGCGATCCACCTCACAATCACCGATGATTTCCCGCTTGCTCAAGCCTTTGTGATCATCGAGGCGTTGCCCGCCGAACAAGCGCCACATTGATTGCATCAGACGACCGCTATCTAACGCCGACTTGACGTTGCCCAGCGCGCGCCGAGACTCTATACCATCCAACGCACAATCGAGGACGACATGAGCGTGGCTGAAAAATCCGAGAAGAAATCCGGCGGGCTTGGCGAAATCGTCAGCGTCATCATCCAAGCTTTGCTGCTGGCCATGGTCATCCGCACCTTGCTGTTCCAGCCCTTCTCGATTCCGTCCGGCTCTATGCGGCCGACCTTGCTCGAAGGCGACTATCTGTTCGTCACCAAATGGTCCTATGGCTTCTCGCGTTATTCGCTGCCATTCGGCCCCGACATCTTTTCCGGCCGCATCTGGGGTTCCGATCCGAAGCGCGGCGACGTGGTGGTCTTCAAGTTCCCGCCGGATCCGTCGCTCGACTACATTAAGCGCGTCGTCGGCCTGCCCGGCGACAAGATCCAGATGAAGGACGGCCAATTGTTCATCAACGGCCAGGGCGTGCCTCGTGTGAAAACCGGCCAGATCCAAAATCCTGATATCACGGAAGTGCCTGAGCCGGTCGACGTCTATCGCGAGACCCTGCCCAACGGCGTCAGCTACGACACGCTCGACCTGACACCGAATTCGATCACCGACAACACCCGCGAGTTCGTCGTGCCCCCCGGCAACTATTTCATGATGGGCGACAACCGCGACAACTCCTCCGACAGCCGCCTCAGCGTCGGCTACGTGCCGGCGGAGAACCTTGTCGGCCGCGCCAACATCGTCTTCTTCTCGATCGCCGGGAAGGCGAGCCCGCTCGAGATCTGGAAATGGCCGTCGCTGGTGCGCCTGTCGCGCCTGTTCCATTTCGTGAATTGATGGCTTTGAAGCGCCCGACGGGTGAAACTCTGGCCGATTTGGTGACAGCCAAAACCGGCCATTCCTTCCGGGATGTCCGTTTGCTCGAGACCGCGCTGACCCATTCCAGCGCGGTCAAGGCAAGCAGCAACAACCAGCGCCTTGAATTCCTTGGCGACCGCGTGCTCGGCCTGATCGTTGCCGACCTGCTTTTTGAAAAGTTTCCTGAGGCGCCGGAAGGTGAAATCGCCCCGCGCTTCAATGCCCTGGTCGATGCGCGGACATGCTCCGAGATCGGCATTGAAATGCAGCTCGAAGATCTGGTTCGGGCCGACGCTGCCTTGAAGGCGCGCTCGCGTGGCTCGGGCGGAAACTATCTGGCGGATGCAGTCGAAGCGCTGATCGCGGCGGTCTATATCGATGGCGGCCTCGATGCGGCAAGGCAATTCGTCCTGCGTTACTGGGAGCCGCGCTCGCAAAAGGTGGTGGCCAAGCCGCCCAATCCGAAATCCGACCTGCAGGAATGGATCGCCAAGACCAGCGATGTCAGGCCCGAATACGCGATCGAGAAACGCGAAGGACCTGAACATCAACCGGTTTTCACGGTGTCCGTGAAGGTCGGCGGTTTTGCGCCGGCAAGCGGCACGGGCGGCTCTCGTCGCGCAGCCGAAGAAGCGGCGGCATCGGCGTTTCTTATGCGCGAGGGCATCTGGGCCAACCACGGGAGTGCGGCATGACCGGCAGCGAAGATCTCCCTCCGGCCGCGGAGGCCACGCATTCCGGCTTCGTTGCCCTGATTGGGGCGCCCAATGCCGGCAAGTCGACGCTGGTCAACCAACTGGTCGGCGCCAAGGTGTCGATCGTCACCCACAAGGTGCAGACCACCCGCGCCATCGTGCGCGGCATCGCCACGCATGACAACGCGCAGATCGTCTTTGTCGATACGCCCGGCATCTTCAAGCCGAAGCGCCGGCTCGACACCGCGATGGTGACCACCGCCTGGGGTGGCGCCAAGGACGCCGATATCGTGCTGCTGCTGATCGATGCCGAGCGCGGCATCAGGGGTGACGCCGACGCCATCCTCGAGCGGCTGAAGGACGTCCGCCAGCCGATGGTGCTGATCCTCAACAAGGTCGACCGGGTCAAGCACGAGGCGCTGCTGGCCCTGGCTGCGGCAGCAAACGAAAAGGTGCCGTTCAAGCGCACCTTCATGGTCTCGGCGCTGACCGGCTCCGGCTGCAAGGATTTGCTCGACTATCTCGCGCAAGCTCTGCCGGTCGGCCCCTGGTACTATCCGGAAGACCAGATCTCGGACCTGCCGATGCGCCAGCTGGCCGCCGAGATCACCCGCGAGAAGCTGTATCTGCGGCTGCATCAGGAGTTGCCCTATTCCTCGCATATCGAGACCGAGAAATGGGAAGAGAAACCGGACGGCTCGGTGCGCATCGACCAGACCATCTATGTCGAGCGCGACAGCCAGAAGAAGATCGTGCTCGGCCACAAGGGCGAGACGATCCGTGCCATCGGCCAGTCGGCGCGCATGGAAATAGCTGGCATTCTCGAGCAGAAAGTGCACCTGTTCTTGTTCGTCAAAGTGCGTGAAAACTGGGGCGACGACCCCGAGCGCTACCGCGAGATGGGGCTTGAGTTTCCCCATTGAGCTTCATCGTCTGGAAATGCCGCCCGGCAGTTTGAGACGATGACATGCCTGATCCAAAACCGACCATCGATACCGATCTCGTGCGCCGGTTGATCGCCGCGCAATTTCCGCAATGGCGGCATCTGCCGGTGAGGCCGGTGGCGTTTGGCGGCTGGGACAACCGAACCTTCCACCTCGGCAATGATATGACTGTGCGGCTGCCGAGTGCCGCACCATATGCCTTGCAGGTCGAAAAAGAGCACCGCTGGCTGCCCAGGCTGGCGCCGCTTCTGCCGCTGCCGATCCCGGTTC
Source organism: Mesorhizobium sp. M0676 (assembly GCF_040320535.1). NCBI lineage: Bacteria > Pseudomonadati > Pseudomonadota > Alphaproteobacteria > Hyphomicrobiales > Phyllobacteriaceae > Mesorhizobium > Mesorhizobium sp. M0676. The sequence continues at coordinate 41,180 of NZ_JAMYPU010000030.1, forward strand.
CACTGGCGATGGGCGAGCCTGGGGAGGACTACCCCTGGCAATGGTCCGTCTACCGCTGGATCGACGGCGAAACAGCCAAGACCGCCGAAATCGCCGATCGCCGACAGTTCGCGGTCGATCTGGCCAAGTTCCTCATTGCGCTCCGGCGGATCGATCCGGCGGGCGGGCCGCCCGCGGGCCAGCACAATTTCTTCCGCGGCGGATCGCTGAGCGTGTATGACAACCAGACAAGGGAAGCACTCCAGGCGCTGGAGGGGCAGATCGACACCCAGGCGGCCACCGCTGTCTGGGATGCGGCCCTTGCCGCCACCTGGCAAGGGTCGCCCGTCTGGTTTCACGGCGATGTCGCCTGGGGCAACCTTCTGGTCCAAAACGGCCGCCTGAGCGCCGTCATCGACTTCGGCACCTCCGGCATCGGCGATCCATCCTGCGACCTGGCGATCGCCTGGACGTTCTTCCAGGGCGAGAGCCGAGAGGCGTTTCGCGCCGCCATCGACGTCGATGAAGCGACCTGGGCGCGCGGCCGCGGCTGGACGCTGTGGAAGGCGCTGATCACGGTTGCCGGACACGACGCCAACCAGGCCGAAGCCGAACGATCGCGCCGCGTCATCGACGACGTCCTGGCCGATCACCGGAAATTCGCGTGATCGGAGCCTTTCGACGATGTGTGGGGATCCAATGTCAGCACAGATCGCACGCGGCGCGCCAAAATCTTGATTTAGCCACGCAACCGGTGACAAGCTCCTGCCATGGAATGGCGCGACGAGGGAATCATACTCGGCACCCGCAAGCATGGCGAAACCAGCGCCATTCTCGAGGTAATGACGCGTGCGCATGGCCGCCATCTCGGCCTGGTGCGCGGCGGGCGCTCGCGCAAGCAGCAGCCGGTGCTGCAGCCCGGCAACCGCGTCGACCTTTTGTGGCGGGCACGCCTCGACGAGCATCTCGGCACCTTCCAGGCCGAGGCGATCGAGATGAATGCCGCCCGGTTGATGGACAGCGCAGTCGCCGTCTACGGCCTGCAGACCATGGTCGCGCATCTCAGGCTCCTGCCGGAGCGCGACGCCCATGGCGGCCTGTATGAGACGCTTGCCGTGATGATCGCCCATCTGGACGATTCGGATGCCGCCGGGGAACTGGTGGCGCGCTTCGAACTGCTCATCCTCGACGAACTCGGCTTCGGCCTCGATCTCAGCCAGTGCGCGGCGACCGGCGCCAGGCAGGATCTGGCCTATGTCTCGCCGAAATCCGGCCGTGCGGTGTCGCGAGCCGCCGGTGCGCCGTGGCGCGACAAGATGCTGGCGCTGCCGGCCTTCCTGCAGCGCGGCTCCGGCTTGCGGGCGGACCACGCGGCACTCGAGGACGCCTTCCATTTGACCGGTTTCTTTTTCACCCGCCATGTCTACGAGCCGCGCGGCATCGAACAGCCCGATGCCCGTGCCGGCTTCCTCGCCGCCTTGCGCAAGCATCATTCGGCCGGCAATGCCGCCACGACGGCAGACGCTGCGCCACAAGGGGGAGGGAGACTCGGTGGGTGCTGACCTCCGCAAACCGTCCAGGTTCACACCAAAAGCTGCATGCGGCAGCATTCCCTCCCCCTTGTGGGGAGGGTTAGGGTGGGGGTACTCGTAGGGCAAGAGCCTCAGCCGGCTTTGCGACGCTCCATGAAATCATCGAGGATGGCGCGCTGACCGCCGAGGATCTTGCGGTTGGCCTCGGCGAAGGAAAACCAGCCGGCCCTGTCGATTTCGGGAAATTCCCTCGTCGCGCCTGACCTTGGCGGCCATTCGATCGTGAACATGTTGCTTTTAACGGCATCGGCATCGAAATCGGCTTCGACGCTCCAGGCGATGACGATCTTGCCGCCGGCTTGCCGATAGCTGCCGACAGGTTCGAAATCGCCATCGATGCTGACTCCGAGTTCTTCCCCAGCCTCGCGCCGGGCGGCGGCCAACTCATCTTCATTGTCCTCGACGAGGCCCTTGGGGATCGACCAAGCGCCTTCATCCTTCCTTGCCCAGAACGGGCCGCCGGGATGGACAAGCAGAAATTCGAGAATGCCGGCCCTTGTCCGGTGGATCAGCAGCCCTGCACTTCGTTTCGGCATTCGATTTCCTCGTAGTTCATCCGAGGATAGCATGGCTCCTGGGCAAGTGGCGGCGGCATGCCATTCCTGGCTATCTCAGATGATGAGTGAGGATAAAGACCGTAGGCCGCTGGAATTTGCCGACGAAACATGCTCGATAACTTCTTTTCGGCCACCATTGCGGTGGCGTGACTTGAATAGCCGTCTGGGGTGGCCGTGTGGCCGCCGCAATTGTCAGTGAAAACTGGCCTGGTTTGGGGGAACCGCCATGTTTGAAAGCCTGATTGGCGCCGTCGTCGTTATCGTGCTTTTTGTCCTCGTCTTGCGCCAGCAGGGCCGCGTCAGTCTGATCGAGCGCGAGCTCGGAGCGCTGCGCAGCCTGGTTCTGTCCGGAGTGCATGCGACACCGCCCGTTGCCAAACCGGCCGAGCAGGCTGCAAGCGCACCGGCGGATGCCGCTCACGCTAGCGCACCAGCTGCCGACATAGCTTCGCCAACAACAGCAGACGCGGCACATGCCCAGGCACCGGCCGCCGAAGCCGATGCGGCCACCAGCGAGGCCGTGCCAGAACTGTCGGCCGCGGCCAAGGCGGCATTCACCGGATCCGCGCCTGCCGCCACGGCGAAGGCAGCCCGCCAGTCCGAGGTCGAAACGGCGCTCGGCACCCGTTGGGCGGTCTGGGTCGGCGGCGTCGCATTGGCTTTGGGCGGCCTGTTCCTGATCCGCTACACCATCGAGGCCGGCATTTTCGGCCCCGAAGTGCGGCTGTCCCTGGCGGCGCTGCTCGGCCTGGTGCTGATCGGCGGCGGCGAGTTCATCCGCCGCACCGGCTTCAAGGTGCCGGTGCAAGGGGCTGCAGGCGCCTATATTCCGGCGATCCTGACGGCTGCCGGCGCCTTCATCCTGTTCGGTACGGTCTATGCCGCGCATGCCATTTACGGTTTCGTCGGGCCGGCCTTCGCCTTCACCGTGCTCGGCGCCATCGGCGTGGCGACCATTGTCGCCGCCCTCGTCCACGGCCAGGCCCTGGCCGGCATCGGTCTCGTCGGCTCGATGGCGACCCCGGCGCTTGTGTCCTCGCAGGCGCCCAACCCATGGGCGCTGTTCGTCTACCTGGCGATCGTGCTTGCCGCCACAGCCGTGATCGCCCGCATTCGCGACTGGAAATTCCTGATTGCGGCCGCCTTCTTCGGCACCGGCGCCTGGACCATCGCCTACATGATGAGTACGCTCGTCGCCGACCTTGCCGTCATCCGGTTCGCCGACCTTGCCGTCGTCCTGTTCATCGACGCGGTGACGCTGGCGGTGCTTGCCTTTGTTTGGCTGGGCAGTCGTGGCGGCGAAGCGGAACCTGCAAAGGCGGGCTTCGACTGGCCCTCGATCGTGCCTGGCGTTTTCGTTGCGTTTTCAGCGCTAGGCCTGTCCGTCGACACGACGCTGGTCGCCGCCGGTGGCGCCTTGCCGGGCGCCTTCGTCCTCGTCGCCCTTGTCGCTACCGCACTCTACCGGCCGCGCGCGCTGCCGCTGCTGCATGCCGCCGGCGTGGTGAGCGTGATGATCCATCTCGGCATCATTCCGCCCACCACCATCGGCTCCGACATGACCCAGGGGAATATCGGCTTTGACGGCATGCCGGTGGCGGCCGGAAATCCGTTGACGCTGCGCATCGGCATTGGCCTCGGCCTGGTCTTCATCGGCGCCGGCTTCTGGGCCGCACGCCGCTTCGCCGCCTCAGCACGGGTCCGCGCGGCATGCTGGGCGGCATGGGGCGTCGCTGCGCCGCTGCTTATTCTGCTGACGCTGTGGCTTGCCTACGGCAATCTCGACCGCGACCTTGTCTACGCAGCGATAGCTGCCCTTCTGGTTGTTGTCTTCGCTGCCGGTGGCGAATGGATCGCGCGCGCCGAACAGCCGCCGCTCAAGGGCGACATCGCCGTCTCCTTCGCGCTTTGCGGCTCGGCTCTGGCCGGCCTGCTGATGCTGCACATGGCCTTCGGATCCGGCTGGACGACCATTCTTGCCGGCGTTGCCGCCATCGTGCCGGCGCTGGCGACGCGGTGGCGCAGCTATCCGGTGCTTGGCTGGATTTCGGTCGGCGCGGTCGTTGCCGTGCTGGGCCGCGTCGCCTTCGATCCGACGATCGTCGGCGCCGAGTTCCTGACGACGACGCCGGTGTTCAACTGGCTGCTGCCGGGATACGGCGTACCGGCGCTGGCCTTCGGCTTTGCCGCCTGGCAACTCGCGCGTACCACCCCCGCACTACCAACAACTGGCAATGGCCGGCCGCGCCTTGCGATGGAGGCGGGTGCAGCCCTGTTTGCGCTGCTCACCGTCGCCATGCTGGTGCGCCACGCCATGCATGGCGGCGTCATCGACACCGGCCCGGTGACGCTCGCCGAACAGGCGATCTATACGCTGATCGCCATCGGTGCCGGCGCGATACTGGTGGCCATCGACATGCGCTCGCCAAGCTCTGTGCTGCGCTACGGCTCGATGGCCGCCGGCGTGCTCTCGGTCGCCTTCATCGTCCTCCAGCATTTCCTGGTGCTCAATCCGCTGTTCACCGACGAATCGACCGGCCAGATCCCGGTGTTCAACCTCTTGTTCCTGGCTTACCTGTTGCCGGCCATAGCCGCCGGCGGGCTGGCGCTCTATGCCAGGGACAAGCGGCCGCCATGGTATGCGCAGATGCTGGCGGTAGTGGCGGCATTGCTTGTCTTCGCCTACGCCACACTGTCGGTCAGGCGCGTGTTCAAGGGCGAGTTCATCGGCCTGTGGAGCGGCCTCGGGCAGCTTGAGACCTACACCTATTCGGCGCTCTGGCTGATCATCGGCGTCGTGCTGCTGACCGCCGGCGTCTGGCTGAAGTCGCAGGTGCTGCGCATTGCCTCGGCGGCGCTGATCGCGATTGCCGTGGTAAAAGTCTTCCTGTTCGACATGTCGGAACTGGAAGGCGTGCTCAGGGCGCTGTCCTTCATCGGTCTTGGCGCCGTGCTGATCGGCATCGGCCTGTTCTACCAGCGGCTGCTGACGCGGGCGGCGAGGGAGGCCAACGCTGCAACTTGAAGTGATATACGAGATGGAATATATGAATATCCAACGGAGGATATTCGATGCCGCTCTATATCCGCGACGACGAAGTGGATGCGCTGGCCAGCAGATTGCAACGCGAGACGAACGCTCCGAGCAAAACGGAGGCGGTGCGGGTCGCGCTCGTGCACGAACTTGAGCGCAATCGGGCGAAGGTGCCGCTGCGCGATCGGATCGCCAGTCTTCAGGACAGGGCCAGGAAGCTTGGCCTGCCCAATCCCGATTTCGATATGAAGAAGTTCACCGACGAGATGTGGCAAGACTGATGTTTGTCGACGCGTCGGTGATCGTCGCCATTCTCAACCAGGAACCTGGGTGGGAGGAATTGCTGAAGCAGCTATCCGGTTTTTCCGGGCAGGTCTGGGTTTCTCCGTTGGTTCACTTCGAAGCAACACAGGCATTGGCACGGGCCGGCGCCGGCCCGCGCAGACCCAGCGCTGAAGCCCTTCTCCATGCCCGCGATCTGATCGATGAGTTCATTGTGGAGATCATGGCAACATCGGCTCTCGGGCCATTGACGCGAGTGCCCGCTACGGCAAAGCCGTTGGCCACAAGGCGGATCTGAATCTCGGGGACTGTTTTGCTTACGCCTGCGCGAAAAGCCGCGATCTTCCACTGCTGTACAAAGGCCATGATTTCGCACTGACCGATTTAGGATAATTCGGCCCTTTTGTTGATTGCGGGGAATAATTTAGCCGATCAACTCGTTATCTCACTGCTTGGGTGACCGGGGCGGCAGACCGCTTCGCGCTGGCCGCTTGCGCCGCGCCGGGAAGGCGCGTTCAATCGGGTTAAACAAGGGCGACCTAAGAACCAGCGGTCATGGACGAAAAGAAGGCAGCAATCCTTGGCGAAATACCGCGCCTGCGCCGCTACGCACGCTCGCTTCTGCGCGACCGCGAATCCGCTGACGATCTCGTCCAGGATTGCCTCGAACGAGCGCTCTTGCGGCTTGAAAGCTGGCAGACGGGAGAAAGCCCCCGGAGGTGGCTGTTTACGATCATGCATCATTTGTTCATCGATCAGATGCGCAAGGTGAACCGGCGCGGTGAGGCGGCGATCCTACCGCTTGACGCAAACGAGGCGCAGGCAGTCCCCGCCGAGCAGGCGGAGAACGCCGCCTCGCGCGAGATCATCGACGCATTGCAGGCGATCAGCCCCGACCGTCGCGCCGCTCTCGTCATGGTCGCCATCGAAGGATTTTCCTATGCCGAAGCCGCCAACATTCTCGGCGTGCCCGCCGGCACGCTGATGTCGCGCATAGCGCGCGGACGCGAGGAGCTGCGCAGCCTGCTCGATGACACGGCGCGCCGCCGCTCGATAAGGATCGTCGAGAAATGACCCGCAGCGATTTTTCCGAACGCGATATCCACATGGCTCTCGACGGCGAGCTGCCGGGCGACGAGCGCGCCGCCTACGACGCCTGGATCGACGCCAATCCCGAAATGAAGGCCAAAAGCGCCCGCTACACCGCCGACCGCGCCGCGTTGCGCGCCGCCTTTGCCGGTGTGCTCGACGAGCCCGTGCCGGTGCTGTTCAAGCAGATCGTTAGCGGTGAAGGCGCGACCAAAGCGGCGGCGCGGCAGTCGCGCTGGTGGCTTGCGGCCGCGGCGGCCGCAGTGCTCGTCATCGGCGGTCTTGGCGGCTATTTTGCCGGCATGGACGGCATCGGCAGGGAAGATGGCGCCGATGACCAACTGGCCGAAGAGGCGATCGCCGCCCATGTCATCTATGCCGCCGAACAGCGCCATGCGGTGGAAGTGCCGGCAAGCGACAAGGATCACCTGCAGACCTGGCTGTCCAACCGCGTCGGCCTGAAACTGGTGGCGCCGGATCTGGTGGCGGAAGGCTTCCAGCTGGTTGGCGGCCGGCTGCTGCCCGCCGGCCAGGGCAAGGCAGCGATGCTGCTTTACGAGGACGCCAAGGGTCAGCGCATCTCCTTGTTCGTTACCGCTGATTCCTCAGCCAAGTCCAAGGGCACCTACATGGCGGACGCCGACGGCCCCGAGGCGGTCTACTGGCTGGACAAGGGCTATGCCTGCGCCGTCGTCGGCTCGCTGCCGCGAGAGCAGCTGGCCGCGGTCGCCAAGCGCGCCTACGGTCAGCTTCTGGCGGGTATCGCCAGTTAAGCGCATTCCGTTTCGGGAATGCGCCTGGGTAGAAAGTGTCACAATTCGGCCCTATTCGAAGTGCGATAGCGCTTGATGGATATCAGCGTTTCGGCTGATGTTTGCGACGTTTTTGACCGCGGCCTTTTCCTCCACCCAATCGAGGTTTTCCAAACCCGCATGCCTGCCGAGATTCGCAAGGCCCGCGCGTCCGACGTCGATGACCTCGCCGCCATCGAGAAGGCGGTTTTTTCCAGTGACCGCATTTCCCGGCGCTCCTTCCGCCTGTTGATCGAACGCGAGACAGCCGAGATGCTGGTCGCCGAAAGCGATGGCCGTGTCGCCGGCTACGCCATCGTGCTGTTTCGCAAGGGCAGCGGCGTCGCCCGGCTCTATTCGCTTGCCACCAGCCCGTTTTTCAGCGGCCGCGGCATTGGCCGCATGCTGCTTGCAGCGGCCGAAGAAGCTGCCTTCGAGCACGACCGCATGATGTTGCGCCTCGAAGTGCGCGAGGACAATCTTCGCGCCATCGGCATCTATGAGCAGAGCGGCTACCGCAAGATCGGTCGCGAGCCCCACTATTACGAGGATGGCGCCACCGCGCTGCGCTACGAAAAGACCTTGCGCGGCGATATTCCGGTCGCCACCAAAGTCCCGTTCTACCAGCAGACCTGCGAGTTCACCTGCGGTCCATGCTGCCTGATGATGGCGATGGCCAATTTCGATTCGGGCTTCGTGCCCGATCCGGTCATGGAAATCCGCCTATGGCGCGAGGCAACGACCGTGTTCATGATGTCCGGCCCCGGCGGCTGCGAGCCCTTCGGCCTTGCGGTTTCCGGCTACGAAAGCGGGCTTGCGGCGGAAATCTTCGTGTCCTTCTATGGCGCGCTGTTCTTGCAATCGGTGCGCAGCGACGACAAGCGCCGGGTGATGGAACTTGCCCAGGTGGACTTTCGCCGCCGCGCGGAACTATACGGCATCCCGGTGAATTACCGTCCATTCACCATCGACGATATACGCGGCGCCCTGGCTCAGGGAAAACTGGTGCTGGTGCTGATCAGCGGCTTCCTGATGTTCGGCAAGAAGGTGCCGCATTGGGTGCTGGCTATCGGCGACGATGGCGACCACATCCTGATCCACGATCCCTGGGTCGAGGACGAAAGACAGGAGACCATCCTCGATGCCGCCAACATTCCCGTGCCGCACGGCATCTTCATGAACATGGCGCAATTCGGCCGCGACGGACTGCGTGCTGCCATCACTCTTGGGAAACGCTGATAACAATGACCTGGGTCATCCTCACCGGCCGTCAGAACGATCTCGACCCGGCGGCGACGCCGCACAAGATCATCACCAACCGTGACTATCTTGCGCATCCGGCGCTGTTTCGCGGCCAGCAGCCGAAGGTCATCAACCTGTCGAACAATTACGCCTACCAGAGCCGCGGCTATTATGCCTCTCTGCTCGCCGGTTCGCGCGGCCACAAGGTCATCCCGACGGTCGAGACGATGATCGACCTGTCCGAGCGCAAGCTCTACGAGCACGCGCTGCCGGAACTGGAGCTGGCGCTCAACAAATGCCGCAAGGATCTCGGAGGCGTTTTCCCGCAAAAAATCTGCATCTTCTTCGGCATCGGACCGTCGAAGGTCTGGGACCGCTTCGCCAAGCTTTTGTTCGACTGGTTCCGCGCTCCGGCGCTTGAGGTTCACATCAAGGACAGCGCCGAATGGGCTTCGATCCGCAAGATCGGATTCCTGCCGCTGGCCAGGATGGCCGAGGAGGAAGAAGCCTTATTCGTGCAGGCGCTCGAGACGTACACCAACCGCGAGTGGCGCGACACCAAGGGCCGCACCCCGGCACGCTACACCTTCGCCACGCTGGTCGATCCGCATGAGGAACTGCCGCCGTCGGAGATTTCCTCGCTGCGTTACTGGGCCAAGATCGCCGAAAAGATGGGCGTCGAAATCGAGCCGATCACCAGGAAGGACTTGGCCAAGCTCGCCAATTACGACGCGCTGTTCATCCGCGAGACCACCTCGATCTCAAACCACACCTACCGCTTCGCGCGCCGCGCCCAGCAGGAAGGCATGCCGGTGATCGACGACCCGCTGTCGATGATCCGCTGCACCAACAAGGTCTATCTCAACGAACTGATGGCCTACAACAAGGTGCCGGTGCCGCCGACGGTGATGATAGCCGGCACCTCGGACCTCGAACTGGCGGCGCAGACGCTGGGCTTTCCGCTGGTGCTGAAGATCCCGGATTCATCGTTCTCGCGCGGCGTCAAGAAATGCGGCAACTTCGAAGAACTGAAGACGCTCGCCACCGAGTGGCTGGAGGATTCCGATCTTCTGATCGCGCAGAAATTCATCCCGACCGAATATGACTGGCGCGTCGGCGTGCTCGGCGGGCAGCCGCTGTTTGCCGTGCATTATTTGATGGCGAAAAAACACTGGCAGATCGTCAACCACAAGGCCAGCGGCAAGCCCGACCAGGGCGGCATCAAGACCTTCACGCTGAAAGAGACGCCGCCGCATGTCGTCGACACCGCGGTGAAGGCGGCGCGCTGCATCGGCGACGGGCTTTACGGCGTCGATCTCAAGGAAACCAAGGATGGCGTCTTCGTCATCGAGGTCAACGACAACCCGAACCTCGACCATGGCTGGGAGGATTCCGGCGAAAAGGACGAAGTCTGGGTGCGGCTGACGCAATGGTTCCTGGAGCGGCTGGACCGTCCCGGGCGTTAGTTTGCCGCCCCGGGCGGTAATTCAACCGAGGGGGAAAAATGCAGTTCATCGTCATCGAGGATTTCGCCGGCTGCGACCGCAAGGAGATCTACCGCCGTTTCGGCGAGCGCGGCAGATTGAAGCCGGACGCGCTTGTCGTGTACCACTCCTGGATCGCGGCTGATATGAGCCGCTGCTTCCTGCTGGTCGAGGCCGATGACGTCACGCTGCTGCAGCGCTGGGTCATCGAATGGTCTGACCTGGTGGAGTTCGAGATCATTCCCGTGGCGACGAACAAGGACATGACAGCGGCGCTGGCTGCGCATCTCTGACGCTGCTGACCATCATAGGAGCACCGGCGAACCCACCGACCGCCGGCATTCCTCAATCAGCCAATTGCGAAACGCCGCCACCAGGTCGCGCCTTGCACTGCGTTCCGGGATCGTCAGGCAATATGGCTGACGCAGCGCGATCGATAGGGCATTAGCCCGGACCAAACGGCCCTCTTCCAGCGCCCCGGCGCAATAAATGCCTTGCGCCAGCGCCACGCCCAGCCCTGAAATGGCAAGGTCGAGCGCTGCCCGCGACGAGTTCGCCGACAGGCCGCGCTGCACTGTGCGGCCGGGCTCTATGCCCGCCGCCTCGAACCATGTGCGCCAAGACGGAAACGACGCGCCGGTCGGTCCCCAGTCGGTGTGAATCAGTGGCAGGCCGGCGAGGCTGTCGGTTTTGGCGGTGAGTTCTGGCGCGCAGACGGGGTAGACGGCGTCCCTGACGATCTCCTCGCTCGGGTGTTCACGATAGTGCGGGCCGAAGGACAGCCGGATGTCGATCAGTTCGCGGTCGAACGGCACCGGATCGTCATCGCCGCGCAGGGATATGTCGACGGCGCCGTGGCTGGCGACAAAGCCGGCGAGGCGTTCGGAAAGCCAGCCCATCGCCATGGACGGCGGCACCGATACGACAAGCCGCGGGCGGAAGGCATCGCTGCCACGCGCGATGCTGCCGATCTCCCGAAAAGCCAGGGTCAGCCGGGGCAGCATCTCGACGCCGGCTTCCGTCAGCACCACGCGGCGGTTGACGCGATGGAACAGTTTTCGACCCATCTGCTCCTCGACGGTGCGAATGAGCTGGCTGACCGCAGCCGCCGAGATCGAGAGCTCATCCGCCGCTGCGGCGAAACTCCCCGAGCGCGCCGCCGCCTCGAAGGCTTGAAGTCCTCTCAGGGAAGGAAGCGCGGTCATTGGGTGATCCGATAGGTAAGGTCAGCTTATCTGTGTCGCAGAAATCCTCGTCTTTCGAAAGCTTTCTTATTCGAGTAGCTTGGCGCCATGACCGTATCGGCCCAGTTTGAACCCAGAGACCATCGCGACGTCATCGCGTTCCTGACCAATGAGCAGCGCAGCCGCCTGACCGGCAAGTCGGACGGGCCGGGTCTGGTCCAACTCGCCTTCCATCTCGGCGCGATTGTGGCTATCGGCGGGCTGATTGCGGCCAAGGTGTCGTACTGGCCGCTGTTGATGTTGCCGCAAGGCATTCTTATCGTCTTCCTGTTCACGCTGCTGCATGAGACGGTGCACAGGACGGCGTTCGAGACGCAGTGGCTCAACGATGCCGCCGCAAGGGTCTGCAGCCTGGCGATCGCGCTGCCCGCCGACTGGTTTCGCTATTTCCACTTCGCCCATCACCGTTTCACCCAGGATCCCGAGAACGATCCGGAACTCGCCTTCCCGAAACCGGAGACGATGCGGCAATACATCGTCCACGTCTCGGGCCTGCCGGTGTGGTGGGGGCATTTGCAGACACTCTACACCAACGCGATTGGCGGCTGCCACGACAGCTACGTGCCGCCGAAAGGCCTGCCCAAGGTGCGCACTGAAGCCCGCGCCATGATCGCTTTCTATGTCGTGGTCGCCGCGCTAGCCCTGTGGTTCGAGGCAAGTGTACTGCTCTATGTCTGGATCGTGCCGGCGCTGCTCGGCCAGCCCTTCCTCAGGCTCTATCTGCTGGCCGAGCATGGCCGCTGCCCGCTTGTCGCCAACATGCTGGAAAACACCCGCACCACGCTGACCAACTGGCTGGTGCGCAAAGTCGCCTGGAACATGCCGTATCACGCCGAGCACCACGCCAATCCCGGCGTGCCCTTCCATCAGCTGCCGGCCTTCCACCAGCTGATCGAGCGCCATCTCAAAGTCGTCGAACCCGGCTATGTCAGCTTCCACGAGAAATACGTCGAGACCTTGCGCTGAGGCGCTCGGCCGTCAGCGTAGCGTCTGCTCAACGAGCGTGACGAAATAGCGGAGCACGGTGGGGACGATGGCGTCGTTGAAGACATAGCGATCGCCGTGCAGCCCTTCGCCCAGTCTGACCGCTCCTGCGCCGACCCAGGCATAGCAGCCGCCGGCTTCGCGGACCATGTAGGCAAAATCCTCGCAGCCGAGGCTCGGGTTGAATGCGGTCTCGACCTGCTCGCGGCCGACAACCGCGGTTGCCGCCTGGACGGCCCGGTCAGTGGCAGCCGACGTGTTGACCAGCGGCGGGTAGCCTTTCTTGTAGGCGAGCTTGGCGGTGAGTGCATGCGCCGAGGCAATGCCTTGCGCGATGTCGCCGATCAGCCTTTCGCAATGGTCCGACAAAGTGGGCTCGAAGAAGCGGCAGGTTCCCTGCAGCCAGACCTTGCCCGGCACGATGTTGCCGACATTGCCGCCATGGATCTGGGTGATCGAAACGACCAGCGCCATTTGCGGGTCGACCGAACGGCTGACGATGCGCTGCACGGCTTGAACGAAGGCGCCGGCCGCGAGCACGGGATCGTCGCCTAGCTGCGGCATGGCGGCATGCGCGCCGGTCCCTTCGAAGGTCAGTTCGAAAGTGTCGACGGCCGCCATCATCGACCCGGCACGGGCCGCGATCTTTCCGAGCGGCAGCCCCGGCCAGTTGTGGACGGCGTAGACGGCTTCCACGGGGAAGCGCTCGAACAGTCCGTCCTCGATCATCCGCATGGCGCCGCCTTCATTTTCTTCCGCCGGCTGGAAGATGAAACAGACGGTGCCGTCGAAGGCTCTGTTGTCGGCGAGCAGCTTGGCGGCGCCGAGCAGCATCGCGATGTGCCCGTCGTGGCCGCAGGCATGCATCACGCCGTCTTTCTTCGACGCATATGGCAATCCTGTCTTCTCCAGCACGGGCAAGGCATCGAGTTCGGCCCGAAGCCCGATGGCGCGCACGCCTGGTCGTCCTCTGAGGACGCCAACCACGCCGGTGCCGCCTTTGCCTTCATGAACCTCGTCGAGCCCGAAGGTGCGCAGCTTGTCGGCGACGAAGCGCGCGGTGTCATACTCTTGGAAACCGAGTTCGGGGTTGGCGTGGATGTGATGCCGCCATTCCACCACCTGCGGGGTGAGGGCGGCGATGGGGTCGTTGTGCAGCATTGCGCTCTCCTTGCCGGCTATCGTAAATTCGGCCTTGTCGATGCCAGCACGTAAAGGATTTGCGCCGGCAGCGTCTTGAACAGGATTGACCGTGTCTGGAATTCAACAGCCTCAGGAGACGACGCAGTTCTGGCGTCATCCGCGCTTTCGCGATCTTGGCATGCTCAAGGCGCGCTTCACGCGGCATCGCTACCAGCTGCACACGCACCCGACCTATGTCGTCGCCCTGATCACGCAAGGGTGCGAGCGGGTCCGCATCGGCAACGAGACTGTCCTCGCGCCGTCGGGCACGGTTCTGCTCGTCAATCCGGAGATATGGCATGACGGCGAGGCGGGTGCCGACCAGGGTTGGGCTTACCGCACCTTCTATCCGTCGGCCTCGCTCATGGGTGCGATCGCGGACGAACTCGGGCAGGATCGCCCGCCGTTGTTTTCGCAAGCGATCGTCGATGATGCCGATCTCGTCCAGGCAGTAGGCGTCGCGCACTTGGCTTCGACATCGGGTGATGCCACGAGCGCCGAAACATCCATGCTGATCGCCTTGCGCAAGCTCGTCCTGCGCCATGGCGATTGGGGCGGCCGGCGGCGCGAGGCGGTCGAAAGCTTCGGATCGAAAAGCCGGCTCCGGGTCTATGAACAGGTCATCGAAGACCATCTGAACTCGGACCTCGATTTGCAGCGGCTCGCTGAAGCCGCAGGCGTGACGCGCTTTCAAGTTATCCGCGATTTCAGGAAAGTGCTGGGTCTCACCCCTGCTGCCTTCATCCGTGACCGCAGGCTGCGCCGTGCCGATCTGCTGATCCGGCAAGGTTCAGATCTCGCCGGTGCCGCCTTTGCGGCCGGCTTCTCCGACCAAAGCCATCTCTCGCGCACCTTCCGCGCCGCGCATGGAATGACGCCGGGGATGTTCAGGCGCGCCGGGACGCTGCCCTCGTCTTGAGAAGTCGAGCCATGTCGGCGGCCTTTGACGGCATGCCGATCAGAAAGCCCTGCGCCTCGACGCAGCCAGCCTTGCGCAATATGTCGAGCTGCGCTTCGGTCTCGACGCCTTCGGCGGTGACGGTGATGCCAAGTTCGGCACCAAGCCCGATGATCGTGCGCACGATCGCCGCCGTGTCCTTGTTGTCGATATCGTGGATGAAGGAGCGGTCGATCTTGATCTTGTCGACGGGAAAACGCCTGAGATAGCCGAGCGACGAATAGCCGGTGCCGAAATCGTCGAGCGCGATGCGGATACCGAGTTCGCGCAGCTGCCTCAGCGTCTTCAGCACCGTCTCGCTCTCATCCATCAGCACGGTCTCGGTGATTTCCAGTTCGAGCCGGCTGGCCGGCACACCGGAAACGGCCAGCGCCGAAATCACGCTGCGGGCAAAGTCGGCGCTTCTGATCTGCACTGCCGAGACATTGACGGCGATGCGCATTCCAGGCGGCCAGCCGGCGGCCACGCTGCAGGCCTGTTTCAGCGCCCATTCGCCCAGCGGAACGATCAGCCCGCTGTCTTCGGCGGCTGCGATGAAATCGTCGGGCGCCACCAGGCCGCACGTCGGTGAATTCCACCGCATCAACGCTTCGGCGCCGACGATCTTGCCCGACGCGATGTTGGTGATCGGCTGGAACTCCAGCACGAACTCCCGCCGTTTCAGTGCCGTCTCGAGATCGGTTTCGAGCGCCAGGCGCGCCCGCACCAAGGCATCCATGCCGGGCTCGAAAAAGCGGTAGACGTTGCGGCCTTCGCTCTTGCCGCTGTAAAGCGCCATGTCGGCGTTCTTCAAAAGCGTGTCGGCGTCCTTGCCGTCACCGGGATACAGCGCGATGCCAAGGCTGATGCCGACATGCATGTCGCGGCCCTTGTCGCGAAACGGCTGGCTGACGACAGCGACGATGCGTTTTGCCAGTTGTTCCGCATCGGTGGCGCCTTTGGGATTGAACTGCAGGATGGCGAACTCGTCGCCACCGAGGCGGGCGACCACATCGGTGTCGCTGCGCAGGCTGTGCCGCAACCGCTCAGCCACGCATTTCAGCAGCCAGTCGCCGGCAGGGTGTCCCCAGGTGTCGTTGACGGCCTTGAAACGATCGAGGTCGAGCGAGAAGATCGCCAGCGGTGTATCGCCGGCCATCGCCTGGTCGAGCCGTTCGCGAAACATCGAGCGGTTGGGCAGGTCGGTCAGCGTGTCGTAATGTGCAAGGTGGCTCATGCGCTCTTCGGCGCGCCGGCGCTCGGTGATGTCTTCGAAGGTCGCCACCCAGCCGCCACCGGCAAGCGGCCGGCGCGCAACCAGCAGCGTTCGGCCATCGGCAAGGCTGCGGTCTGTCGAACGCTCCTCACCGGCCTGCAGGCTGGCTCTGGTGTTGGCGATCTCGCCGTCAATGTCCATCGACGGATAGATGCGCAGTCGCACCATCTGTTCGAGCAGGGCGCGCTGGCTCATGCCGAGCGGGAAGTCGTCAGGCGTGACCTTGTAGAGGTCGAGGAAGCGCTGGTTGCGCACGATCAGCGTGCCTTCGGCGTCGTACATCAACAGGCCTTGCGACATGTTGGCGAGCGCCGCATCGAAGCGGCGGTGCTGCTCCTTCAGTTCCTGCTCGGCCCGCCTTTGCTCCGTAATGTCCTCATAGATCGACACCCAGCCGCCTGAGGCCAGCGGCCGGTGCGTGATGGAAACGATACGTCCGTCCGACAGTATTTCCTCGTAGGTCGAGGCTTGCGCGCGCTCGATATAGGGCTTGCGGATGGCATACAGGTCTTCGGCGCTCTGTGAGGCGACACCGATGTCGACGCTGTGCTTTAGAATGTCCAGGAACGCGATGCCGGGCCGCACGATCTTCGCGTCGAGGGAGAAGATGCTGATATAGTTGCCGTTGCAGATGATCATCCGCTCGTCGGCGTCGAACATGCACAGCCCATGCGACATATTCTCGACGGCCGCGGAAAAGCGCTCGTTCTGGTGGCGCAGTTCGTCGGCGATCTGCCGTGGCGCGGCGACGCCTCCGGCTCCCCGTCTGCGGACGGGCGAACCACCCTTGACGTGCGCAACGGACATGAGGCGTGCCTGCTGACCGTGATCGAAACCCGGTACTGTGGTTACCGCTGGTTAATTTAGCGTATGTTCACTGCGCCGAATGCACGGCAACCGTTGCCTGGCGTTGCTTTTCAAGCGTTGCGTAGCGTTTGAGGAAGGCAGCTTGCGCCGAGGTCACCGAGTGCGGCTTAAAGTCGAAGCGGTCGGCATTGAACCCGCGCGGCCGGCCGAAGAACTCGGTTGCTTCTGCGGTCGAGAAACCGGCAAGCAGCGTCGCCTCGTAATAGGCGGCGATCTGGTCGGCGCGCTTGATCTCCTTGCGCAAGCCGACGCCGAGTTCGGGCGGCAGCGAAAAGCGCTGATGGATGGCGCGCTGGAGACGCAGCTCACACTCCTTGTAGGAGCCGCCCATTACCGATTTGAACGGCGAGATCATGTCGCCGATGACATATTCCGGCGCGTCATGCAGCAGTGCTGCCAACTGAGCGTTGGCCGAGGCGTCCGGCTGCAACTCGCTGAACAGCGCCTCGACCAGCAGGGAATGCTGGGCGACCGAAAAGGCGTGATCGCCGCGGGTCTGCCCGTTCCAGCGGGCAACGCGGGCAAGCCCGTGGGCGATGTCTGAGATTTCGATGTCGAGCGGCGAGGGATCGAGCAGGTCGAGCCGCCGCCCCGACAGCATGCGCTGCCACGCGCGCGGTGGCGCTCCGACGCGATCGGCAGCCATCAGGCGTCCTCCGCGCCGATGGCTTCCCTGGGAAAGCTGAACTTCGCCCAGGACGGGATGGCGAGCGAGACGGTGACATCACCGGCCAGTACCGGCTGGCCAGCGTCGAGCGCCGCCTTGACCCGGTCGATGCGGGCAATGGCGAGTCCGGCCGTGCCCGCGCTGGAACCGAGCGTGCCGACCGGCCGCCCCGCAACCGTCAGCTCCGAGCCCGGCGCGGGCAAGGCATGGTCGGCCGAAACGATCAGCACGCGCCGCCTGGCGGTGCCGCGATGCTGCATGCGCGAGACCACTTCCTGGCCGACATAGCAGCCTTTCTTGAAGCCGACGCCGCCGGTCTCGTCGAGCAGCACGTCGTGAGGGAAGGCATCGCCGAGCTGATAATCGGGACCGCTTTCGGCAATGCCGTTGGCGATGCGGAGCGTCTGCCATGCAGCCGGATCGCCACCTACGGATGCGCCGCCATAGGAACGGCTCACAACCACATCGCGGAAGCGGGCATCGGCAAGTGTCGTTGAATCAGAAGGTGAGGCGCTTGAATCATCGCCCCACGCAACCGTCACAAGCACTTGATCCTGCTTCGCGATCTCGGCCTTGGCGCGCAGCTTGTAAAGCATCAGCCGGCGCAGGAAGTCGTCTGCGACGTCGGCACGGCAATCCAGCCGGAATCCGTCCTCGCCGCTACGCGAGATCAGGAAATCAAACAGGATCTTGCCTTGCGGCGAAAGCAGCGCACCGGGTTTTGCCGCACCGGCGCCCAGCGTGTCGAGGTCGGTGGTGAGGATGTTCTGCAAAAAATGCTCGGCCTCCGGGCCTGACACAGAAATGAGAGCGCGGTCTTTGAGCAGGGCAAAAGGCATGGGCGGCAAAGAACCTGATCTTGCAAAACGGTCGGCCTTTACGTAAGCCGACGATACTCCCCCCGCAAGAGACCGAACGCCCATGGCCACCACCTACGACCTCATCCT
Source organism: Mesorhizobium sp. M0676 (assembly GCF_040320535.1). Taxonomy (NCBI): domain Bacteria; kingdom Pseudomonadati; phylum Pseudomonadota; class Alphaproteobacteria; order Hyphomicrobiales; family Phyllobacteriaceae; genus Mesorhizobium; species Mesorhizobium sp. M0676. The sequence continues at coordinate 59,334 of NZ_JAMYPU010000030.1, forward strand.
GACTGGCGGCACGGTGGTCAACCATGATGGCGAGGGCGCGGGCGATGTCGGCGTCAAGGGTGGTCGCATCGTCGCAATGGGCGATCTTCGCCAAGCTTCGGCCGGCGAAGCGATCGACTGTCGCGGGCTGCACGTCCTGCCAGGCGTCGTCGACAGTCAGGTGCATTTTCGCGAGCCGGGGCTGGAGCACAAGGAAGATCTGGAGACGGGCTCGCGCGCGGCTGTGCTGGGCGGGGTCACCGCCGTCTTCGAAATGCCCAACACCAATCCGCTGACCACCAGCGAGGCGGCGCTTGCCGACAAGGTGCGCCGCGCCACCAGCCGGATGCATTGCGACTTCGCCTTCTGGGTTGGCGGCACGCGCGAGAATGCCGATGATGTCGGTGAGCTCGAGCGGCTGCCGGGTGCTGCCGGGATTAAGGTGTTCATGGGCTCGTCCACCGGCGACCTGCTGGTCGAGGACGACGAGGGTGTCGCATCGATCCTGCGCAACACCCGCCGCCGTGCCGCCTTTCACTCGGAGGACGAGTTCCGGCTGCGCGAGCGCCTGGGCCTGCGCGTCGAGGGCGACCCGTCATCGCATCCCGTCTGGCGCGACGAGATCGCGGCGCTTCGCTGTACCGAGCGGCTGGTGCGCATCGCGCGAAACACCCGCGCCCGCATCCATGTGCTGCATATCTCCACTGCCGAGGAAATCATCTTCCTCCAACAGCACAAGGATGTCGCCACCTGCGAGGCGACGCCGCACCATTTGACACTCGCCGCCGACGACTATGCGCGGCTGGGCACGCTGATCCAGATGAATCCCCCGGTTCGCGCGGCCCGCCATCGCGACGGCGTCTGGCACGGCATTGCGCAAGGCATCATTGACGTGCTCGGCTCCGATCACGCCCCGCACACGCCGGCCGAGAAGGCAAAGCCCTATCCGGCCTCGCCGTCTGGCATGACCGGGGTGCAGACGCTGGTGCCGATCATGCTCGACCATGTCAATTCAGGCCTGCTGACCCTGCAGCGCTTCGTCGACCTCTCCAGCCACGGCCCGCAGCGCATCTTCGGCATGGCCAGGAAAGGCCGCATCGCCGCCGGCTACGATGCCGATTTCACCATTGTCGACCTCCAGCGGCGCGAGACCATCACCAATGCGCAAGCCGGCTCCAGGGCCGGCTGGACGCCCTATGACGGCAAGGAAGTCACCGGCTGGCCGATCGGCACCATCGTGCGCGGCCGTCGCGTGATGTGGGAAGGCGAGATCGTCACGCCCGGGCAGGGCAGGCCGGTAGAGTTTTCCGAGGCGCTGCCGGCTTAGCGGTTTCTTGCTGCGTTGGATTTTTTAAGCGCTATCCACTACGTTAAGGGCATTATGAACGCAGATATCGCGCCCATGATTGTCCCTGCGGAGTTTCCGGAGCTCCAGGCGCTCGCCTGGAACCGCGATGCGGCACGCCCGATTCCGGCCGAAGAGGCATTTGCGCTGTATGAGCGTAATTGGCGGTTTGTCGATCAAAAGCGTCTTACTGTGCGTGAGAAGATGCTTATTCAAAGTTTGGCAGACAAATTCGGTCACGGCGTGCTCTTGACCGCCGGCTGATTTCCCTCACCTGATCGTTCCTCGCAGCCGGAATATCAACAGGACACACCGCGAGCGTCATGATGGAATTCAAGAGGCCCGAGCACCAGATCATTGCCGAAGCACTCGGATTGATGGATCGCCATTTCCTGACCGCAAACCAGTGCTGGTTCGGCGGTGGCACTGCGATCGTTATGAAATTCGGGGAATATCGCCGCTCACTGGATGTGGACTTCCTGTGTGCCGACAGTGATGGCTATCGCGAATTGCGGACCTCCGCAGCCGAACGTGGCGTCAGAGCATTCTTTCCTGAGCCGGTCGAGGCTGTTCGGGACTTCCAGATCGATCAATATGGCTTGCGGACGATCGTGCGGTTGAAAGGCCAAACGATCAAGTTTGAAGTCATCCGCGAAGGCCGCATAAAACTGCGAGGCCATTTCGACGACGATCTGAATGTATCCGCCCTGGTCCCGGCGGATATGTTTGCCGAGAAGTTGCTGGCGAACGCGGATCGATGTCAGGACCGTGCAATTGCATATCGCGATGCCATCGATCTTGGAGTGCTGGTTGGCATCTATAAGGAAATCCCGAGCGACGCTGTTGGCAAGGCGAAGGCGGCCTATGGCGTGGATATCGAGCGCAAGGTGGCTTGGGTGGTAAACAGGCTGCGGGACAAGGAAGAATTGCGGCATGCCGCCGAGGTGCTGCAAATGGATCCCAACGCGGCGGTCGAAGCGATTTCGGCCCTTCGAAATGAAGGTATCCGCATATGGCCTGACACAGGCCTCGAGCTTTCTAGCCCTAGCCAGTAGCCATCCCAGGGGAATCGCCGTTCAATCCCCGGCGACGAAGAATGTCCACTGCCCGGCCGGCGTGATGCCGACGCGGTAGAAGATGTAGGCGCCGAACTGCTTCATGTCGTCATAGTCGCCGGCGGTGACGATCTTGAACAGTTCGACCCGCTGCCTGGCGTTGAGCTTGTCCAGCGGCAGGGCGAAGAAATACGGCCAGACATAGAGTTCCTGCGGTGTGCCGACGTCTACATGGACATAGCCGGCATTGAGCACCTCTTCCAGGATAGCGAGGATTTCCTGACCTTCCTTGTCGCCCGATAGCCCTTTCAGGAACGCGATCGGGTCGCCCTCGATTTCGCCCAGCGACAATTGGGTCATGGTGTCGCCCTTGCCGATCAGCGGCCGCAGCTTCTCGATGTCGCCGCTGACGCAGGCCTCGACCATCAGATCGCGCATGCGCCTGACGGGCTCCGGCAATTTGGAAAGGTCGTAGACGACTTCGGGCACCGGCGCTTCTGGATCGGCACGCGGGTTGGCCACGCCGCCATCGTTGGCGGGGGCCTCCGGTTGGCTTTGTCCGGGCTCCGTGGGCGATTTCGGCTGGCTGGCCGCCGGTGGCGCTGTGCCGGGCAGATCGGGCATTGGAACTGAATTTTCAGACGGCGCCGTCTCACCATTGGCTGGTGGCCCGGCAGGAACTGGAAGCTCCTCGCGCTTGATCTCGCTCAGCGCATAGGCAGGGTTGCTGGTCAGGACAAGCGCCAGCGGAACCGCGGCGCAGGAAGCGGCAAGCCAGATGCTGAGGACCACGCCGCGAGGCCGGCCTGACATCGAAAAATTCACCGCTTGCCTCTCCTTGGGCCTAGGCTCTTCAGGCATGATGCCCAAACGGCGCGCCGTCGTCAAAGAACCGGTAAGCTGGCGATGCACCCTCTGAGACGCGCGCCGCCTAGTGCCGAAACCGCTCCGGCTCGAAGGCGCCGGCGATCACCTTTTCACGCATGCGGTCGAGCAGGGCAAGGGCCGAGGTCTCGCCATTGGCTCGCAGCATCTCGCCGAACGCGGTTTCAAGCGCTGCCTCGGCGATGATTTCAGGTTCTATGCCGGCCGACAGACCTTCCGCCCAGGCCTCGCTATGGCTTTCCACCGCGGTCAGGCGCTTTTCTTCCCTGACAAGCGCGTCGATGTCGTTGACGCCATGTTCCATTTGCGATGTCCACCTTTTCAAGCGGCGGTCCGACGGGTCGGATCCGGCTTGGGCTGCCCCTATCTCACGCAGGCTAAGTAAGTATCTGTAAATACGACATTTCTTTGATCGTCTTTACAAACTTGTCGCCTGCGTTCGGTCCGATTCAAACTTAGCCGATTAGACCGGTGAGCGGGATGAAAACCTTCAGTTTGAGTTAATTCCGCATTCGCGCGCTAACGTTTCGTTAATACTGTTGCGCAAGTGCAACACCAAGATTGCATCAACGTGCCGTGGATACAAGGCGGGTGCTCGAAAAGGCGTTGGCTAAACGCCGTCTGGCGCTCGTCAGTTGCCGTAACGCGAGGCGATGTCGCGCGACAGCGTCTCGCCTTCCTTCATGTAGCGGCTGATGGCTTCGGTCGCTGACGGCGTGCATTGGGTGTAGGTGCCGCCGAAGGAACGGTAACCGCGGTTGAAGCTGGCGATGAAGCGGGCACGCCGCTCCGGATCGGGATTTTCCGAATCGATCAGCTTTTCCATCTCGGTGCGCCACTGGTCGCCCTTTTCGCCGCACAGATTGCGCAGGAAATGCAGCGACCCCAGCACCTCGGCCAGTCGCATCAGCCCGGGCTCGAACGGCGACTCGGCGGCCAGCCCCGGCTGCACGGCAAAAGCCGTGGCGGTGGCGATGCATGCGGCAAGGAACAGCGAGGTGCGGGTCATAAGTCTATCTGACGAAACATTTTGTCGCCTGCAAGGCGATTCTCGGAGCGGCAGATATGGGCCTGCTTCAGGCCAAAAGCTCTTCAGCCACCTCCATGACGTCACCCGCGAGCGGCAGCGTCGCCATTTCATCAAGACTATAGAAGGCGGCGGTCTCGGCATCGTCGCTGGCCGTCGCTTCGCCGCCGGCATAAACGGCGCCGAACACGGTCAGCAGATAGTCGACCGGGTGATTCTCGCCGCTGCCGTCGATGTGGATGTCGCGAAGCGGACAATAGTCCTGCGCCCGCAGCCCGGTTTCCTCCAGCAATTCGCGCACTGCTGCTTCTTGCAGCGTCTCGCCGGGCTCGACCTTGCCGCCGGGAAAGGCATAAAGCCCCTGCGACGGCGGCCGCGCCCGTTTGACCAGCAGCACCGTCCTGCCGCGCACGACGGCGACCGAGACTGCGGGAAGTGTCTTGCGCTGCTCGTTCATCGATATCGATTCGCTTATGTGAGGCCCACCCTGTGGACCGGCTGGCAGCGAGCAGCTTTAGCGGTTGCGCAGCGCCGGTTCCATCGCCACGTTCGCGATCGGATCAATTCATCGAGCTTGCCAATGTGCGGACGCTTTGCCCTGACGGCCACGCCGGACCAGACCGCCGCCTTGCTCGGCCTGGCGGAGCTGGACGATTTTCCGGCCCGCTACAACATCGCGCCGACGCAGCCGGTGCTAATGGCGCTGTCGGGGCCGCCGCGCATGCCGGGCTCGAATTTCCCGGATCGCCAGGCGATGCTGGTACGCTGGGGGCTGATCCCAACCTGGGTCAAGGACACCAGGGAATTTCCGCTGCTCATCAACGCGCGTTCGGAAGGCGCTATTGAAAAAGCCTCGTTCAAAGCCGCCATGCGCCATCGCCGTGCCTTGGTGCCGGCCTCCGGCTTCTATGAGTGGCAGCAATCCGGCAGCGGCAAGAAGGGCCAGCCCTACTGGATACGGCCGAGGCATGGCGGGTTGATCGCCTTTGCCGGGCTGATTGAAACCTATGCCGAGCCGGGCGGTTCGGAAATGGACACCGGCGCCATTCTTACCATCAACGCCAATGCCGGCATCGCCCATATCCATGACCGGATGCCGGTGGTGATCGCGCCTGAAGATTTTGCCCGCTGGCTGGACTGCCGCACGCTCGAACCGCGCGATGTGGCCGACCTGCTCAAACCCGCGCTGCCCGATTTCTTCGAGGCAATTCCGGTCTCCGACCTCGTCAACAAGGTCGCCAACACCGGGCCGGAGATACAGGACATGGGCATCGTCGAGCCCGACAAGGTCAGGCGCCAGAAGCCCGGCGCGGACGACAGTCAGATGACGCTGTTTTAGAGCGCGCTCCCAAGAAGCCAGGTCCGGTCTTCGGGAAGAACCTGCTCAATAGGAAGAGCTGTTGTTTTCAGGCGCGCTATGGGCGCCTCAGCCTTCCGTTCCGGCGCACGCCTTGTCGGCGGCCGGCACGATGCCTGTTCAGGCAGCGCGGGGCGAAGTGATTTTCGGCGCCGGCTTTTTATTCTTCGCGGTATGGAGAAGGGCGGCGACGATCGCGGCCGGGCCGATCGCACGGTAGTGGTTGGCGAGCGCCGGTTGCTTGGCGCGGCTCGATTCCTGCTTGGTTCGTGACATCGATCTCTTCCCTGGTAACATTTCCGTGTCTGCGTTTGCCGGCCGAATCTGACCGAATCGTGACCTATGGTGGACTAGCCGGCGAATGTTTCATGACTGTGCCGACATGTTTAATAAAATGTTTCAGCGGCTCCTGACCTATGATCCAGCGACGCTTTTGCCGGAAGTTGCGACTTGACGGCAACACCGGCCAAGGCGATAAAGCCGCCGATGAAAACGTTTTTCGCCATTTGTGGCATTTGCATTATTGGCTAGCTTCGCGCTGGTCCGGACGTTTTCGCCTCATCTTTCCCCAGAGTGGACAAACGCCCCGGCCAGCAGGCTGGAGCCCGATTTGTGCCTTGGCACAGGTAAGGCTCTCTCCAGAACTTAACGGGCCGGAAGGGCACGCATGTCTGACGCATCGAAGGGTCTCAGCCTCTACAACACGCTAACGCGGACGAAGGACGTGTTCGTCCCGATCGACCCGTCGAATGTGCGCATGTATGTCTGCGGCCCAACCGTCTACGACTTTGCCCATATCGGCAATGCGCGTCCGGCGATCGTCTTCGACGTGCTGTTCCGTTTGCTGCGTCACCTCTACGGCGAGGCTGGTGTCACGTATGTGCGCAACATCACGGATGTCGACGACAAGATAAACGCCCGCGCGCTGCGCGATTTCGGCGCCGAGATCGCGTCGGGAAGCCTGACGCTCAACGAGGCGATCCGCCGCGTCACCGAAAAAACCGCCGACCAGTACCACAAGGATGTCGCCGCACTCGGCTGCTTGCCGCCGACGGTCGAGCCACGCGCCACCGAGTTCGTCGCGCGCCGCGCCGACGGCAAGGTTGACATGATCACCCTCATCGAACGTTTGATCGAACGCGGCCACGCCTATGTCGCCGCCGGCGAAGTGCTGTTCGACACCGCCTCGATGCCGGATTATGGCGAGCTGTCGAAGCGCAATCTCGACGAACAGCAGGCCGGTGCGCGAATTGCCGTCGACGCTCACAAGAAGAACCCGGGCGATTTCGTGCTGTGGAAATTGTCGTCACCGGAAGAGCCCGGCTGGGACAGCCCATGGGGCAGGGGCCGGCCGGGCTGGCACATCGAATGCTCGGCCATGTCGGCCGCCTATCTCGGCGATGTCTTCGACATCCATGGCGGCGGCCTCGATTTGATCTTCCCGCACCATGAGAACGAGATCGCCCAGTCGCGTTGCGCGCACGGCACCGACGTCATGGCCAATGTCTGGATGCACAACGGCTTCCTGCAGGTCGAGGGCCAGAAAATGTCGAAGAGCGTCGGCAATTTCTACGCGATCGCCGAACTGCTGGAGACCGAGACCTTCGGCGGCCGCAAATGGCCGGGCGAGGTGCTGCGTCTGGCGATGCTGATGACGCATTACCGCGAGCCGATCGATTTCTCCGTGCGCAAGCTGGAGGAAGCCGAGAACACGCTGCGCAAATGGAAACGCGCGGCTGACCTGGCGCCGTCGGCAGGGCAAGTCCCGGCGGAGATTGTGGCGGCACTGTCGGACGACCTCGCCACCTACGCCGCCTTCCAGCAACTCACGCAGCTTGCCGGTGAGGCCGCGGAGGGCAACGAAGCGGCCGCATCGCTGAAGGCATCGCTGTTGTTCCTCGGCTTCGATATCGGCGCGGCCGCCGTGGATGAGGACAGCGTTGCCAAGTCGATCGCGCAGCGCCTGGAGTTCATCGCCGCCAAAAACTGGGCCGAAGCTGACCGCATCCGCGACGAGCTTCTGGAGCAAGGCGTGCAGCTGAAAGACGGCAAGGATCCTGTTACCAACGAACGCGTGACGACGTGGGAGGTGAAGCGGTGAGGGTGGCGCGAGACACCGTTGTAAGATTGGCGAAGGCCGGAGCGACAGCCAATCTCCCCCCTTGCGGGGGAGAT
>NZ_JAMYPU010000031.1:0-66621 GCF_040320535.1 Mesorhizobium sp. M0676
CTCCATGCCTTGCGATATCGCTGGCGTGAGCCACCACGAAAGCGCAAGTTTCAGTCCATGCCAAAGCTATCTTAGCGCCTATGCCATCGAGGGGAGGTAGGGGTCACGGCAGTTTTGCCGCCCTGAACAATCACGAGGGTTCGGCTGACACCAAAACCCGACCATACGAGCGCGGCACCCTACCTCCCCTCGATGGGGAGGTCGGCGCGAAGCGGCGGGGGGGGTGATGGCGCCGGCCTCGGTTCAAGTCTCAGAACTTGCCGGCCTTGATGTAATCGATAAACGCCCGTAGCGGCGCCGGAACCAGACGCCGTCCGGGATAGTACAGAAATGGCCCGGGAAAGCTCTGCCACCACGGTTCGAGCACGGGCTCCAGGGCGCCGCTTTCGAAGTGGGGGCGAAGCCAGCCCTCGAAGAGAGCGACGATGCCGCTGCCGGCAATGGCCGCATGGACGGCAAGATCGCTCGCCCCGCCGATCCGCACGATCAACGGCCCCGTCGTGTCGACCCGCACCACCTCGCCGTCGCGCTCGAATTCCCACGGCAGCATCGCACCGCTGGCAAAACGACCGCGCAGACAAGCATGGCCAAGCAGGTCGCTCGGGTGCTGCGGCCGCCCATGGCGCTCGAGATAGGCGGGGCTGGCGCCAGTGGCGAAGCGCTGGACGCGCGGTCCGATCGGCACCGCGATCATGTCCTGCTCCAGTCGCTCGTCATAGCGGATGCCGGCGTCGCAGCCGGCCGCCAACACGTCGACGAAGTTCTCATCGGCGATGACCTCCAGCCGAATGCCGGGATAGGCGGCGAGGAAGCCCGGAACGATGTCGGGCAATATCAGCCGCGCGGCGCTGACCGGGACGTTGAGGCGCAGCGAACCGGCCGGCCTGTCGCGAAAGCCATTGACCACGTCGAGGGCCGCCTCCACCTCCGACAGCGCCGGGCCAAGCCTTCCCAAGAGGCTGAGGCCTGCGTCGGTTGGAACAACGCTGCGTGTGGTGCGGTTGAACAGCCTGACGCCGAGCTGCGTCTCCAGGCGGCGCACCGCTTCGCTCAGGCCCGACGCGCTGCCGCCGCCGGCGCGAGCCCCTTCGCGAAAACCGCCGGCACGCGCCACCGTCACGAAAGCATTCAGATCGCCAAGATCCATCATTGTTCGCCATTCCGCACAAGCTGTACGGATTGTACCTTATTATCCCAAGGTTGAGCAGCGTCTATCTTCGCCTCCTCAAAGGAGATCGACCATGTCCACCATCCAAAAATCCGGCACATTCACCCTCGGCAGCCACACCGTGAAACGGCTCGGCTACGGCGCCATGCAACTTGCCGGCCCGCACGTTTTCGGTCCGCCGAAAGATCGGGACGCGGCCATTGCTGTGCTGCGCGAAGCGGTGGCGTCCGGGGTCAACCACATCGACACCAGCGACTATTATGGCCCGCATGTCACCAACCAGCTGATCCGCGAAGCGCTGGCGCCCTATCCGCAAGACCTCGTCATCGTCACCAAGATCGGGGCGCGGCGCGGCAGCGACGGCTCCTGGCTGCCTGCCTATTCCGCCAAGGAACTAGAGCAGGCCGTGCACGACAATCTCAGGAATCTCGGCCTTGAGGTGCTGGATGTCGTCAATCTGCGCATCATGTTCGGGGTGATGGGTCCGGCCGAGGGCTCGATCGAGGCGCAGTTGACCGCGCTTGCCGAACTGCAGCGCAAGGGCCTGGTGCGCCATATCGGCCTGAGCAACGTCACCCCAGCGCAGGTCGAGGAAGGCCGTGGGATCGCCGAGATCGTCTGCGTGCAGAACCAGTACAATCTGGCGCATCGCGACGACGACGGGTTGATCGATGAACTGGCGCGCGCCGGTATCGCCTACACGCCGTTCTTCCCGCTCGGCGGTTTCAGCCCGCTGCAGTCGTCGACCTTGTCGGATGTGGCCGCGCGGCTCGGCGCCACACCCTTGCAGGTTGCGCTCGCCTGGCTGCTGCGCCGCTCGCCGAACATCCTGCTGATCCCGGGGACGTCGTCGATCGGGCATTTGAGAGAGAACCTGGCGGCGGCGGAGCTGGAGCTGTCGGCTGATGTGCTGAGGGAATTGGATGGGGTGGCGAAAGCGGCGTGAAGATTTTGCGGGCGGCGCTGTCACCCCACCCGCGCCTTCGGCGCGACCTCCCCATCGAGGGGAGGTAGGAGGTCGCGGCAGCCTTGCATGCCTCGCAATCGCTACGACTGTCGGAATCTAAAGCGCCAACGCCCTACCTCCCCTCGATGGGGAGGTCGGCGCGCAGCGCCGGGTGGGGTGATGGCGCCGACGTACGATTTCTAATTGATACTCGCCGTATTCGCGGCTCGGCCGGCTTCGCCTCATCCACATAGGGCACCCGAAACCCATTGGCCCCCAGCCAGCCAATCGCAGCCTTCGGTTCGTCGGTCTGGATGATGGTGGCGCCGCGTTCGGCCCAGAAACCGTGATCTCGGCCGAAAATGCCGGCCTGCACCGCCAGTTCATCGCCGCAGCCGCCGGAGAGGAAGCCGCCGGGCCTTGCGCCTTGGCTATACAAGTCCTTCGCCAAGCTGTGACTGGCATCTTGCGTGCCGGTTCTGTAGTTGTGGCAGCCCGATGAACAAAGAAGGACCCGTAATGGCGAACCAGACCATCGACAACGCGTTCACCGCCCGCTCCAAGACGGGGCCTTCCTTCGAGCCGACCTATGCCGGCGCGCTGTCGTTCATGCGGCGCAAATACACCAAGGATGCAAAGGGCGCGGACGCCGTCGTGTGGGGCATTCCGTTCGATGCCGCCGTCACCAACCGGCCGGGCGCGCGCTTTGGGCCGCAGGCGATCCGCCGCGCCTCGGCGATCCTCGACAACGACCCGCAATATCCGTTCTCGCGCGACCTGTTCGAGCATCTCGCCGTCATCGACTATGGCGATTGCCTGCTCGATTCGGGCAATCACCAGAAGACACCAGGCACGATCGAGCGCGAGGCGGCGAAGATCCTGAAATCGGGTGCCTTCCTGTTGTCGCTCGGCGGCGATCATTTCGTCACCTGGCCGCTGCTCAAGGCACATGCCGCCATCCACGGGCCGCTGGCGCTGGTGCAGTTCGATGCGCACCAGGACACCTGGCCTGACGATGGCAAGCGCATCGACCATGGTTCGTTCGTCGGCCGCGCCGTCAATGAAGGCATCATCGACCCCGACCGCTCGATCCAGATCGGCATCCGCACGCATGCCCCCGATACGTTCGGCATCAAGATCCTTTACGGTCACGAGATCGAGGAGATGCGGGCTTCCGACATCGCCTATGCGATCGTCGACCGCACCGGCGGCAGGAAGACCTATCTCACCTTCGACATCGACTGCCTCGACCCGGCCTTTGCGCCCGGCACCGGCACGCCGGTTGCCGGCGGACCGTCCTCGGCGAAAATCCTGTCGACGCTGCGCCAGCTCGGCCAGGTCGATATTGTCGGCGCCGACGTCGTCGAGGTTGCGCCGGCCTATGATCACGCCGATATAACGGCGATCGCCGGCTCGATGGTGGCCATGCACTATCTCGGCCTGGTGGCCGAGCGAAAAGCGCGGGCGGAAGAGCTGAACAGCGGCAACCATGGCGCGGCAAACCATGGCCAGGGCATATAGGCCTGAATTAGCAGGGAATTGACGGGCACATGAAACCGAAAATCTTCATCGATGGCGAACACGGCACCACCGGCCTGCAGATCCGGGCGCTGCTGGCCGAGCGCGGCGACCTCGAGATCATCTCGATCCCGGCCGAGCGCCGCAAGGAAACGGCGGCGCGCGCCGAGTTCCTCAATGCCGCCGATGTCGCCATCCTGTGCCTGCCGGATGCGGCTGCCAAGGAAAGCGTGTCGCTGATTGCCAACGACACCACCAAGGTGATCGACGCCTCCACGGCGCATCGCGTCGCCGAGGGCTGGGAATACGGTTTTGCCGAGCTGGACAAGGATCAGGCCAGGATCATCGCCAATGCGAAACGCGTCGCCAATCCCGGCTGCTGGCCGCAAGGGCCGATCGCGACGCTGCGGCCGCTGGTCGCCGCAGGCCTGCTGCCGCCGGATTTCCCGATCACCGTCAATGGCATTTCGGGCTATTCGGGCGGCGGCCGGCCGATGATCGAGGACTATGTCGCCAAGGGCGAGGATGCCTCTGAATTCCAGGTCTATGGGCTGACCCTGCAGCACAAGCATGTGCCGGAGCTGCGCACCTATGCGAAGCTGTCGCACGATCCGATCATGCAGCCGGCGGTCGGCAATTTCGCCCAAGGCATGATCACAGTGGTGCCGCTGCAGCTCGGCGGGCTCGACCATGTGCCGGCCGGCGCCGAACTGCACGCGGCAATCGCCGACCATTTTGCCGCCATCAAGGGCGGCGTGGTCGAGGTAGCTCCTTACGAGCACGTGGAGCGCCTGCCCGAGATCAATCCCGAGGTCTATAACGGCACCAACCGCATGAAGGTCTATGTCTTTGCCAATGACGACAGGGCGCAGGCGCTGCTGATTGCGGTCTATGACAATCTCGGAAAGGGCGCCTCGGGTGCTGCCGTTCAGAACATGGATCTGATGCTCGGCCTTTAATTCAGTTGGAGAGAGCATGTTGCCCGAAAACCGCTTAACACTTTTCGGCATCACGCTCTGAATGGACGCGCCTGCATTTCCAAAGCGCTGGAAGATCAGCGCGCCCGAGCTCATTGCCGAGACGTTTTCGAGCCGCATCTGGAAGGTGCGGCGTGAGGACGGCTCGCCGGCCATCGTCAAGGCGCTCAAATCATTCGACGATGTCGACGACGAGTTGCGCGGCGAGCACTATCTCGCATGGCGGCGCGGCGAAGGCGCGGTGCGGCTGCTTGGCCGGGACGGCCACCGCATGCTGCTGGAATATGCCGGCGACACCCTGCTTTCCGAAGTTCTGGCCAAAGAAGGCGACAACGCCGCGACCGCAATCGCGGCCGAGTTGATGGGGAGACTGTTCTCGCCCTCAAGACACCCTGCCCCGCCGGACCTGCAGCCGCTGCGGACACGGTTTGCCAGCCTGTTCAAAAAGGCCGGAGCGATCGCGACGCCGGAGAGCACAGCCTCTATGTCGAGGCCGCCGAAATCGCGGACCGGCTGCTCGATGCCCCGCATGCGGTCAAGCCGCTGCATGGCGATCTGCATCACGACAACATTTTGCACGGTGCGCGCGGCTGGCTGGCGATCGACCCGAAGGGCGTGCTCGGCGATCCCGGCTTCGACTCCGCCAATCTGTTCTACAACCCACTGGGGCGCGACGACCTCTGCCTCGATCCCGAGCGCATCGCGCATATGGCCGAGATCTTCGCCAGGACACTCGGCCAGACGCCGGCTGCCATTCTCGACCATGCCATCGCCTATGGCTGCCTGTCGGCCGCATGGCATCATGAGGACGAGAATGCGGTCGACGAGAACCGCGAGCTGTCGGTTGCGGGAGTGATCCGAAAGGTGCGGCTCAGCTTCTGACCGGCGCAGCCTCGCGCGTTAGACGTAGCGAGGCAGTTCGTTCGCGAAATAGATTATTGCGACGGCCAAGACACCGTAGACGATGTACCTGCGTTCATGGGCGGCCGCGTTGGCAGTGGATAGGCGCCCTTGTTGCCGCGCCAGTGGGCGGCGGCAAATCCCAGCAGGACAAGCGCGAAGGCCTGATGGGTCAGCGCCATGTGCAGCGGCACCTGCATCAGCAGCGTGCCGATGCCGATCGAGGCCTGCACCAGCACCAGCAGAAACAGCAGCGTTGCGCGGCGTGCGTGTGTCGTGCCCGGCAGCCGCCGGCGCGTCGCTATCATATGCCAGAGCGCGATGGCAAAGACCGTATAGGCGCCGAGCCGGTGGACGAACTGCACCGTCTTCGGGTTCTCGAAGAAATTGCGCCAGGCCGGCTCGAGCAGAAGCAAATCTGACGGGATCACCTTGCCGTCCATCAGCGGCCAGGTGTTGTAGCTCAGGCCGGCGTCGAGCCCTGCGACCAGGCCGCCGAGATAGATCTGGACCAGCACCAGCAGCACGATGAAGCCGGCCAGCCTTTGTGTCGGCCGGTCGGCGGCAGGCTCCGAATGCGGCGCCAGCCCGCGCGCGACCACCATGGTGGCGGTGAAGATCAGGGCGGCAAGCGTCAAATGCGTGGCCAGCCGGTACTGGCTGACGGAGACCCGGTCGATCAGGCCGGAGGCCACCATCCACCAGCCGATGGCGCCTTGCAGGCCACCAAGCAGCAGAATACCGACCAGCTTTGGCCCAAGGCCGCGCTCGATGCGGCGCGTCGCCCACAAGACCAGCAGCGGCAGGCCGAAGACCAGGCCGACACTGCGCGCCAGGATACGGTGCGCCCACTCCCACCAGAAGATCGATTTGAAGGCGTCCAGGCTCATGCCCTTGTTGAGCTCGGCATATTGCGGAATCTTCTGGTAGAGCTGGAACTCCTCCTGCCACTCGGCGTCGTTGAGCGGCGGTATCACGCCGTGGATCGGCTTCCACTCGGTGATCGACAGGCCGGAATTGGTGAGCCTGGTGGCGCCGCCGACCAGCACCAGCGCAAACAGCACCAGAAGCACGACATAAAGCCAGCCGCGCAGCAGAGCCCGGTTTTGCAGATCGCGATCGCGGTCAATGTAAGGCGCGGCGGCTGATATGGCGGCCATGGGTTGGTCCCGGCAGGTTGACGTGGCGGATTGGTGAACCATCGCAACCCGGCTGACAAGACCGGACGGCGCGGCACGCCGTCGCGCCGCAAGTCACGGGTTGCACGCGCGCCCGGTTGGGCCTAAGCGGAGGCGATCAACGAGAACGCTCATGCCCATCCGCCTGAAAAAGCTGATCGGAACCTTCCTACTGGTGGCGCTGGTCATCATCTATGCGCTGGTCGCGTCGATCATAGCGGTCGCGCAGCTGTCGCAATCCAGCCCGCTGGTGCATTTCCTGTTCTTCCTGTTCAGCGGCCTGTTCTGGGTGCTGCCTGCGATGGGCATCATCAAATGGCTGATCCTGGAGCCGCCGCCGAAAGGCTGAAGCGCCCGACCCAGGTTAGATGGTGACGACCATTTTGCCGGCATTGGCCAGCGGGGTCGTCACGCCCGACAACATGGTGCGGATATGGGCGACACTCTGGTAGCGGCCGTTGATCGAAATGCGCGGCAGCGCGTGCAGGAAGCCGGCATGCTCGGCGTGCAGCACGCCGTGGCGCGTGGTCACCGCCGAGGCGTAGCCGGCGTCGCGGGCAAAGCCCACTTCGCGGCAGCCGACAGCGCTGGCGTAACCATAGGGGTAAGCGAGATGACGGGGGTCTTCGCCGAGCTGCGCCTGCAGCTGGCGCCTGACGTCGACGATTTCATGGCGCGCATCGGCTTCGTCGAGCCGCTTCAGATTGCGGTGGTTGACCGTATGCGCGCCGATCGTCACCAGCCTGTGCCCGGCCACGGCGCGGATATCGTCCCAGGTCATTAGCGTGCTTGGGCGCAAGCCATCGAGGTCGATGCCGTTCGAGCGCGCCAGATCGCGCAGCACGGCGCGCTGATCCTCCTCGCGCACCTCGAGCGTCAGATAGGCATGCAGACGCGCATTGGCGTGGAGTTTCTTGCTGTGGGTCGAGCAGTCTATGGTCACCGGCCCCTTCGGCGTCGCCAGCGTCAAACGCTCCCGCGCGTTGACGATATCCTCGACCACGTCCCACCATAAATCGGCGCTGCCGTCGATCAGACCCGGCGCGACATAGATGGTGATCGGCGCGTCGTGCTTTTCCAGCACTGGCAGCGCTTCGGTCATGTTGTCGCGATAGGCGTCGTCGGCGGTGATGGTGGCGAACTGGCCGTCCTTGCCGCCGGCCTTGATGCGCTCGATCGCCTCGTCGAGGGTGACGAAGGCATAGCCCCTCGCCTTCATGTCGGCGACGAGAGCGTCGAGGAATCGCGGGGCGATGTTGAGGTGGCGGTTGACGCCGTCCGGCTTCTCCGGCGTGGCGGTGACCCGATGCAACATGAGGATTGCGCCAATGCCGCCGACGAACGGCTTGGCCAGCGGTGCAAGGCCGGTAAAGCGGGCGATATTAAGCGCCAGTTTCCGAACTGCCTCACCACCGTCGATCATTCATTCACCTTTTGCGCCTAGGCTCGATCCAAGCACGGAACGCGCCGACGCGAACTCCTGATCGCGACGAATACGCCTTAAGGATTGAGGTATGGTTGACGCCACCGCGTCATTTGACGGCAATCGGCTCGCCGCAAGCAAGGCGTCTGCGCGTGCGCCGGCTGCCGACCAGACCAGTCTGTCGGTGTCGATCGCAGATGCTGCCGCGCTCGCCTCTTACGGCGAATTCTGCCGTTCGGCGCTGTTTGCGCCGGCGCAAAGCGCGGCCTGGGTTCATGCCTGGACGGCGCAGGCCAATCCCGATGCGGTCGTCGCCACGCTGACAATCGAGGACAGGCCGGTCTTTGCACTGGCACTGGAAATCACGCGAACTGGTCCATTCCGCGTCGCCCGCTTCATGGGCGGGCGCCATGCCAACGGCAATTTCGCCGCCGCCGATCCGGCATGGCTGGCAAAGGCCGATGCCGGGGGGATCCGGAGGCTGGTGACGGCGATCGGCAAGGCGCGCCCCGACATCGATCTCGTTGCCTTGGAAAGGCTGCTCCCCGACCTCGATGGCGTTGCCAATCCGCTGGCGGCGTTCTCCAACTTTCCGAGCCCAAACCTGTCGCTCGCCGTCAATCTCGACGGTGGTTTCGATGTGCTGCTGTCGCGTGTGGGCGGCAAGCGCAAGCGCAAGAAGCACCGTTCGCAGACACGCAAGTTCGAGGCGGTCGGCAGTCATCGCCGCATCGAGGCGCAGACACCGGAAGACGTGAACCGGCTGCTCGACGCTTTCTTCGAGATGAAGGAGTTCCGCTTCGCCAAGATGGGCATCGCCAATGTCTTCGGCGAGCCGGAGGTGCGGGCTTTCTTCCGTGCCCTCTTCGCCGGCGCGCTGGCCGAGGAGAAACCGGCCTTTGTGCTGCATGGGCTCGAAGTGGCCGGCAAGCTGCGCGCAATCACCGGCTCGAGCCGCTCGGGCAAACGCCTGATCTGCGAATTCGGCGCCATCGCCGAGGACGATCTCGGCCACACCAGCCCCGGCGATTTCCTTTTCTTCGACATCATCGAGGAAGCCTGCCAAACAGGCTTCGATGTCTATGATTTCTCGGTCGGCGACGAGCCCTACAAGCGGCTCTGGTGCGATATCGAGACCAGGCATTTCGAGGTGCTGGCGCCCCTGACGCTGAAGGGACGCGCCCTGGCGTCGGCACTGCGGCAGGGCGCACGGGCGAAAACCTTCATCAAGAACAACCCGACGGTCTGGAAGCTGACCAAGATGCTGCGCCGCAAGGCCGTCGGACAGGCAGCGCCCGCTCCCGCGGACGACGAAAACTAGCCATCAGAAATTCAGCGCTTCGCGGAGCGCAGGGCCGGCCCTGACCCGCAGGTCGAGATCCGCCTCGATGTGGTCGATATGGTGCAGCATCAGCCGGCTCACCAACCCGCAATCGCCGCTTTCCAGCGCGCCGACCATTTCCGTGTGCTCACTGTGTCCGCAGGCCGACACGCCGGATCGTCCGTAAAGGGCGATCACCAGCGACGAACGCGCCACCAGCTCCTCCATGAAGCGCTGCAGGATGGCATTGCCGGCGACGGAGGCGAGCAGCAGATGGAAATCGCCCGACGCCTTGATTTCGGAGCGCCGGGCGGTTGGGCCGCGCTCGGCGATGAAGCGCCCTTCCTCGTCGAGCTGCGCTCGGAACGCAGCGATATCGGTGGCTGTGACCCGCCCGCAGGCGGCAATGGCGATGCCCGGCTCGATCAGCCGGCGCGATGCGAACACCTGGCGCGCTTCCTCGGGCGAAGGGTTGGCGACGAAGGCGCCACGGTTGCGCTCGGTACGCACCAGCCCCTCGAAGGACAGCATCTGCAGCGCCGCGCGCGCGACCGTGCGCGAGACGTCGAACAGCGTGCCGACCTCGCCTTCCGACAGCTTGGTGCCGGGCGTCAGCCGACGGTCAACGATGGCGTCCCGCAGATTGTCGCGAATCGCCTGGGCGCGATCCTGGTTGGCGCTGTCGGCGGAATGGATCTGATCGGCAATGTTCATGGCGATGATGGTTCCCAGCCTCTTCTAGCGCAACTCGTCGCCTGCACACGAGAGGCAAAGTGGACACGAAGCCAAAAAAGATTGCATACGATTCTTGCGCGGATCGCGCACAATCGCCCATTATTTGTGCAATGCACAAGATAGCCCACCGGCTAGGCAGTGGGCACGAATTCCGATTTTGCTGATGATTCAAACGCTTGGCCGAATCTCGCCGATTGGCACGCATAATGCATTGGTTGACGCGACCAAACGGGGAAGCCTGAATGTCCAAAGCCGCCGAGATCGACATCGTCTCCGTTTCGAAAGTGTACGGAACGACGACTGCCGTCGAGGCCATCAGCCTGAAGATACCGGCAGGCACCTATTGCTGCCTGCTTGGCCCCTCCGGCTGCGGCAAGACCTCGACGCTGCGCATGATCGCCGGCCATGAAAGCATTTCGTCGGGCGATGTCCGCCTCGGCAACATCGTCGTCACCGACCTGCCGCCGGCAAAGCGTGGCACGGCGATGATGTTCCAGTCCTATGCGCTGTTTCCGCATCTCGACCTTGTCGACAATGTCGCCTTCAGCCTGAAGATGAAGGGCGTCGACAAGGAGCAGCGCCGTGCCAAGGCGCTCGACATGCTCAAGCTGATGCAGATGGAGGCCTATGCGACGCGCCGGCCGGCGCAGCTTTCCGGCGGCCAGCAGCAGCGTGTTGCACTCGCCCGCGCTCTGATCACCGATCCCGAGGCGCTGCTGCTCGACGAGCCGCTGTCGGCACTCGACCCGTTCCTGAAGATACGCATGCGCGCCGAGCTGAAGAAATTGCAGACCTCTCTTGGCATCACTTTCGTCCACGTCACCCACAGCCAGGAAGAAGCCATGGCCTTGGCGGACCTGATCGTGGTGATGAATGACGGCCGCATCGAACAGGCGGCGCCGCCGCGAGATGTGTTCGAAAGGCCGGCCACCGCCTTCGTCGCGCGCTTCATGGGCGACCACAATGTCATCTCCGGCCGGGTCACCGGCGCGCGCGACGGCATGGTCGTCTTCGACGTCGATGGTGGCGCCTCGCTCGCCGCCCGCGGGCAAGGCCGGGAGGCGGGCCAGGAGGTTGGCACGCCGATCGACATCGCCATCCGCACCGACCATGTGCGCATCGGCGAAGCACCCTCTCCCGGCCTCGGCTTCACCGGCATCGTCTCCAACATCGAATATCGCGGCGCCACGGTGAAGCTGTCGGTCACCGGCGGCGGCATCGACGATTTCACCGTTATCATCGACGATTCCGACTTCTTCGCCAAACCCGTCGCCCTTGGCGACGCCGTACCGCTCGCCTGGGATTCCGAGGACGCCATCGTCCTCGGCCGCCTTCATTCATGAATTCAACGAAGCAAAACAAAAACAGGGGAATAGGAATGACAAAAACAGTAGAAACAAAGACCGGAATTTCGCGCCGTTCGTTGCTCAAGACAGGTGCGGCCGCCGTCGGCCTCGCCGCAGGCTCGGGCGCCATTACAGGCTTCCCGACCATCTGGGCGCAGTCCAACATCACGCTGCGCCAGTTCGGCACCGGCGTGTCGAACCTGAACGCGATCGCCGACAAGTGCAAGGCCGACCTCGGCATCACGCTGGAAATGACGGCGACCGATTCGGACGCGGCCGCCCAGCGCGCCGTGACCCAGCCCGACAGCTATGACATCGCCGACATCGAATACTGGATCTGCAAGAAGGTGTTCCCGAGCGGCGTGCTGCAGCCGATGGATGTCAGCAAGCTGAAATACTACGACGAACTGGTGCCGTTGTTCAAAACCGGCAAGCTGACGCCCGACAGCATCATTGCCCAGGGCACCGCGCCGCACACGGTCGGCTATGTCGAAGCGCAGGACTCAAAGACCTTCGCCAAGGCGCCGACCAAGTGGTTCACCATGGTGCCGACGATCTACAACGCCGATACGCTAGGCATCCGGCCCGACCTCGTCGGCCGCGACATCACCACCTGGGCCGACATCATGGACCCGGCCTTCAAGGGCAAGACCGCGATCCTTAACATCCCGTCCATCGGCATCATGGATGCGGCCATGATCATGGAGGCCACAGGCAGCATCAAATATGCCGACAAGGGCAACATGACCAAGGAAGAGATCGACAAGACGATCGACTTCCTCATCAAGGCCAAGCAGGCCGGCCAGTTCCGCGCCTTCTGGAAGTCGTTCGACGAGAGCGTCAATCTGATGGCATCGGGCGAAGTGGTCATCCAGTCGATGTGGTCGCCGGCCGTCGCCGCCGTCCGCTCCAAGGGCATCGCCTGCCGCTTCCAGCCGCTCAAGGAAGGCTACCGCTCATGGGGCGGCGGCCTTGGCCTTGCCGCCCATCTCAAGGGCGCCGAGCTCGACGCCGCCTACGAATACATCAACTGGTATACGTCGGGCTGGGTCGGCGGCTATCTCAACCGCCAGGGCTACTATTCCGCCAATATGGTCTCGGCCAAGAAGTTCATGTCCGAGGACGAATGGGGCTACTGGATCGAAGGCAAGCCGGCCAAGGGCGAGATCAAGGCGCCGGACGGCACCGTCATGGAAAAGGCCGGCGCCGTGCGCGACGGCGGCTCGTTCGAAGAGCGTATGGGCAAAGTCGCCTGCTGGAACTCGGTCATGGACGAGGACCGCTACATGGTGAAGCGCTGGAACGAGTTCATCGCCGCGTAGAGCGGACGCGTTCACTGTGATGTTGCGATCCTTCGCGCCCCCCTCTGTCCTGCCGGACATCTCCCCCACTTGGGGGGAGATTGGCAGCGTCATGGCCGGCTCTTCGTTAGCAACGTTAGAGTTTGGCGAAGGCCGTTATGAGAGTTCGATCTCCCCCCTCGTGGGGGAGATGTCCGGCAGGACAGAGGGGGGCGCGAAGGATCGCAAGTCATCGCGATCACGCGGAGGATTTTCCCAATGACAGTCGCGCTCGAACGCCCCGCCATCGCAGCAGCCAAGCCCGCCAGACGCCGGCGCTTCTCCATCAGTGCCGTCACGCCCTACCTCCAATCGGCGCCGCTGGCGCTCATCCTCGGTGCGTTCCTGCTCTTGCCAATCATCATGATCGTCGTCGTCTCCTTCTGGGATTATGACTTCGCCGCCATGTATCCGGATTTCCTGACGACGAACTATTCCGACGTGCTGGGATCATGGGTCACCTGGAAGACCTATCTCAACACCATCAAATTCGCTGCCATCGTCTGGGCTCTGACCTTGTTCATCGGCTTCTGGGTCGCCTATTTCCTCGCCTTCCATATCCGCACCACCGCCATGCAGATGGTGCTGTTCCTTGTCTGCACGGTGCCGTTCCTGACCTCCAACATCATCCGCATGATCTCGTGGATCCCGGTGCTTGGCCGTAACGGGTTGATCAACTCGACGCTGGTGCAATTGGGGCTGGTGCCAAAACCCATCGAATGGCTGCTCTATTCGGAATTCGCCGTGGTGCTGGCCATGGTGCATCTCTACACGCTGTTCATGGTAACGCCGATCTTCAACACGCTGATGCGCATCGACCGCTCGCTGGTCGAGGCCGCGCGCGATGCCGGCGCGTCCGGCTGGCAGGTCTTGTGGAACGTCGTCATCCCGCTGGCCAAGCCCGGCATGGCGATCGGCACCATCTTCGTCGTCACGCTGGTGATGGCCGATTTCTCCACCGTGCAGGTGATGTCGGGCGGCCAGAGCGCGTCGGTCGCACTGATGATGAAGAACCAGATGTCGCTGCTGCAGTATCCCGCAGCCGCCGCGAATGCCGTGGTGTTGCTGGTGTTGGTGCTCTTGATGGTCGCCGGCATCCTGCGCATCGTCGACATCCGCAAGGAGCTTTGAGGTGAGCCACGAAAAACGCACCCTCGAATTCTATGTGCTTGCGGCCTTCTTCACTCTGTTCGTGCTGTTCCTCTACGGCCCGCTATCGGCGATCCTGATCCTTTCTTTCCAAGGCGAGACCGGCGGCCTCACCTTCCCGCTCAATGGCGTGTCGCTGCACTGGTTCGCCAATCTGTTCGAGCGCCAGGCGGTCGGCGATTTCGGCGGCAGCTTCAAGCGCTCGCTCGTGCTCGGCCTCATGGTGATGATCGTCACCGTCGTCGTGTCGCTGCTGGCAGGGCTCGCTTTCCGGCAAAAATTTCGCGGCGCCACCGCTTTGTTCTACCTGGCGGTCGCCAGCCTCGTCGTACCCTCGATCATCATTTCGCTCGGCATCGGCGTCGTCTTCCAGCAGGTCGGCTTCCGCCCGGCCTGGTACACCTCGGCCTTCGGCGCGCACCTAACCTGGACCTTGCCCTTCGGCGTGCTCATCATGTTCGCCGTCTTCAACCGCTTCTCGCCCGCCTATGAGGAAGCCGCGCGTGACCTGGGCGCCAACTCCTGGCAGACCTTTGCCCATGTCGTGCTGCCGATGATCGCGCCGAGCCTGATCGGCGTCGGCCTGTTCGGCTTCACGCTGTCCTATGACGAGTTCGCCCGCACGCTGATGACGTCGGGCACCTTCAACACGCTGCCGCTCGAGATCTACGGCATGACCACCAATGTCACGACGCCGGTGCTCTACGCGCTGGGAACGGTGACCACCGTGTTCTCCTTCCTGGTGATCCTGGCCACACTGGGCGCCATCCTCTATGTCGGCCGCAAGCGGGCCAGGGTTTGATTGTGCGGATACTGGTGGTGAATCCCAACACGACGGCGAGCATGACCGAGACGATCGCGGCGGCGGCGCGCGCCGTTGCCGGCGCCGGGACCGAGGTGATCGCGGTCACCTCCTCGATGGGTCCGGCCTCGATCGAGGGCTATTATGACGAGGCATTGGCCGTGCCCGGCCTTTTGATGGAGATCGCCTCCGGCGAACGCGCCGGGGCGCAGGCCGCCATCATCGCCTGCTTCGACGATACCGGCCTGGATGCGGCACGCGCCATGGCCTCCATTCCGGTCATCGGCATCTGCGAGGCCGCACTCAGTGTCGCCTCCTACATTGCCCAGCGCTTCACAGTGGTGACGACCACCGAACGCTCGCGTGTCCCTGTCGAGGGGCTGGTGCAGCGCTACGGCATGGCCGGGCGTGCCCGCGTGCGCGCCGCCGACATTCCCGTACTCTCGCTTGAAGACGCTGCTTCCGGCGCTGTCGAGAAACTGCGCGCCGAGATCGCCCGCGCCATAGCGGAAGACCGCGCCGAGGCCATCGTGCTCGGCTGCGCCGGCATGGCCGACCTGGCACACCGGTTGCAGCAAGAGTTCGACCTGCCCGTCATCGACGGCGTCGGCGCCGCCCTCAAACAGGCCGAGGCGCTGATCGCATTGGGCCTGTCGACCTCGAAGCGCGGCGCCTATGCCAGTCCGCTGGCCAAGCCCTATCGCGGCGTGCTGAAATCCTTCTCGCCGGGGGTGATCGCCGCGGAGTGAACGCTATGAAGCCTACCGTCCGCGCATTGTCTCCGCCGGAACTGACCGTTCTCATCGACTGGGCGGCGGCTGAAGGCTGGAACCCTGGCCTTGATGATGCCGCCGCGTTCCGGCCAACCGATCCTGAAGGGTTCATCGGCGCTTTTGTCGACAACGAGATGACCGCCGCCATCTCGGCTGTCGCCTATGGCGGCAACTTCGGTTTCATCGGTCTCTACATCTGCCGACCAGACATGCGCGGCAAAGGCCATGGCAAAGCAGTCTGGAATGCGGGCATGGCCAGGCTGGCCGGCCGAACGGTCGGCCTCGACGGCGTCGCCGCGCAGCTGGCGAATTATCGCCGCACCGGTTTTAACTCGGCATACGAAACCATCCGCTTCAGCGGCCGTATCGCGACCCCGCCAGTCCGAAGCGAAGGTGTGCGCATGATAACCACGCAACTCGTGCCCGACATCATCGCCTATGACGCCCGCTGTTTCCCCGCGCCTCGACGAGCCTTCCTGCACCGCTGGGCGCAGCCGCCGCATTGCGGGTTCGCCGCGATCAGTTCACTCGGCACCATAGGCTACGCCGTGGCTCGTCCCTGCCGTTCGGGTTACAAGATCGGCCCGCTGTTTGCCGACGACACCGAGACGGCGATGCAGCTCATGGGCAGTCTGGCTGCCGCATGCGAAGGTGGCGACCTGCATATCGACGTTCCTGCCGAAAATTTCGATTTCACCACGGCGCTTTCAGCAATTGGTTTCAGGCCGACCTTCACCACCACGCGCATGTACAAGGGCCCGCCTCCGAAGGTCGACTCGCGCCGAATATTTGGCGTGACGACCCTGGAGTTGGGGTAGATCCCGGCGCCGGCTGACAGGCTTGGTTTTTCGGGAGCCGGCGGGCGATGGACGAGCCGATCCGTAGTAGCGCCGCCTAAGTCGAATTGTCTGATGTCTCAGGCGGCGCTACGTCGTCCCGGCACGGGGTTACCCGGCGTCTCGTGGCCGATCGGCGTCACCAGAGTGAGGTCGGGATAGCCGCTTTCGATCAGCTCGACGGCGGCCTGCGCCACCTCATCGTCCGCCTGCAGCATGGACATGAAGACCTCGGTGCTGTCGCCGACCAGTCGGCTGATGCCTTGCGCATCGGCCGGTCCGCATTCGACGATGACCAGATCATAGGCGGTGGTCAGCGACTGCATGATGATCGGCAGCCGGTCGGCGGCGCGCATGGCGCGCACCGGATCGGCGGTGCCGACGGGAACGACGTGGCAGTCCGAATAGAGGTCGGCGTGGATGACGTCGCTGAACTGCGCTTCCGAAGCCAGCAGATTGGTGATGCCGGGGAAAAGTCCGCTGTCCAGCATCGGCCGCGACGCCGCGCCCGATGCGGTCAGATCGAGCAGCAGCACGCGCAGGCCGGCGTCGGAGACTTCGCGCGCTACCAGCACTGCCGAGGCCGCGGCCTCATCGCCTTCGGGCGAGACGAAGATGGCGCGCGCAGCACCGCTGGCGATCAGCTTCTCCGCCGCCTTCTCGACATCGATCTCGCCAAGGCTGGAGCGGACAGGTTCAGGTTCGGCTTGCGGTTCGGAACCGGCGATCGCTGCGTCCTCCTGCACTGCAGGAGCCGGCTCGGGCTTTGGCGCCAGTTCAGACTCCATGGTCGTCGGCTGATCGTCCACTTCCACGACCTCAGGAGCCGGTTCCGGGTCGACGACCGGCGCCGACATTGCCGGCATCGCAACCTGCTCGATGCGCTCGAAGCGGACGCCTGGAGCCGGACGCATGGCGCGGCCCGAGAACAGCTCCTGCAGAAGCGTGATGACCGACATCAGCAGCAGCGAGCCGACGAAGGCAGCGCCGACGATCGGGACGAGTTTGGGGAAATAGGGTTCCGACGGCACGCGCGCCTCGGAAAACACGCTGGCATCGACCGGCAGGTAATTCTTGCGCGAGGACACTTCGCGGAAGCTCGCCATATAGGATTCAAGCTGCTGGCGCCGGACGTTCGCCTCACGCTGCAGCGCATCCAGCTGGACCTGCTCCTCGCCGGCGCGCGACGACGCCGCTTTCAGCTTGTTGACGTCCGATATCAGCTGGTTTTCGCGCGCCTGGGCGGTCTGCGCCTGCGTCAGCAACCCGCGCATGATTTTTTGCGCCTCGTTGCGGATCTGGCCGTCGAGATCGGCAAGCTGCGACCTCATCGCCCGCAGGCGGGGATGGTTGTCGAGCAAGGTGGTGGAAAGATCGGCGATGTTGGTTCTGAGCTCGATCTGACGCTCACGCAGCCGCTGGATCAGATCGGAAGACAGCACTTCGGGTACAGCGTCCAGCGAACCGCCATTCTGCAAAGCCTGGCGCACCCTTTCGGCCGTTGCCTCGGCCGAAGCGCGGCTGGCGCGCACACGCGACAGTTCGGTCGATAGCTCGGACAATTGCTGTGTCGCCAGCACCGAATTGTTGCCAGCCATCAACAGGTCCGACTGGGCGGAGCGGAAGGCCGCGACCTTGGCCTCTGCATCCCTGACCTGCTTCTGCAGCTCGTCGATCTCCGGCCCGAGGAAGGCGGTCGCGGCGGCGTTCGACTTGGTCTTGGCATCCGCCTGGTAGGCCAGGTAGGCCTTGGCAATGGCGTTCGGAATGTCGGCGGCAAGCTGGGGATCTTCAGAGGAAAATTCGACGGCGATGACGCGGGTCTTCTCCACGCCATAGACGTTTAGCTTGTCGCGCATTTTAGTCAGCACGCGCTCTTCGAGCGGAATCTCTGCCGGATCACTTTTCAGTCCGGCAATGACAAGAAGTCGGGCTACCGGCGACATGCCGAGCGCATCGTTGAACTCGGGCTTGTCGCCCAGATGCAGATTGCCAGCCACCTTATTGAGAATGTCGGACGAGGAAATGACCTGAACCTCGGTTGCTACACCTTCCGCATCGAGCACAGGTTTGTCGTCTTCATTGGTACCGGCAGGCCGCGTATAGGCCGATTCGCTCAACTGGATTTTCAGCTGCGTCGTAGCCTTGTAATGCGGCGTGGCAAGCCACGCGAACGCGAAGGCGAGACCAGTGACGAGAACCGTGATCACAAGAATGCGCAGCCAGTTCCGCGCCAGGCTGGCGAAGAGCTGTCTCAGGTCGACATCGACATCTGCGGCCGCGGACTGGTCGGACATGCATTCCTGCTCCGGACATGAGGCTAGATGGTAGCGTAAACAACTATGGTAACTCAGCCGTTAAGATCGCGGTAAGCAGCTGTTAGGGTTTGCTGACATCCGGTAAACAAAGCCAGCAAAACTATACGGCTTTTTGTCGATTGCCGCCAAATCGGCCGCGTCCCTTTACCGGCCATTAACCCTAACAGGATGATAACGAACCCAGATCCTTAAGGTTTGCCGCCGTGTCCTGGCGGCCATAGCGACGAAGGTGTGTGTCCGATCATGAAAAGCGCTGCTGGTCTGTTTCGCGCTCTGCTGGCCGTGTCGATGCTCGCCGGCTGCTCCAGCTACCGGCCGACGCCGGCGGCCTTCCACGAGGTACTCGACCAGCCCTATCGGCTCGGCGCCGGCGACCGTGTCCGCGTCACCGTGTTCGAACAGGACGGTCTGACCAACACCTACAGTGTCGATCAGTCCGGCTACATGTCCTTCCCGCTGGTCGGCGCGGTGCCGGCGCGTGGCCACACGGCCCAGCAGCTGGAAAAAGCGCTCGCCGACAAACTGCGCCAAGGCTATCTGCGCGACCCCGACGTGTCGGTCGAAATCGATCGCTACCGGCCGATCTTCGTCATGGGCGAAGTGGGCGCCGCCGGCCAGTATTCCTACGTGCCGGGCCTCACCGTGCAGAAGGCCATCGCGATTGCCGGCGGTTTCTCGCCGCGCGCCAACCAGGAAAGCGTCGACATCACCCGCGACATCAACGGCAAGGTGATGACAGGCCGGGTGGTTACCTCCGATCCGCTGCTGCCGGGCGACACGGTCTACGTTCGCGAACGCCTGTTCTGACATCAACGTGGCGGACCAGCTCAGGATCGTCCACTGCTTTCGCTCACCCGTCGGCGGGATCTTCCGGCATGTGCGCGACCTGACGGAGGCCCAGCTCGCCGCCGGACATGCTGTCGGCATCGTCTGCGATTCGACCACCGGCGGCCAATACGAGGAACGCCTGTTCGACCAGATGAAGGACAGCCTGGCGCTCGGTATCCATCGCACGCCGATGCAGCGCCATGTCGGACCGGGCGACCTCGCCTCCGCTTGGCGTACCTATCGAATCATCAAGGAATTGCGGCCTGACGTGTTGCACGGGCACGGCGCCAAAGGTGGCGCCTATGCCCGTCTGTTCGGCTCATTGTTGCGGGTATCAAGGTCTCGCGTAGCCCGCCTTTATTCGCCGCATGGCGGCTCCCTCCACTATGACGAAACGACGACCACCGGAAAGCTGTTCTTCGCGCTGGAGCGCTTCATGGGGCGCTTCACCGATTGCCTGCTGTTCGTCTCCGACTATGAGCGGCGCACCTATCGCAGGAAGGTCGGCGAGCCGCCTATCCCGAACACGCTGGTCTATAACGGCCTGCGCGCCGCCGAATTCGAGCCGGTGGTCACACAGCCCGACGCAGCCGACCTGCTCTACATCGGCATGATGCGCGACCTCAAAGGGCCTGACATTTTCATCGACGCGCTGGTGCTGGCCGGGTCCCAGCTTGAGCGCCGCTTGACCGCGGTCATGGTCGGCGATGGCGACGACCTGCCGCGCTACCATGCGCAGGTGAAACGGCTGGGCCTCGAAAAACAGGTCCGCTTCTTGCCGCCTATGCCAGCCAGGGAGGCCTTTGCACTGGCCGACCTCGTGGTTGTGCCGTCGCGCGCGGAAGCCATGCCCTATATCGTGCTGGAGACGCTGGCCGCAGGCAGGCCGATGATCGCCACGGCCGTCGGCGGCATTCCCGAAATCTTCGGTGAGGGATCCCCTGCCCTGATCCGTCCCGATCCGCGCCAACTCGGCGACAAGGTGGGTGAAGCGCTGCGCGATCTCGACGCCTACCGGCGCGTCATGCCCGATACCGCCAGCCTCAAGGCGCGATTCGGCGCCGATGTGATGGCCGCCGAAATCGAAAAGGCCTATTTCGCCGCGCTCAACAGATAGACGACCGTCCAAAACCACAAGTTGTCTCAAGGTTTTTTTAGCTCTCTTTCTGCTATCGTCATCGCGGAAGCTTGTGGGAAACCCGATGAACGAGACCGACCCCACGCGCCGCTTTTCGGCCGATGCGGTGCGCAAATTCGACAGTCCTGCCGAGAGCCCCACGCCCGGCGGCATGAACAGTGTTGCCCGCCAGGTCGCCTCGCAATACCGGCGCGATACGATGTCGCCGGTCATGGTCAGCGGCGTATTGCGCATCGGCGAATTCGGCTTGCTGTTCCTGTCGGGGCTCGCGCTCTACTTCCACTTTGTCGGCTTCTTCAACTATCTCGCCTGGCAATATCCGCTGACCATTGCCGCGGCGTCATTCGTGGCCGTGGTGCTGCTCGACGTCAGCGATTGCTACCAGATCTCCGTCTTGATGCGACCGATCTCCAATCTCGGCCGCGTGCTGATGGTCTGGGCCGGCACCTTCGCGCTGATGGCGCTGACGGCCTTCATCATGAAAATGTCGGAGGATTATTCGCGTCTGCTGTTCGGCACCTGGTTTGTCGTCGGCCTGCTTCTGCTGTTCGGCCTCAGGCTGGTGATGTCGAAGCTGATCCGGCGCTGGGCGCGCAACGGCCGCATGGAACGGCGCGCCGTCATCGTCGGCGGCGGCAAGGCGGCCGAGATGCTGATCCGCTCGGTCGAGAAGCAGCCAGACAACGACATCCGCATCTGCGGGATCTTCGATGACCGCGGCGACAAGCGCTCGCCGCCGATCGTGGCCGGCTATCCCAAGCTCGGCACCATTTCGGAGCTGATGGAATTCGCCCGCATCGCGCGCATCGACATGCTGATCGTGTCGCTGCCGCTGACTGCCGAAACGCGCGTGCTGCAACTGCTGAAGAAGCTCTGGGTGCTGCCGGTCGACATCCGGCTCTCGGCGCATTCCAACGCGCTGCAGTTTCGCCCGCGCGCCTATTCCTACATCGGCTCGGTGCCGATGCTCGACATCTTCGACAGGCCGATCAACGACTGGGATTCGGTCGCCAAGCGCGCCTTCGACATCGTCTTCTCGCTGATCGGCATCATCCTGTTTTCACCGGTGATGCTGGCGACTGCCATCGCCATCAAGCTCGACAGCAAGGGTCCGGTGCTGTTCAAGCAGAAGCGGCACGGCTTCAACAACGAGATCGTCGAGGTCTACAAATTCCGCTCCATGTACACCGACCGCTCGGACCCGAGCGCCAAGCAGACGGTGACCAAGAACGATCCGCGCGTTACCCGCGTCGGCCGCTTCATCCGCAAGAGCTCGATCGACGAGCTGCCGCAGTTCTTCAACTCGCTGTTCGGCACGCTGTCACTGGTTGGCCCGCGCCCGCATGCGATTGCCGCGCAGTCGCACAACCTTCTCTACAATGAGGTGGTCGACGGCTATTTCGCCCGCCACAAGGTCAAGCCCGGCGTTACCGGCTGGGCGCAGATCAATGGCTGGCGCGGCGAGATGGACACCAATGAGAAGATCCGCATGCGCACGGAATACGACCTCTATTACATCGAGAACTGGTCGATGCTGTTCGATCTGCGCATCCTGGTCATGACGCCGCTGCGGCTGCTCAACACGGAAAACGCCTATTGAGCGCGATTTCCCATGATTTGTCGCAGGCTGCGGTCAATGCCAAGCTGATCGC
This sequence comes from Mesorhizobium sp. M0676, assembly GCF_040320535.1. NCBI lineage: Bacteria > Pseudomonadati > Pseudomonadota > Alphaproteobacteria > Hyphomicrobiales > Phyllobacteriaceae > Mesorhizobium > Mesorhizobium sp. M0676. The sequence goes on from NZ_JAMYPU010000031.1 coordinate 22,349, forward strand.
GCTGATATCCTCGGGCGCGGTGTTTTTCGGCGTCTTCCTGTCAGGCTTCGTCATCGACGAGCCGGCGCCTTACGATCTTTTCATGGTCGGGCTGATCGCGGTGTGGGGGCTGTTTGGACTGCGCATATCGCGTGCCGCCGCGCCGCTGCTCGTGCTGCTGATCACGATGAACATCGGCGGCATGATTGCCATGACGCAGATGGCCGATCTCGCCAACACACCGCTCTATCTCGCCGTGTCGCTTTTTCTCGCTTTCACCGCGGTGTTCTTCTCGTCGGTGACTGCGGTGCAGCCCGGCCTCTACCGGCTGATCTTCATCGCCTATGTCGTCTCCGCATTGGTGACCTCGCTGCTCGGCATTGCCGGCTATTTCCACGCTTTCCCGGGCGCTGAAATCTTCACCAGATACGACCGCGCCCAGGGCGCCTTCCAGGATCCGAACGTGTTCGGGCCGTTCCTGGTGCTGCCCGGCATCTATCTGCTCTATCTCCTGTTGACCGGCTCGATCGCGCGCATGCCGCTTCTGGCGGTGCCGCTGCTGATCATCACCGCCGGCATTTTCTTCTCCTTCTCGCGCGGCGCCTGGGGCATGTTCGCCGTCTCGGCCATCCTGCTCACCGGCGCCCTGTTCCTGCAAAGCAACAGCGGCAAGTTCCGGCTGCGCGTCATCATCATGAGCATTGCCGCCGTCACCCTGCTGGTGGTCGCCATGGTCGTCATCCTGCAGCTGCCCGGCGTCGGCGAGATGTTTTCCAGCCGCGCCCAGCTCGAACAGAGCTACGACACGGCGCGCCTTGGCCGCTTTGCCCGCTACACGATCGGCTTCGAGATGGCGCTCGAACATCCGCTCGGCATCGGCCCGCTGGTGTTCGGCACCATTTTCGGCGAAGACACGCACGACATCTGGCTGAAGACGCTGATGGATTATGGCTGGCTCGGCTTCGTCTCGTTTCTGTCGCTGACGCTGTGGACGATCGCGGCCGGCTTCCGCATCCTTTTGCGCGACCGGCCGTGGCAGCCCTATCTGCTCTGCGCCTACGTCGCTTTCGTCGGCAATATCGGGCTCGGCACATTCATCGATATCGACCACTGGCGCCATGTCTACCTGCTGCTCGGCCTGATCTGGGGCGCGATCGCGCTGGAATACAGGCATCAGCGCGGGTTGCGGGCGGTGGCGCAACCGAGGTAGCCGAGTAATCCTAAAGGACAGGAACAGCCGCGCACGCCAATACCGGGGTTGTGCAGGCCCTCGCAGGCTTTGATCTGCTTGCTCCAACCCCTGGTCGAATTGAGCACGGTTGCCGGCGGCGCATTTATGTTGTGATGGTGGGAAAACGTGGCTAAACGCGACTGACAAAATTCCAATTGAGTTGGCGTGCTTGCCGGGCTGGATAATATTCCGGGTTGGTGGGCGCCACTAATCTGACGGGCGTGGTTATGCTGAGGGAAAGCTATTTCGAATTCATGCTGCGCTGGTACGCGTATCGCCGATGGCACAGGCCCCCGCGGCGTGTGCGGCAGGCCGAATACGACTTCCATCAGCTTATGAAAAAGCTTCCCGCCGATAGTCTGTTCATCGATCTCGGCGCCAATATTGGCGACGTCACGGGACATGTACTAGCCTATGGGATGCGGGTGATTGCTTTCGAGCCTGACCCTGTTGCTCGCCAGATTTTGACGAAAAGGTTTGGCAACAACGACCGGGTGACGATCATTCCGAAGGCTGTTGGTGGATCAGCGCGAGCGGCCACATTCCATCAGAGGCCGGACGTCAGCGATCTCCGCAGGACCGAATCGTCGTCCCTGATCCAGACACACGAACACACGAACGGGAAAAGCTTTGAAGTTGAGGTGGTTGACCTGGTGCAGTTCCTGCAAGGTCTCCATGAGCCGATCGCCATCGTCAAGATGGACATAGAAGGGGCCGAAGCGGAATGCATCGAAGCCATGCTGGACGCCAGCATTCACCGTTCGATTGGACAAATCCTGGTCGAGACACATGAACGGTTCTCGCCAGACCTGGCCGACCGGATCGGCAAGCTGCGGGGCCGGATCGCGCAGGAAGGCATCCGCAACATCAATCTGGATTGGAGCTAAGTATCGGCTCGGCCTTGAGCGTGCTAGCCGGAGGGCATCAACCAGCGAGGCAATAGACTTATCGAGGAAGATTGGCGGGAGGAACCGCGTCCGGCGGAGCGTCAAGTTCTATCTGGCTATGCCAGCTACCCGTTCGGGGTATTGCACGGCCAACATCGAATTGTCCGCATGGCTGGCAAAGATGGCGCTGACCTTTTCGGCGTCGAACCGCGCCCGTCGCTTGCGCTTCTCGTCGTTCAGCAAAATCCCGCTGATGGCGTCGAACTTGCGGCCGAGGTTTTTCAATATGCCTCTCTTGATCGGCCAGTTGCTGTTGAAACGGCCGGCCCAGGGCGTGCCTTTCGCCAGATCACGATAGATCGCCATGGCGCCGACCTCGACACCGATCGGCGGACGGTCCCAGGGCTTGCCCCAGGCGAAGTGGCGGGCGTAGCAGCGGCTGAAAGAAATCTGGCTGGTGTAGTTGGTCATCACGTTCCAGAACGGGTGCATCGTCTGCCACCTGCCCTCGAAAGCCACGTTCAATGCACCTTGATCCATCCCGTAAACCTGCTCGGAGGCCAACTGCCGGGTACGCTCCAGAAGCCCCTCCTGCCTGACCAGTGGCATGTTGAACACCAGCACGCCGGCATTGAACTTCGGCGCGCCTGGCTGCATCGGTAAATGCTGTCGATACTTTACGTCGAAATAGGTCTGCTCATCGTGTGCGGCCAGCAGCGGAGCGTTGAGCGGGACGTTGCAGAGGTCTTCTATCGATCTGTTGAAAAGCACATCGGCGTCGGAATAGGCGATGCGGTCATATGGTTCGAACTCCGGCAATTGATCGGCAAACAGCCTGATGTAGGTCGCAAGGGTTGGGTGCGTTCCGCGGTTGAAGTTTGTCGCTTCCATGAATTTCGTGACATCCAGGATGCGGATCTTCCCACCGAGCAGACGCTCTCCGATAGCTCGGTCTTCGTTGGAGATGACACCGGTGTGCAAAATAAAGCCGTCGAGGTGGTCCGACACATTCAGCACGCGGCGCGCCGCCAGGCTGGCATACGGGAAATACCTCTGGTCGGTGGCGAAAAAGAAACACGATTTTTGCGGCATGCTACAACCTGTTGCCTGACCCATTCGCGAGAGCTCCGTTGCGGGTCTCAGGCGAAACCACCGAGTACTTCCGGAAACTGCACAGCCATCGCCCCGGCGTCAGCATGCTCGGCATATATCTTATGCACCTTGCTGCCGTCGTACCGTGCGCGCCGCCGATACCGGTCCTTGTTCGGCAACATCCCCATGATACCGTCGAACCTTCGGGCGAACCGCCTCATGACGCCCCGCTCGAAGGGAATACGCTGCCGGAAGGGCTCAAGCCATGGCGTATCCCTTGCCAGATCGCGCCAGACGGCAAGCGCCTCGGGCTCCACGTCGACCTGGCTTCCCCAGGGCTTGCCGCCGGCGAAATGCCGCGCATAGGCTTGCGCGAACCGAAACTCCTTCGTATCGTTGGACATCAAATTCCAGTTCGGGTGCATCGTCTGCCACTTGCCCTCGAAGACGATGTTCAGCGCGTTCTGATCGTTCATTTGCCCGGCAACGGCAACATCTCTGGCGCGGTGCAAAAGTCCCTGTTGACGCACCGGCGGCATGTTGAAGACGATGATGCCGGCGTTGAAATAAGGCGCCCCCGGCTGCATCGACAGTTTGTTCCGATAGCCCGGGCGGAAATACATGTAATCGTCGTGAGCGGCCAACAACGGAGCATGAAGTGTCTGGCCCACCAGGTCGGCGATATCTCGATTGAACAGAACATCACAATCGACATGGGCGATGCGGTCATAGTCCGCGAACTGAGGCAGTTGGTCGGCGAAAAGCCGAACAAAAGTGCCGACATTGCTTGGCCGGAAAGTATGGCCAGCCTCCGCAAACAGCCCCGAAACGTCCATTATGCGAAGACGGTTCGTCAGCAGGCGTTCAGCAACACGCATATCGGCATCGCGTGCGCCGACATGCAGAATGAATCCCGGTGTTGCCTCTCCCGAAACATCCAGAATTCTGCGCGCCGCCAAGCATGCATACGGAAAATAATTGGCGTCGGCCGCCAGAAAAAAACAGGAATTTGCCACGCGCAATCCTTCGTATCGATACTGCGCGAGCCATATCGCCTTGGCGTTGCGGCGACAAGGCCGAATGCTGGCGACTTTCAGGCCCGGCGCGCCGTTTTAGCGCTTGCACCATACCCCTTGAAAATATATGGCTTTGCGCGGTCCGGAGTGTAGCGCAGCCCGGTAGCGCACTTGACTGGGGGTCAAGGGGTCGTCGGTTCGAATCCGGCCACTCCGACCATTTTTAGACAGGACTTGCCCCCAAAGGTCCTGCTTCTCAAATCACCAACATTCATCCTTGGCAGACGTCGACCCATTCGGCGCCGACAATCTGTGCCATGCGCTGCGGGCTGAGCCTTACAGCGGCGTTGGTGGCGCCGGCCGCGGGCACGACTTCATCGAAGGCGCGCAGCGAGACGTCGCAATAGACCGGCAGCGGCGCCGGCAGGCCGAATGGGCAGACGCCGCCGACGGGATGGCTGGTAATCGCGACAACCTCATCGGCGTCAAGCATGCGCGGCTTGCCGCCGAAACGGTCCTTGAATTTGCGGTTGTCGAGCCTCGACATGCCGCCGGCCACGATCAGCATGGTCTCACCGCCGACGCGCAGGCAGATGGTCTTGGCGATCTGCGCCGGCTCCACGCCATGCGCCTCAGCCGCCAGCGCCACCGTCGCGGAACTCGCTTCGGTGACGAGCACTTCGACATCGGGCGCATGGGCAGCCAGGAAGGCGCGCACGGATTCAAGGCTCATCTCGGCATTGTCCCATTCGAAAACGGTTAGCGTTCACACTGGATAGCTACACGCTCGGTCGGCGGCAACCTCCCCGCCCCTCGACGGCTGCAGCGATACCAGGCCAGGCGGGTCGCGCCGCATGTCAGCAACGCAGGGCGCATCCCCCGTGCGGGAGATGTGTTCGGGCTGCTGCCTTGGTAGGTCGCAATGGATCAGGGCCGGCGCTGATGCTGTGCTCCCACGACCAACCGGAGAGATCATCATGCTCAAGCTCGCCTCGGCTCTGGCGCTGCTGCTTGTCGGGACGGCGCCGCTGCTTGCCGACGACATGCCGATAAACGCGGACGCCATCAAATGGGGCCCTGCTCCTGCTGTCCTGCCCGCCGGCGCGGACATGGCTGTCATCGCCGGGGACCCCTCGAAGGATGGCATCTACGTGCTGCGGTTGAAGCTGCCGGCCGGCTACAGGATTGCCGCGCACAACCATCCCACCTCGGAATATGTGACGGTGATTTCCGGCAATTTTCATATCGGCATGGGCGACAAGCTCGACGAGACCAAGGGCATCGAACTGACCGCCGGCGGCTTCGGCGTAGCCCCACAGGGAATGAACCATTACGCCTGGACGACAAGCGCTACGATCGTCCAGGTTCATGGCGAGGGGCCGTTCGCGATCACCTACGTCAACCCGACGGACGATCCGAGCAAGAAGTGACATTCGCCGTTGGGCGAATGCAACAAGCCCGCCAGGGCAAACCATGGCGGGCTTGTTGAACGACGCTTGGCCGTTGTTTATGAAACGGACCGGTTTTCCACAGGCGCCGTGGGCGCCGGGGCATCGATCAGGGCCGTTTCCGGCAATTGCAATGCTGCGGCGATCCGGCGAAGTTTCGTCGGATCGGTGTCCTTGCCGCTCTCTATGTCGGCAATCTCGCTGGTCGACAGACCGCAGGTCAGGGAAAGCTCTTCAATACTGTATCCCTTTGTCTCCCGGATGGCTTTGAGGCCGGGGTGCTCGAGCGCAACGTCGGCCGCCAGCCTGGAGAAGGGTTCGTGTTTTGCAGTTTGGGCCATTGGCAACTCCATGGGGCTAAAGAGTTTTGGATCAAATGATAGGGTGTTGCCTGAGAGCCGGGACAATGCCCGCTTGACGGCGATTTGCCAAGGCCCAAACCGACCGTCACAGCATCGTGAACCGGCGTCAAAACCGCAGGCGCCAGGGCACATATAGGATCTCCGCCCCGATCTCCCAATCAAGTTCTTTTGAAGGGCCGCAGGCCGAAGTGTTCAGCGGTTTTGCGCCGCTCGCGCGTTAGCCTGATGTTGCTGGCAGCCGCATCGGGCCAGCTTTTCCCAAGAGGATCAGATCCATGACATTCAAGACATCAGCCATCGTGCTCGCCACGATTTCAGGCCTCGCTGGCGCGAGCATGGTCGCGGCGCAAGCCGCCGAGGCCGTGCGCATTCGCGGCACGGTGACCGCCTTTGCCGGAGCGACGCTGACGGTGAAGACCCGCGAAGGCGCTACCGACGCCATCGCGCTGGCTGAAGGGTGGAAGATTTCCGGCGTCGCCAAGGCGGATGCCGGGGATATCAAGCAAGGCGATTTCCTCGGCATTGCCTCTGTTTCGAAGGCCGATGGCGGCAGCGGCGCGCTCGAGGTGGTGATCTTCCCGGCCGCGCTGAAGGGCGCCGGCGAAGGCGACCGCCCGTGGGATCTCGAGCCCAACAGCCGGATGACCAACGGCACGGTCGCCGATGTCACCGAGATTGCAGGTCGCACGGTGACGCTGACCTACGACAATGGCCAGAAAAAGCAGATCGCGATCCCGCAGACGACGCCGGTGGTGACCTTCGCGCCGGCGACGCCCGCCGACCTCAAGCCTGGCGCTGTGGTGTTCGTCAACGCCGAGCGCGGCAGTGACGGCAGGCTGACCGCGGGCCGGGTCGTTGTCGGCACAAACGGCGTCATTCCGCCGATGTAAGTTGCCGACGAAGCCGCCAGACACAATCCAGAAACAAAATTCTACAGTCCGGAAAAACTGTCGAAAAGTTCGGAGGCGATAGTCATGACTGCGGGGTTCACCGGCACCGATCTTGCTCGGTGACGGCCAAATTCAGCCCGCGCAGAAAAGGAAACGAAGTCATGAAGAAGTCCCTCCTGTCGGCTCTCGGGCTGGCTTTTGCCCTGGCTGTCTCTCTGCCGCTCATCGGCGCCAGCAGCGCCGACGCAGCACCGCTGCACAAGAAGCATCACCACCATCATCATCATCACAACAAGCATCACCGCCATCACCATCACCACCACCACCACCACCACCACCACCACAAGAAGGTGGAGGCCAAGAAGGCCTGACACGGCCGACTTGCCCAACGGGAAGGCTGGCCCTGGAGTCCTCGCCAAGGCCGCCTTCCCGTTGGTTTTTGCCAGGCGACACGTGGAAAAGCTGAAGGCAGGATTCGATGGCGCCGATGCGCCAGAACGCGAGCAACCACAGCGCACCCCAACGAACGTATCAGGCGCAAGGCCGACAACACAGCGGTTGCCAGTTGCAGGACACCACGGGTCTCTCAATGCTGTCGGAACCCGCTAGGACGGCGCCGCGAACGCGAGCACTATTGCGATCAAAATCAAAAGCGGTCCCATCCATTTGAAATGCTTCGCGACCTGCAGCCACCATGGCTGCTGACCTTTCTGGGCCTGAAAAGGACTTTGGAGCAGCCCAAAACCAACGCCTGTCATCCACAGCCCAGCGCAGAACATGATGAACTCGTCGATGTAATTTGCGACCACGCCCGTCTCCTCCGCCGGTACCTTTGGACTGGCGTTATAGTCGCAGCCGGGAGTGGCAGAAAGCGCGGTGCCAAGTGGCGGCAATGACTGCTGCCGCTACCTGACAAGAGCCGGGCGCGGACTAGGTCTTGGCCGGCCATTTGGGCACGCCACGGTGTGACCTTCGCATGGGATGCCGCGCCGCTACCTCAGCGGCCTTCACGCGAAAATGCATGATCGATGCCGGCCCCGCCAGGCGCCGTCCGTTGGCGAAGGCTAAAAATCGACGTCGCGAAAAAACGCGAAGAAAATTCGAACCACGCATGAACCTTTGCTTTGGAGGCCGCACTAACCGGCATGGACGCCGAGAAGGCGATCCCAACACAGAAGGACGCCATGGTGGCGATCCTCGATCCAGAGAAGGAAATGCTCAAATGACCAACTTCAAGCGCATCACGCTCGCCGCGGCCCTCATCGTCTCGGCCTTCGGTTCGGCTTCCGTTCCGACCTCGGCTTTCGCCAACGGCACGCATTCCACGGGCGACGGCGGCGCGGTTTGCAAGGGCTCCGGTCATTGCCTGGTGCTCTCGATCGAGTGCAAAGGCACCTATACCGACGCCACGGACAAGAATGGCACTGTCTATGGCAAGTGCAGCCAGACCGCGCAGGTTTCACCGCAGGCCAAGATCAAGCTCGCCAAGTAATCGGCCGCAGATCAGGGAAATGGCGGTCGTCCGCCGGACGGCCGCCATTTTCTTTTTGTTTTCGTGAATTGTTTTAGCGCCGGCTGAGCAACAAGCTGGCGAGAAGGCCGACCACGACCAACCCAACAGCAGCGGCTGTTGCCGGACGATCGCGCGCCGTCTTTTCGATCGCCCTGCCCTGCTTCCTGATCGCCGGCAGCGCATCGCTGACAAGGTCGGCAAGCTGCCCATAATAGTCCGAAGCGGCATCGCGCCCGTCCTCGTAGTAAGCACCGCCGCGTTTGGCCACGACTTTGCGCAAGGCGGCGAGCTCTTTGGAAAGGGTCGCGACCTGCTTTTCGAGATCGAGATCGGAGAGGGTCGAAAGCGATGCCATGATTGTTTTCCTTCTTTTTGAGAGAAGGCCAAACGCATGGCCGCAGAACCGGTTCCGGTCTGCTTGCCCGAGGCAGCGGAAAGGTTAGCGCACCTGGTCGAGCAGGCGCTTGCACTCCAGGAGGTCAAACAGCGCCTCCTGCAGCAAGGCCCGGTTGTCGCGCGACAGTTTCGATGCGCCGGGCTGGACCGGACCTTCCTCCTCGGTCTTGCCCAGGCCGAAAAAGCGGCGGCTGGGTTTTACCTTGGGCTGGCCGACCAGCATCTCGTCATCCATGCCGCGCGGCTGGGCGGCTGGCGTCAGCGGCACCTGATCGGCCTGCCTGCGCTGCGAGATCGCTTCGACGGCAGCCATGTCGCCATTGCCGATGGCGACCAGGAAATGGTTGCCGTTCTCGCGCAGCAGTTTCTGCACGCCCTTGATCGTGTAACCCTGGTCGTAGAGCATGTGGCGGATGCCCTTGATCAGTTCGACATCCTGTGGCCGGTAGTAGCGGCGGCCGCCGCCGCGCTTCATCGGCTTGATCTGGTTGAAACGGGTTTCCCAGAAGCGCAGCACGTGCTGCGGCAGATCGAGATCCTCCGCGACCTCGCTGATGGTGCGGAAAGCGTCGGGGCTCTTGTCCATGGGCGAAATCCTCACGCTGGACGGCGATCCGGCCCAGTCTGCCGAATCGGGTATCATTTCAGCGGTTTATGAAACAATATTCAAGCCCGGCGTCAAAACGGCCCGGCGTTTTCAACCGAAGCCTGCGGCAGAACCTATTTGCCGCCCTTGGCCTTGCTGTTCTGGTGCGAGCGCAGGATACGGCTTTTCAGCACGTTCGACGACTTGAAGGTCATCACCCGGCGCGGCAGGATCGGCACTTCCTCGCCGGTCTTGGGATTGCGGCCGATGCGTTCGTTCTTGGAACGGACGTGGAAGGTGGCGAAGGACGACAGCTTCACCGTCTCGCCGCGTACGATGGCTTCACAGATTTCGTCCAGCACCGCTTCGACGAGTTCTGCCGATTCAGTGCGTGACAAGCCGACCTTACGGTAAACAGCTTCGGCAAGGTCGGCGCGCGTAAGTGTCTTTCCCCCCATGCGACCGTCCCATCAGTTCAAAAAACATAAATCGATACAGGTAAAGGCAGAGCCTAAGTAATTGATCCGGCAAGGTCAAGGACCGAAACCGGACCGTTCGGCACTTACCAGCGAACGAGAACCGCGCCCCAGGTGAAGCCGCCGCCCATCGCTTCCAGGAGCACGAGATCACCCTTCTTGATGCGACCGTCGGCGACAGCCACCGAAAGCGCCAGCGGCACGGAAGCAGCCGAGGTGTTACCGTGCAAATCGACGGTGACCACCACCTTTTGCTCTGCAATCCCGAGCTTCTTGGCCGAAGCGTCAATAATGCGTTTATTGGCCTGATGCGGCACGAACCAGTCGAGGTCGCCGGCGGTTATGCCGGCCTGCGAAAACGTCGCCTCGATGACATCGGTGATCATGCCGACGGCGTGCTTGAACACCTCGCGGCCTTCCATCCTGAGATGGCCGACGGTGCCGGTGGTCGAGGGACCGCCATCGACGAAAAGCTTGTCCTTGTGGGCGCCGTCGGAGCGCAGGCTCATCGCCAGCACGCCACGGTCGGCAATGCCGCCAGTGCCCTCATCCGCTTCCAGCACCAGCGCGCCGGCGCCGTCGCCGAACAAGACGCAGGTCGAGCGGTCGCTCCAGTCGAGGATGCGGGAAAAGGTCTCCGCGCCGATCACCAGCACGCGCTTGGCGAGGCCGCCTCTGATGTAGAGGTCGGCGGTGGTCACCGCATAGACGAAGCCCGAGCACACCGCCTGCAGGTCGAAGGCAAAGCCGTGATGCATGCCGAGCCGGTTCTGGATCTCGACGGCGGTCGCCGGAAAGGTGTTGTTGGGCGTCGAGGTCGCCAGCACGATCAGGTCGATGTCGGCAGCCGTAAGACCAGCATTGTCGAGCGCTGCGCGCCCCGCCGCCTCGCCCAGCGACGCCGTCGTCTCGTCATCGGCGGAGATATGACGCTGGCGGATGCCGGTGCGCTGGGCGATCCACTCGTCCGAGGTCTCGACCATGCCTTCGAAATCGGCATTCTTCATGATGCGGCGGGGCAGCGCAGCACCGGTGCCGCGCACGACTGATCTGATCAAAGCTCTTTCCTATTCCTTTTCGTCGACGGTGGCGTCGGATTTCCTGCTTGCCTGGGCATGCGGGTTGCGCGCATGGAACAGGTCGAGATCGGCCTCGATGCGGTCGATCAGATTGTTGCGCACCATATCGTAGCCAAGCTCGATCGCTGCCGCGAAACCGTCCGAATCGGCGCCGCCATGGCTCTTCACCACGATGCCGTTCAGACCCAGGAAAACGCCGCCATTGGAGCGGCCCGGATCGAGCTTTTCGCGCAGGCGGTCAAAAGCGCCCTTGGCGAAGACATAGCCGATCCTGGCCATCAGCGTGCGGTTCATCGCGGCGCGCAGATAGCCTGAGATCTGGCGCACAGTGCCTTCTGCCGTCTTGAGCGCGATGTTGCCGGCAAAGCCCTCGGTGACGACCACGTCGACCGTGCCCTTGCCGATGTCGTCACCCTCGACGAAGCCATGATAATTCATCGAGGCCATGTTGGCCTCGCGCAGCATGCGCCCGGCTTCCTTGACCTCTTCCTGTCCCTTGATCTCCTCGACGCCGACATTGAGCAGGCCGACTTTCGGCCGGTCGATGCCGAACACCGAGCGCGCCATGCCGGTGCCGAGAATGGCAAAGTCGATCAGCTGGTGCGCATCGGCGCCGATGGTGGCGCCGACATCCAGCACCACGCTCTCGCCGCGCATCGTGGGCCAGATCGCCGCGATCGCCGGACGGTCGATGGTCGCCATCGTGCGCAGGCAGAATTTCGACATCGCCATCAGCGCGCCGGTATTGCCGGCCGAAATGCAGGCCTGCGCGCTGCCACTCTTGACTGCTTCGACAGCCTTCCACATCGACGACTTCCAGCGGCCGTGGCGCAGCGCCTGGCTCGGCTTGTCGTCCATCCTGACCGCGACTTCGCAGTGGTGGAACTCGCTGACCTCGGCCAGTTTGGGGAATTTGGCGAGTTCGGGGCGCACCAATTCCTCGCGCCCATAGATGACGAAGCGGATGTCGGGACGCCTGACGGCGACCGTCATGAGTGCCGGGATGACCACGTTTGGCCCGTGATCGCCACCCATGGCATCGATGGAAATCCTGATCACGCGGTCTTTATCTCACTAGCTTGGGCCAGGGCACATGGCCCGCGAAAGAAATACGAAACTCGCGAAATTCGGGGGCTCGCGAAGGTTCGGCGAAAATAGCGGTTTTGGGCTGCCGCACAACCGGCTTTTCTCCGATCGCTTCGTGTTTTAGGATTTTCCAAGCAAGGATCGCAGCTTTTGCTGGAATTCATTCTCGACGGGCTCGTCCGGGCCGGCGGCATCGAGAGAGGCGCCTGCCTTGCGCGGATAGGGATCGATCGCCAGCCCGAAGAACTGTTCGGCGAGCGCGCCGACGTCGATCGTGTCGCCGGAGAATGTTTCCGGGCCGTCTGGCCCGTCGGCGTCGAGCAGGATCTCGCCGCCGCCTTCGAACCCTTGCCGTCCGAGCTTGGATTGCTCCGGCAGGAACAGCGCCTCGACCTCCTCGTCGATATGGGCCGCGACCGGCTCAAGGGTGACGATGCAGGCCTGGGTGATATCAGCCTCGACGCGGCCGCTGACCTTGACGCCATTGCGCTTCCACGGCGCCACCAAAAGCTCAGCACGGTAGTTTTCGACCGAAAGCAGCTCGTGCTCGCGCGCAAGCGTTGCGCGCTGCGCGGCGTCGGCGTCGATCACCACCTGCAAACCTTTGTGCGGCAGGCGGCCGACATTGGCCGCAAATGAGACCGGGCTAGGCGTGTCCAGATGTTTCATCTTGGTCTCCCTCCTCACTCCGCTTTCGCGACCGGAAACGCCACGGCACCGGAAACGATCGATTCGGACGGCTGTGCTTCAAGCTGCCTTGCTGCATCGATTACATAGGACGCCAGCGGCAAGGCTTGCGGCCAGGCGCCGGCATCGGGCCTGACATTGCGCGCCAGGGCGGCAGCAAGCGCGTCGGGGTCGCTGCGTCCCAGCGCGTCGTCATAGGCGGCGGTACGGCCGTAGAACATTTTGGCCAGCCTCTTCATGCGCTTGGGCACGCCGACATCGCCAATGCCCAGTTCCCGCAGCGAATGCTCGACATCGAGAAAGAACTCGTCGATCAGCACCTGCGCGACCTCTTGCGCGACGCCCTCTTCGCCGCGCAGCCGGTGCTGAAACAGGAACATATGCAGCGAAAGCATCTCGAAACGGCCGAGTGGCGTATCCGGCACATTCCAGTGGGAATAAAACACGATCTGCCGCGCCGCCGCCACGATTTGTGCGTAAAGCGCCTCGGTGATAGCGCGGTTGGCGTTGCGTTCGCGGCCAAAAAGGCGCTGGAACATTGAGGGTGGTCTCCTGGGGACCGATTGTTTGAATGGGCCTTGTTGCATCGGCAAGCAAGCTGGTTTACCGGTTTTGCCGCCCAGCGCAAGTTGCGGCCAGCTAATGGAGTTGTTGTTGCGCGCGCTGAAATTCAAGTCGACTTTTCTGCCCGGGGCCACCGCCGCGGTTTCGCTGGTGCTGGTGGCTTCCGCGCTGTCGGGCTGCAATTCGTCCAAGATGTTCGGCGACCTTAACCCTAGCGAGACGCTGACGCAGGGCTATGTTATCGACCAGCAGGCGGTCGATTCGGTGCCGGTGGGCTCCAGCCGCGAACAGGTGCTTCTGGCGCTCGGCACGCCATCGACGAAAGCCACCTTCGACAATGAGGCGTTCTATTACATTTCGCAGACGCGCAAGCGCTATGTCGCTTTCGACAAGCCGCGCCTGGTCGACCAGAAAGTGCTCGCGGTCTATTTTGGCGAGGACGGGCGCGTCACCCAGATTGCCAATTACGGTCTGAAGGACGGTAAGATTTTCGACTTCATCTCGCGCACCACGCCGACCGGCGGGAAGGACCAGAACTTCCTCAGCCAGATCATCAAAGGCGCCAGCAAGCTGGCGCCCCCCATTCCTGGCGGCGGCGCCTAAGAAGCGACCGCCTTCCTCAGATTTTTGCTTCCCCCGAAGCGACACCATCTCAGGCGACCAAAAACCCGCGGGAGCGATCCTGCGGGCTTTTGTTTTGAGGTCATGCGGCCGCAACACCCGTCGCGCTTTGCAGCGCGTGGCCTGTTCGGCCGCCGGGCTCCAGCGAGGCGCGGTGCACAGCCGCACTCTGCCGCGCTTCCGAAGGCGTCATGCCGAAATGCCGGCGGAAGGCGTGGTTGAAGGTCGAGAGATCGCCGAAGCCGGCGTCGAAGGCGATGGCGCCGATGGTGCGGTGTGCCAGGCGCAGGTCGGATAGCTTGCTGCAAACCAGCGCCAACCGCCGGCCAAGCACGAACTGCGACAGCGAGGTCCCCTCACCCTCGAACAGCTTTCTGATATAGCGCGCGCTGACGCGGTGGCGCCCGGCCAGCGCGTCGGACCCGACATCGCCGGAAGCCAGATTGCTTTCGATATCGGCTTTGATGGCGCGCAGCCGCGCGGCGCGTATGCCGCGGCCTGCGGCGACCTCGGTGGCGTCCTGCGTTGCCCCAACCACGACCGCGACAAGGTCCTGTATGTGCTTGGCGGCAAGCCAGCGCAATTCGGATGCGGCCAGGTTCGGCTCCTGCATCAGCAGACGGACATAGCTGGTCAGCAGCAAGAACTTTTCGCCCACGCATGACATCGGCGTCATCAGGGCGGCATCCGCATTCGCAGCCATGGGCCCGAGCGCTGCCTTGGGGATGGTGATGAAGAGATGATGCGACATCGCCCGCTCGATCACATGCGGATCAGAGGAGGACAGAAGGATTGCCTGGCCGGCCTCGATGCTGGCCTCGCGGCCGAGATGCGAGAAGGTGGCAGCGCCCTCCAGACACATGAAGAAAATGTAATCATCGGTCCCCTTGGCCATGGCGCGGGAACGGATGGTGCGGAAGGCGGTGGTCCTCGAATCGGCAATGCCGACGCCCGGCAGCCGCAGGATGGTCGCGTCGACGGAGAGCTTTTCCTCCGTGACGTTAAAATCCATGTCGGTCACCATCCGGCGCAACAGGTCGCAATAGACGTTTCGCCATTCCGCTCGCGGCCACATGGCGGTCGAAAAGCGCGCATGCGCAAACTCGGGGGGTCGAATAGTCATGGGGTACTCCCAAGCGATTGTCTTCATTTCACTGTCGTTCGTAGTCGAGGCTCGTTCCATGAACGGCCTCTCATTCCGACGGCGGCAATCGGGGGGCAGTGGATGGCTACAATGATTTGCGCACTTGGACAAAAGACTATTTACGAAGCTATGGATGAGCTTAGTTCATTCATGCTAAGAAACCCAGGGGCAGGATAGGGTAACGGCAGATGACAAGACGACTTCCACAACTGGAATCCATTCGGGCTTTCGAGGTCATTGCCCGGCTGGGCAGCTTCAAGCGCGCCGGCGATGAGCTGAATGTTACGCCAAGCGCGCTCAGCCACCGCATCGCCGATCTCGAAGCCGATCTCGGCGTGCTTCTGTTCACCCGCCATGTCCGCCGCGTCGAACTAACGCTTGAAGGCGAAAGATTGTCCGCGGGCGTGAGACGCGCACTGCTGGAAATCCAGAGCACGATCGCGAGTGTCGCGCGCAACGAGCGCACGAGGCTGAGGGTCACCGCCATTCCTTCGCATGCCGTGCGCTGGCTGGCCCCGCGTCTGCACAGGTTTCGCAAAAAGCATCCCGAAACAGAGATCGACATCAATGCGGATCTTGCAGTCGTCGACCTTTCGCAGCGAACAGTCGACATCGCATTGCGCTTCGGCGGCGGACACTATCCGGCCGTCGAGACCGAATGGCTGATGGCTGATGCGATCTTTCCTGTCGTCAGTCCCGACTATCTCGCCGCCAACGGCCCGGCCAGAGACCAGCACGATGTGCTGCGACTGTTTCGCATCCTCGACACGACGGCCGAAAATGACGAGAGCGGCGCCAATTGGCGCCACTGGTTCGAGAGAAACAATCTGCCGCTGGATACGGTTGGCGACGGCATGAATCTGAACGGCACCTTGCTGGCGGTCGAAGCGGCGGCCAGCGGGCTGGGCGTCGCCATCGCGAGGAAGTCGCTGGTCGAGAGCGATTTGCGCACCGGCAGGCTCGTCCGCCTCCTGACGACGGACATACCGACGAACTGGAACCACTACGTCGTCGTGCACCCGTCCATCTCCGCCTGGGAGCCTGCCAGATCGTTCATCAACTGGCTGAAGGCGGAAGCCGGCGACAGCGCCGGCGCCGGTTGACCTCGGCGGCCGTTTGGGAACTCTCCTCGGGAGGTCAGCAGAAGGCGCCCCCCGGTGCTCAAGGACTCATTGCACCGGCTGGTTGCTCATCCTTGCGGCCCGACTGGTTCGCGGCCTTGGCGGCAAGCGCTGCCGCCATCTGGCTCTCCAACTCGCGCAGCTTGGCGTCGAGTGTCGCCATGCCACCCCAGCCGAATGTCGCGCGGTACAGCGGTGCGATCTCGGGCGTCAGGAATTCGACGAGGGTTTCGTCCTCGACCCAGACCTTGAGCACCTTGAACAGGCGCGCATCGATCAGCTCGTTATGCCAGCCCATGCGGGCGGCAATGCCCTGGATGGTTTCGGTCGAATTGGGCGTGCTGAGCAGCACATGCGAGCCGGAGCGCAGGCGCATATTCGGATCGAAGCCGATGCCGAGCGGCGCTTGCTGATCCAGAACCGTGCCGCACGGCAGGATTTCGATCAGCGAGCCGAAATCGTCGCCGAGGCAGACAAACCATGCGCCCTCAGGAAATGGCGGCGACGGCGCACGAACCGCGGTGGCGACAAGCATTTCGGCAAGGACGCTGGCGACGGCCTGCGGATCGCGGGCGTTGAATGAAGCGTGATGCAGCATGGCAATACTCCTGTTTTCAACGGCGGCGGCCGGCAGAAGTGCCGACCCATGCCGCGGCGTTCCGCAAAAACTGAATCACCGGCTGAGCGTCAGGATGACCGCGGCAAACAGGCAGGCGTATTCGGCCAGTCCAAGCACAAGGCGCAAATTGTGGTTGGCCGCCCAGCTGTCGCGCGTCTGCGCCCAATCATCGGGGATGGTCACCGGCGTCCAGCTCTGCACCTGTTTGTTGAGCGGCACCTGACGGCTGACGGTGAAGCCAATGTCGATCACCACCAGTGCCGCGGCGACGATGGTCAGGATGCGCGGCAGGCCGGCATCGACCGCAAACATCGCCATCGCCGCGATCAGCACCAGCGTCGTCAGCCTGACGAACGGCATCACCCGGGTAAACGTCCGGTCGCGCATCTGATGCATGGCCATGTATTGGCCGGCGGTAAGATCATCGATGCGAAAATCGTGGATTACACCCGAGACGTAGATGCCGGCAATAATTCCAGCCAGCGCAAGCGAAGCCGCCATCAAGAAAATGTCCATGTCTTTTCCCTGCCCGAATGTCGTTTCCCTGGCCAAAATCGCCGCAGAGGCGAGCCCGACACCGCGTCGATCGCAATGTCCTGGCCAATGGCCGGGGTATTAAAGCAGGCGAACGGTCCGGGCTTGGGTAGGATGGAACGATGTTTTGGGCAATGCGGCCCTCCGATTGCGTCGGAAACATCAAGTGCCGTGAGATCGAAGCCTATCAGCAAACCTTGACGCGTACTTGCCAGCGACCGGTCAAATTCGTATCAGACCGTGCTGGCCAATGGCGCATCACGCTGAATTGGGAGGAGCATCCGTGCCGGAAAAAACCCGGACAAAACCGACAGGCTGGATGGCGACCGGAACGGCTGACGGCCAGGTGGTCACGCCTGACTGGATACCCATCGAGCCGGTGGCGATCGATGGCGTGAGGGTCAAGGAGATCAGGCCGGTCGCAACCTCCACCGGCTATCTGACCGAGATCTTTCGCGAGGAGTGGGAGCTCGATTCGGAGCCGGTCGGCCAGGTCTTCCAACGGACCTTGTATGCCGGCGCGGTGACTGGCTGGCATGCACACGCGGTGACCACCGACCGGCTGTTCTGCTGCGTCGGCAGCGTTCGCATTTCGCTGTTTGACGGACGCAAGGCCTCGCCGACCTTCGGCGCCGTCTGGCACAAGATTATCGGCCCGTTGCGCCCGGCGGTCGTCATCATTCCACCCGGAATATGGCACGGTGTTGTTTCGCTCGGAGCGGAGACGGCGGTGCTGCTCAACCTCGTCGACAAAGCCTATGCCTACGATCAGCCCGACCATTGGCGCCTGCCGCCAGACACCGACCACATTCCCTACAGACTGGTGTAGCGTGGAAGCATCGGCGCAGCGCGATCAGGCCGGCGGCGAACCGCTGGTTTCGATCGTGATCGCGACGCACAACCGGCCGGCAGCACTGCGGCAGGCATTGACCAGCGTCATGCGCCAGACGTTGCAAGACTGGGAAGCCTTGGTCATCGGCGACGGTTGCAGGCCGGATACGGCGGCCGTTGTCGCTGAATTTGACGATGCCCGCATCGTCTACATCGATCTTCCTGTCAATTTCGGCGAACAGTCCGGTCCCAACAATATCGGCTTTGCCAGGGCGCGTGGCCGCTTCGTCGCCTTGCTCAACCACGACGATCTGTGGTTTCCCGACCATTTGGCGGCGATGACCGGCTGGATCGACGCCTCGGGCGCCGACGTGGTGCTGGCGCGCGGCGCCGTCATCCAGCCGCCGTCGGCGGCCGGCAATCCTGTCAATTCGATCTTCGGGATCGGCAGGGACGGTTTTTACGACCCCGTCACGACGGAAGGATTTGGCTCGGCACACATGTTTCGCCGCGCTTCGTTCAGCCTGCTCGGACCTTGGCGATCCGCCAGCCAGTGCTTTTGCGAAAGCTCGCAGGACTGGCTGTTTCGGGCATGGCGAAAGGGCGCGGTGATCGCGACGATGCCGCACCTCACGGTGATCAAGTTGCATTCCGGCATACGCAAGGGTTCCTATCTCGGCGACAATGCGCAGGAACAGAAGGATCTTCTGGATGCCATGCAGACGCCGGACGCCTTGCGCGTGAAAATCCTTGGCTGCGCGGGCGAACCCATTCGCCTGGCGGCATCGAGTTATCTCAGGCGCAGGCTGATGGCGGCTCTTGGCATCCATCCCCGCGCCCGCGCCTTCCGCCGCAAGTATAAGCGAGGCGCCTTCCTTGCCAAGCTGCGGCGCCTGCGTGGCCTGGCGCCGATGCCTGAGCGCGAACCTGGCGTGAGCGAATTGCTGGATCGCTACAGCAAGCGCGGCGATGTGGGGACCGAGCCGGATGAGGGTTGACTGCCACCAGCGTAAATCTCAAACAAAAACCCGCGGGATCGCTCCCGCGGGTTTGTTCCTGAAGCAGTGGCGTTGCCTTAGCCGTGCGCGAGCACGGCCAGCAGCAGAAGCGCCACGATGTTGGTGATCTTGATTGCCGGGTTGACCGCCGGGCCGGCGGTGTCCTTGTAGGGATCGCCAACCGTGTCGCCGGTGACCGAAGCCTTGTGCGCTTCGGACCCCTTGAGGTGCTTGACGCCGTCCTTGTCGACAAAACCGTCCTCGAACGACTTCTTGGCATTGTCCCAGGCGCCGCCGCCCGAAGTCATCGAGATGGCGACGAACAGGCCGTTGACGATGACGCCGAGCAACGAGGCGCCGAGTGCCGCAAAGGCGGACGCCTTGGAGCCCGAGATCAGCTGCACGCCGAAATAGACGACGAGCGGCGCCAGCACCGGCAGCAGCGAGGGGATGATCATTTCGCGGATCGCCGCCTTGGTCAGAAGGTCGACGGCGCGGGCATAGTTCGGCTTGGAGGTGCCGGCCATGATGCCCGGGTCCTCGCGGAACTGCTTGCGCACCTCCTCGACGATGGCGCCCGCCGCGCGGCCGACCGCCGTCATGGCGATGCCGCCGAACAGGTACGGGATCAGGCCGCCAAAGATCAGGCCGGCGACAACATAGGGATTGGAGAGGTCGAAGGAGACATCGCCCATGCCCTGGAAGTATGGATATTTGTCGCCATTGGCGGCAAAGAACTTCAAATCGTTCGAATAGGCCGCAAACAGCACCAGCGCGCCAAGACCGGCCGAACCGATGGCATAGCCCTTGGTCACCGCCTTGGTGGTGTTGCCGACCGCGTCGAGCGCGTCGGTGGAGTGGCGCACTTCCTTGGGCAGGCCGGCCATTTCGGCAATGCCGCCGGCATTGTCGGTGACCGGGCCGAAGGCGTCGAGGGCGACGATCATGCCGGCAAGGCCGAGCATGGTGGTGACCGCGATCGCCGTGCCGAACAGGCCGGCGAGCTGGTAGGTCGAGATGATGCCGCCGACGATGACGATTGCCGGCAGTGCGGTCGATTCGAGCGACACCGCAAGTCCTTGGATGACGTTGGTGCCGTGACCGGTCACCGAGGCCTGGGCGATGGAGTTCACCGGGCGCTTGTTGGTGCCGGTATAGTATTCGGTGATCACCACGATGAGACCGGTCACAACGAGACCGATCAGGCCGCAGATGAACAGGTTCTTGCCGATGATGGTCATGCCGGCGACGGCGCCGACCTCGCCCCAGCCGACGGTTGCCGAGGTAGCGACGCCGAGACCGACGATCGACAGCAGGCCGGTGACGATCAGGCCTTTGTAGAGGGCGCCCATGATCGAGCCGTTGGAACCGAGCTTGACGAAGAAGGTGCCGACGATCGAGGTCAGGATGCAGGCACCGCAGATAGCGAGCGGATAGAGCATCGCCGCACCCAGAGCGGCGGTTCCGCCGAAGAAGATGGCAGCCAGCACCATGGTGGCGACGACGGTCACCGCATAGGTTTCGAAGAGGTCGGCGGCCATGCCGGCGCAGTCACCGACATTGTCGCCGACATTGTCGGCGATGGTGGCCGGGTTGCGCGGATCGTCTTCGGGAATACCGGCTTCGACCTTGCCTACGAGATCGCCGCCGACGTCGGCGCCCTTGGTGAAGATGCCGCCGCCCAGACGGGCGAAGATCGAGATCAGCGATGCGCCGAACCCGAGCGAAACCAGCGCATCGATGACGATGCGGTCATTGGGCTGCAGGCCCATCGGGCCGGTCAGGATATAGTAGTAAATCGACACGCCGAGCAGCGCGAGGCCAGCCACCAGCATACCGGTGATGGCGCCCGACTTGAAGGCGATGTCGAGACCGGCGGCGAGGCTGTTGGACGCCGCCTGCGCGGTGCGCACATTGGCGCGCACCGAGACGTGCATGCCGATGAAACCGGCGGCGCCAGAGAGCACGGCGCCGATCAGGAAGCCGACCGCGGCGGTGATCGAGAGCAGCCACCAGGCGAGCACAAGCACGACCACGCCGACGATGGCGATGGTGGTGTACTGGCGCGCCAGATAGGCTTGCGCGCCTTCGCGGATGGCGGCGGAGATTTCCTGCATGCGTGCGTTGCCCTGATCGGCTGCAAGAACCGATCGTGTCGCCCAGATGGCGTAAAGGATTGAAAGCAAGCCGCAGGCGATGACGGCAGAAATGATGGTCATTGCCGAATTTTCCTCGATTGATGGCCCAAAAGAACCCCTCCCTGGGCCGTTGGTGCGGGGAGCGGATAAGCCTAGGCGGAATCCGTCCTTCGCAGCGGTGTATGCGAAACAGGGCTCGGAACGTCAAGATATTGTTCGGTTTTTGCCCCGCTTTCAGCCAAAAGGTTTAGGCCAGAACATTCCCGTGGCCGATGCCTTGCTATTAGATCGGTTGAAATGACGCTGCGTCAGTCAATGCTTTGCCCGCAGTCCAGCGAAGGTCAGTCGCCAGTCTCCTGCCCCATCTTGCGCGCCGTATAGCGCTCGATGGCGGACAGTCCGTCATAGATCAGCATCGCCAGCGCCGCGACGATCAGGCCGCCTTGCAGGACGAAGGCGAGATTGTTGGACAGCAGGCCGGCGATGATCACCTCGCCCAGCGTCTTGGCGGCAACCGTCGAGCCGATCGTCGCCGTGGCCAGGCTGATCACCACCGACAGCCTTATTCCTCCCAGAATGATCGGCGCGCTCAGCGGCAATTCGACCTTGACCAGTCTTTGCCAGCCCGTCATGCCGGCGCCGCGCGCGGCCTCCATGATGTTGCCGGGCAGCGTTGTGAGGCCGGTCAGCGCGTTCTCGAAGATCGGCAGCAGGCCGTAGAGAAACAGCGCAATCAGCGTCGGCTTCTCGCCGAAACCGATGGCGGGCACCGCCAGCGCCAGCACCGCCACCGGCGGAAAGGTCTGGCCGATATTGACCAGACTGCGCGACAGCGGCAGGAATTCGGCGCCCGCCGGCCTGGTCACCAGGATGGCAAGCGCCACGGCAACGATGGTTGCGGCGACGGTAGCGATCAGCACGGTCCTGAGATGCAGCAGGGTCAGCGTCAGCAGGCTGCCCTGATTGTAGATCGCCGGCGCATTGTTTTCGGTCAGCGGCTTCAACAGCGGCTCGAACCAGCCGGGATTGGTGACGAAGGCTATGAGAAGCACCACCAGGGCAAGCCTGAGCAGCGAAGGCAGCCAGGCTTTTAGACCGGCCCCTTTCATGCCGGCCTCGCCGCGCGCTTCACCAGCCCGTCGACGGTGACGCGGCCGAGCAGCTTGCCGTCTTCGCCCTTGACCGGCAGCGCCGGCCGGCCCGACCACAGAAGCTCGGCCAGCGCGTCGCGCTGGCTGGCGTCGCCTGGGATCGCCTCGCCTTCGGCAGTCCCCTTTTCCACGGCGTCGCGCACGCGGCCGAGCGACAAGAGCCGGAACGGCTTTTCGCTGGCGCCGACCAGGGTTTCGACGAAGGCGTTCGCCGGCCGCGCCAGGATCTCTTCCGGCTTGGCGTATTGCACCAGCTTTCCGGCATCCATGACGGCGATCTTGTCGCCCATGTGGACGGCCTCCTCCATGTCGTGGGTAACGAGGATGATGGTGGTGCCGAAGCGCTTCTGGATTGCCAGCAGGTCCTCCTGCGCCTTGGTGCGGATGATCGGGTCGAGTGCGCCGAACGGTTCGTCCATCAGAAGCACATTGGGCTCGGCGGCGAGCGCGCGGGCGACGCCGACACGCTGCTGTTGCCCGCCGGACAGTTCGTGCGGGTAGCGCGGGCCATAGGCCTCGGGGTCGAGCTGGTAGAGTGTCATCAATTCATCGACGCGGGCCTTGATGCGGTCCTTGTCCCAGCCCAGCAGGACCGGCACGGTGGCGACGTTCTGCGCAACGGTGCGGTGCGGGAACAGGCCGTGGCCCTGGATGGCGTAGCCGATGCTGCGGCGCAGCTCGTAGCCGGGCAGCGTGCGGTTGTCGTTGCCGTCGAACTTGATGACGCCGGCGGTCGGCTCGACCAGCCGGTTGATCATTCGCAGCAGCGTCGTCTTGCCGGAACCGGAGGTACCGACAATGACGCAAACCGTACGCGGCTCGACGACCATGGACACGTCGTCGACCACGGTCGTCGCGTCATAGCGCTTGGTAATGCCTTCGATCTCGATCATGCCGTTTCAACCCTGCGCCTGGTGGCGGTCATTTCGATCACTGCGTCGAGGATGATGGCCGCGGCGAAGGCCAGCGCCACCGTCGGCACGGCGCCGAGCAGCACCAGGTCCATTGCGGTCTGGCCGACGCCCTGAAACACAAACACACCAAAGCCGCCGCCGCCGATTAGTGCTGCGATGGTGGCCAGGCCGATGTTCTGCACCAGCACGATGCGGATGCCGGTGAGGATCACCGGAAAGGCCAACGGAAACTCGACGCCGAACAGGCGCTGGCCATCGGTCATGCCCATGCCGCGCGCTGCATCATTGGCCGCGCGGGGTACGCCGGCAAGCCCGACCACGGTGTTGGCCACCACCGGCAGCAGCGAATAGAGGAACAAAGCCACGAAGGCGGGCGCGGTGCCGATGCCTCTGATACCGAGCGCTGCGGCACCCGGAACATGCGCGGCGACCCAGCCCAGCGGCGCGATCAGCAGGCCGAACAGCGCGATCGAGGGTATGGTCTGGACGATGTTGAGCACATTGAGCACGCCGGCCCGCAACCGTTCGACGCGGTGGCACAGGATGCCGAGCGGCAGGCCGACGATCACCGCCGCCGCCAGCGACCCCAGCGCCAGTGTGATGTGCTTGGAGCCTTCGGCCCAGAAACTATCGGGGCGGTTTGCATATTCCTTGAGGATCGACAGGCTGTCCCACTGCCCCGATATTAGCAACAAGCCGATGGCCAGCGCCGCGACGACGAGCACGCCGACGCGGGCCGGTGGCGACAGGTTGAGCCTGGTCAGCACGTCGGCGAGCAACAATGTGAAGGCAAAGATCAACAGCCAGAACCCGGAAGCCGGCGAGATGCGGGCGAAGGTGTTGCCGGCCGGCATCAGGAAGGTCCCGGCGACACCGATCAGGATGGCAAGGGCGGCGAGCGCCACGACGCTTGCGGCCAGGCGCAGGACAAGCGGGGTCTTCAGCAAGGCAACAATTGCGGCCACGACGACGACTGCCAGCAGCAGCGGCCCGATCGTTGCGGGCAAAGCCTCCAGCATCGAGCGCGCCTGACCGGGGACGATACGATTGGCGCGGAAGGTGGCGAACGGGGCCAGAAACGCCGCATAGGCAACGATCGCCGCGATAACCATGCCGAGCTTGTCGAAACGCAGGGTCATGGATGCCCCTCATGAGGAGCGATTTTCCACGTTGCGCAGACTACGCTGGTGATCGGCGAAAGCCGACGCGAAATCCGATCTCCCCCTTTGCGGGGGAGATGGCCGGCAGGCCAGAGGGGGGTGTGAAGGATCGCCAGCTTTCGAGCGTCGGCCTGTTCAGAAGCAACCCTGTCGAGGCACGCACCTGCTACCGGTTGTGAGGTCGGCGGGACAGCACCCCCCTCTGTCCTGCCGGACATCTCCCCCGCAAGGGGGGAGATCAGCAGCTTCCAGAGAGGGGTGTCTCGCACCAGCGTCACGATCAGCTATGCGCTGACTACTTCAAAAACCCGTTCTTCTTCAAAAAGTCCTCGGCGACACCCTTGACCGGCTCGCCGCCGACCTGGACGCGGCCGTTGAGTTCCTGCAGCGTGACGAGGTCGAGCTTGGCGAACACCGGCTTCAACAGCGTCTCGATCTCCGGATGCTCTTTCAGCACCGCTTCGCGGATGATCGGCGCCGGCTGGTAGACCGGCTGCACGCCCTTGTCGTCGGCGAGCACGACCAGGCCGGACGGCGCGATGCCGCCGTCGGTGCCGTAGACCATGGCGGCGTTGGCGCCGTTGGTCTGGTTGGCGGCAGCACCTATTGTCGCGGCGGTGTCGCCGCCCGAAAGCGTGATCAACTGCTCGGGCTTCAGCGTGAAGCCGTAAGTGGTCTGGAACGCCGGCAGGGCTGCCGCCGAATTGACGAACTCAGCCGACGCCGCCAAAACCACCGTGCCGCCGCCGGCGACGTATTTGCCGAAGTCGGTCAGGGTCGCCAGCTTGTTGGTCTCGGCAACCTCCTTGCGCAGCGCGATCGCCCAGGTGTTGTTGGCCGGTGACGGCGACAGCCAGACGATCTTGTTGGCGTCATAGTCGAGCTTCTTGGCGGTCTCATAGGCCTTGGCGGCATCCTTCCAGACCGGATCGTCGGCCTTCTCGAAGAAGAAAGCGGCATTGCCGGTGTACTCGGGATAGATGTCGATCTCGCCGGCAGTGATCGCCTTGCGTACCACCGGCGTGCCGCCGAGCTGGATGCGGTCGGTGGTCTTGATGTTGTTGGCGTTGAGCACAAGCTGGATGATGTTGCCGAGCACGCCGCCCTCGGTGTCGATCTTCGAGGAGACGACCACCTGGGCATTGGCGGAGGCGGCCGTGATGCCGAGCGCCAACGCCGCGCCGGTCAGAATCTTGACTGAAAACATTGTGAAAACCCCTTGCTTTGGACCGAAATGCGGTGGCCGCATATGAGCATGGCTTCAACGCCCCGTCGGGGCACACGGTTTCATAACAATGGGTACAGACGCAATAATTTTGTGCGGTCGCCGCGATTTCGGCCGCCGCCATGCTGACACGTCGTGCCAAGCCAAAGATAGAACCGGATCAGGCGCGGGCTTTGCGCGATCCGGTCAGTTTGAGCGCGCCAAGGGCGACGAAGCAGAGGGCGACGACCGGGAAAACCAGCCAGTTCAGCATCTCCCAGCCCCAGGCATTATAGATGGCGCCCGACATTAGCGAGGCGAAGGCGACGGAGCCGAACAGGACGAAGTCGTGGAAGCCCTGCACCTTGCTCTTTTCGGACGGATGGTAGCTGTCGGCGACCATGGAGGTGGCGCCGATGAAGGCAAAATTCCAGCCGAGGCCAAGCAGGATCAGCGCCGTCCAGAACTGCCACAAATGCAGGCCGGACAATGCCACCGCGGCGCAGCCGATGAGCAGGACCAGGCCGGTGGCGACGATGCGTTCGGCGCCGAAGCGATGGATCAGCGATCCGGTGAAGAAGCTCGGCGCAAACATCGCCATCACATGCCAGGAAATGCCGAGCGTGGCGTCGTCTGTCGACAGGCCGCAGCCGACCATGGCCAGCGGCGCGCCGGTCATGACGAAACTCATCAGCGCATAGCTGCCGACGGCGCAAAACAGCGCCGCGACAAAACGCGGCCGGGTGACGATATCGGACAGCGGCCGGGCGTCGCTTGACGCGACTTCCGCGTGGCCGGGAGCCTTGGCCGGGATGCGCAGGAATGACAGGATGATGGCGCCGGCCGCCGCCAGAACCGGAATGGCCACGAACGAGCCGGCAAACATCACCGGCGCCAGCAATTCGCGGGTGAAGATGACGATCTGCGGCCCGAGGATCGCGGTGATGACGCCGCCGGCCAGCACGAAGGAAATGGCGCGCGCCTTGAATTCGGGCGGAGCATTATCGGCGGCGGCGAAGCGGAACTGCTGGACGAAGGCGCCGCCGACGCCGATCACCAGCAGCGCGAAAGCGAACAGCCAGAAGCTGGCGTGGAACAGTGCCAGCGTGGAGATGACGCCGCCAAGCGCGGTCACGATGGTGCCGGTCATGAAGCCGCCGCGCTGGCCGAGCCAGCGGATGATGGCCGCGGCCGGCAACGCGCCGAGCGCCACGCCGATGTTGAAGCCGGTGATTGGCGCCGTTGCCAGCGACTTATCGGGGCCAAGCAGATATTGCCCGGCCAGCCCGCCCATGGAAATGGCAATCGGCGCGGCCGAACCGATAATCGCCTGCGACGTCGCCAGGATGATCGCCGTGCGGCGCGCTTCCCTTGCTGCGCCGGGGACGGTGCCGGTCACAATGCGTCCTTGCCGCGCCCCTCGCCCCGCACCCGGCGCGACACACGGTCGAGCACGGCGTTGGTCAGCTTCGGCTCGTCTTCCTCGTAGAAGGCCTTGGCGATGTCGACATATTCCGAAACGATGACGGCCACCGGCACGTCGTCGCGCTTCATCAGTTCGTAGACGCCAGCGCGCAGGATTGCGCGCAACGTCGAATCGAGTCTGGACAGCGGCCAGTCTTCCGTCAGCGCCTGGCGTATAATCGGATCGATGGTCGTCTGGTTCTCGACGACGCCGGCCAGGATGGCGCGGAACCACTGCGCGTCGGCCTCGCGATAAAGCGCGCCGTCGACTTCCTTGCCGAGCCGGAACGCCTCGTATTCGGCGGTGATCTCGAAGACGCCGCTGCCGGCCACGTCCATCTGGTAAAGCGCCTGCACGGCGGCCAGACGGGCGGCGCCACGCTTGTTGGCGTGGCGTATCGCGGGCTGGCCGGGCGAAGCGGGTTCGCTCACGATTGCGCTCCCAGCTTCTCTTTGAGCGCGATCATGGTCAGCGCCGCGCGCGCGGCAAAGCCGCCCTTGTCACCCTCCGAGCGCTTGGCGCGCGTCCAGGCCTGCGCGTCGTTCTCGGTGGTCAGGATGCCGTTGCCGATCGCAATCGCTTCCTGGACCGAGAGATCCATCAGCGCGCGACTCGATTCATTGGCGACGATGTCGAAATGATAAGTGTCGCCGCGGATGATGGTGCCGAGCGCGACAAAACCATCATAGTCCTTGCCGCCCTCGCCCATGCCGTCGAGCGCAA
Organism: Mesorhizobium sp. M0676; assembly: GCF_040320535.1. Lineage (NCBI taxonomy): Bacteria > Pseudomonadati > Pseudomonadota > Alphaproteobacteria > Hyphomicrobiales > Phyllobacteriaceae > Mesorhizobium > Mesorhizobium sp. M0676. The sequence goes on from NZ_JAMYPU010000031.1 coordinate 50,264, forward strand.
AAGTGATCACGGCTGGAATTTCCAGCGAACCGGGAACGGTGACGACGTCATAGGTCGCGCTAGCTTCGTCGAGCGCGCTCGTCGCGCCGTCGAGCAGCGCGTCGGCAAGATCGTCATGAAAGCGCGCCTCGATGATCAGAAGGTGGGCCTTCTTCTTCGGGCGAATGAACGCTTTGCCGTGTTGGGATGTGCCAGCCATAAATGTCTCCGGGGGTAGCCGGTGACTTAGGCCGAAGCCGGTTTGATCGCAAGCGGAAGATTGCTGGAGGCGAAGCCTGGCCTAGCGCGTCTTTGGGCTGGGCGTCGGTAGCGGGCACTCGCTGCAGAGGCTTTCAGCCCAGACGAGAACAGCTTCGTGATCCACTACACGACCCCCGTCTACATCGGCCATTGCTTTGCGCGTAAGCCGCTTTTTCTGTTCGATTGTGAGTCTTGCGGCCATCAAAGCCCCTCTTTCGCCGCCTCGACTAGGCGCGCGGCGTAGCGGGCCATGGTGTCGATCTCGAGGTTGACCTTGTCGCCGACCTTGCGCTCGCCCCAAGTGGTCACGGTCAGCGAATGATGGATCAAAAGCACGTCGAAACGGGTGCCTTCGACCTTGTTGACGGTAAGCGAGGTGCCATCAAGTGCGACCGAGCCTTTTGGCGCGATGAATCTCGCCAGTTCGCGCGGCGCCTCCAGCGTAAAGCGCACCGCATCGCCCTCGTCCTTGCGTTCGACGATTTCGGCCATGCCATCGACATGGCCGGAGACGATGTGGCCGCCGAGCTCGTCGCCGATCTTCAGCGCCCGCTCCAGATTGACCCTGGTGCCTGATTTCCAGCCCGACGCCGTGGTCAACCTCAGTGCCTCTTCCCAGGCTTCGACCTCGAACCAGCGGGCGTTCGAGCCATCGTCGGGCAAAGCCGTGACCGTCAGGCAGACGCCGCCGCAAGAGATCGAGGCGCCAATGGCGATGGTCGCGGGATCATAGGCAGTGTCGATGCGCAGGCCGACACCTTCGCTCAGCGGCTTGACGGCCGCGACGGTGCCGATATCGGTGACAATTCCGGTAAACATCGATGCTGATCCCTAGAGGTCCCTTATCCATTCCGCATAGACATCTTCCCCGAAGCGCATCTCGCGCAATTTGCGGAAGCCTGCCGGGATATGGTTGGCGTCGACGGGCGATACAATGCCGCCCTCGCCGATCGCTTCCGGCCCCTGGAACAGCACGATGCGGTCGATCAGTCCTTCGGCGAGGAAGGCGCTGGCCACCTTGGCGCCGCCTTCGACCAGAACGCTGGCCATGCCGAGCGCGCCGAGATCCTCGAGCAGTTCCGGCAAGGCCACGCCGCCTTCATGGGTTTCGGTGCCGATGAAGCGCACACCGGCACGCTCCAGCACCGACCGCCGTAGCGGATCGGCCCCCAGGCTCGCGGCGACATAGAGCGGCACTCGGTCGGTGCCGGAGACCAGCTTCGAGGCTTCCGGCAGCCTGATCTGGCGGTCGAGCACGATGCGCGCCGGCGAGCGGTTCTCCAGCCCCGGCAGCCGCACGGTGAGCGCCGGATCATCCTCCAGCGCCGTGCCGATGCCGACCAGTATGCCATCGGCTTCGGCGCGCATCAGATAGACTTCGCGGCGGGCGATATCGCCGGTGATCGCGACCTGGCCGGCGCCGTGCCTGCCGATCTTGCCGTCGCTGGAAAGCGCAAGCTTCAGAATCACTTCCGGGCGCTTTTTCAGGGACCGAATCAAATAGCCGGCCATCTGCTCGGCGGCTTCCTCGGCCAGCACCTTTTCGACCACTTCGATGCCGGCGGCGCGCAGGATGGCATAGCCTTTGCCGGAGACGCGCGGATCGGGATCGCTGGCGGCGCCGACGACCCGCGCCACTCCGGCATTGACCAGCGCGTTGGCGCAAGGCGGGGTGCGGCCATGGTGGGCGCAGGGCTCCAGCGTGACATAGGCGGTGGCACCGCGGGCCAACTCGCCGGCTTGAGCCAGCGCCTCGGTCTCGGCATGCGGCCGGCCGCCAACAGCGGTGACGCCGGTGCCGACGATCATCGGCCCGGCGCCATCGTCGCGAACGATGATGGTGCCGACCGAAGGGTTGGTCGAGGTGCGGCCGGCATTTCGGCGCGAGAGTCTCAGCGCTGCCGCCATGAAACCGCGATCGAGAGCCTGCTGATCGGCCTTCCCTGACGTTTGGGTTGCCATGCTCAGCCGGCGTCCTCTTCGCTCTTCAGCTCGTCGCCCTTGAACTCGTCGCCTTTGAGCTCACCCAGCACATCGTGGAAATCCTTGGCCTCACGGAAATTGCGATAGACAGAGGCGAAGCGGACATAGGCGACGTCGTCGAGCGACTTCAGCGCTTCCATGACGAGCCGGCCGACCTCGCCCGAGGCGATTTCAGTCTCGCCGGAGCTTTCGAGCTGGCGCACGATGCCGGTGACGGCGCGGTCGATGCGCTCGGGATCGACATTGCGCTTGCGCACCGCGATCTCCACCGAACGCAAGAGCTTGTCGCGGTCGAACGGCACCTTTCTGCCGGACTTCTTGACCACCACGAGGTCGCGCAACTGGACGCGCTCGAAGGTGGTGAAACGGCCACCGCAATCGGGGCAAACGCGCCGCCGGCGGATCGCGGCGCCATCCTCGGCGGGGCGCGAATCCTTCACCTGCGTATCTTCGGACTGGCAATAGGGACAGCGCATGGAGAGCCTTCGGGTTGGCGATTCTGGCGGAACGATAGGCTTAGAGGTTTTTGCCGGGACGGCAAAGGTTCGGCAACGGCCGCTCGCGCCCTCAGAGATAGCGAGGCGGGAGGAAAATTGCCAGCCGCGCCAGATATGTCAGGGGGCGACGTCCTTGGTCGGGAAGCCGCAGGACGTTCCGAGGTTGCGGTAGGCCTTGGTGAAGCCATCCATCGGGATGCTGGCGACAGCCTGCTTGCCGAACGTCACATCGAGCGAGATGACCTGGCGCATGGCACGCAACAAAGCGAGACTGGTCTTGGCCTGGTTGTCGACGGTCCAGCTCGGGCGGCCGGCATCATTGGAATAGACGGTCGCGGAAACCTTGACGCCGGGGTCGCCAAAGGTCGCGGCGATCTTCTTGCCGGTCGGCAGCTCCTTGTTGGCGATCGTGAACATGATCGCCGGATAGGCATCGGGCGGCAGGGCGTCGCCAGTCGAGATCGAAAGCGTCAGCGTGCCGGCATTGCCGTTGCCGTCGACAAAGGCTGTCGAGGCCGCACACGTCTTGTGCGAATCCTGGCCGGTGTCGAGCTCATCGATGATGGTAGTCCACCTGCCAAAGGTGTTGGTGGCCGGGATATCCGTGCCCGGCTGCGTCTGCTCCTGGGCTATCGCGCCTGACGCGGTGAAAGCGGCAAGCGAGCCGATGAAGGCCAGAACGGCAGGACGGAATATGCGCATCGTCAGATCTCCAACAGGCCGCGCCGCCCGGACAGCAAGACGCGCAGAGCGCGGGATAAAAGACGAAGCGCCGCTGGTGGTCAACCGAGATAGGGATAGAGCGGGAAACGATCGGTCAGCGCCACGACCTTTGCCTTCACCGCCGCCTCGACCGCCGCATTGCCTTCGTCGGAATTGGCGACCTTCAGCCCGTCCAGCACTTCGGCGATCAGCTTGCCGATCTCGCGGAACTCGGCCTGGCCGAAGCCGCGCGTGGTGCCGGCCGGCGTGCCCAGACGCACGCCAGAGGTGACGAAAGGCTTTTCCGGATCGAACGGGATGCCGTTCTTGTTGCAGGTGATGTTGGCGCGCCCGAGCGCTGCCTCGGCGCGCTTGCCGGTGGCGTTCTTGGGCCTGAGATCGACCAGCATCAGATGGTTGTCTGTGCCGCCGGAGACGATGTCGAGGCCGGTTTCCTTGAGGCTCGACGCCAGCGCCTTCGCGTTGGCGGCGACACTCTCGGCATAGAGTTTGAAGCTCGGCTTCAGCGCCTCACCGAAGGCGACCGCCTTGGCGGCGATGACATGCATCAGCGGCCCGCCCTGCAGGCCGGGGAAAACCGCCGAGTTCATCTTCTTGGCGATGTCCTCGTCATTGCACAGGATCATGCCGCCGCGCGGGCCGCGCAACGATTTGTGCGTGGTCGTGGTCACGACATGGGCGTGCGGCAGCGGTGACGGATGCACGCCGCCGGCAACCAGGCCGGCGATATGGGCCATGTCGACCATCAGATAGGCGCCGACCGCATCGGCGATCTCGCGAAAGCGCTTCCAGTCCCAGATGCGCGAATAGGCGGTGCCGCCGGCCAGGATCAGCTTCGGCTTGGTCTCATGCGCGGTCTTTTCGATCGCGTCCATGTCGAGCAGATGGTCGTCCTTGCGCACGCCATAGGAAACGACCTTGAACCATTTGCCGCTCATATTGACGGGCGAGCCGTGCGTCAGGTGGCCGCCGGAGTTCAGGTCGAGGCCCATGAAGGTATCGCCCGGCTGCAGCAGCGCCAGGAAGACCGCCTGGTTCATCTGGCTGCCGGAATTCGGCTGGACATTGGCGAAGTTGCAGCCGAACAGCTTTTTGGCGCGCTCGATAGCGAGTTCCTCGGCGACGTCGACGAACTGGCAGCCGCCATAATAGCGCTTGCCCGGATAACCCTCGGCGTATTTGTTGGTCATGATCGAGCCCTGCGCCTCGAGCACGGCGCGCGAAACGATGTTTTCCGAGGCGATCAGCTCGATCTCGTGACGCTGGCGGCCAAGCTCGTTGCGGATCGAGCCGAAGATCTCCGGATCGGCATCTTCCAGCGTGGTTTCGAAGAAGGATTCGAACTTGTTCGACGCTGCCGCTGCAGTTGCCATGGCCTGAAATCCTTCGGTTCGGGGCATTTATCTATGCATATCGTTGCCCCGAAACCGCTGCACGGTTCCGGGCGACATGCATTGCCGCGCCATTAACACAGTTGTTTTCGCCTCGCCACGTTTGCAGCGCGAAATTTGCTGGCCGGATTGCGCCAGAGCGGCCCTGTACCGCTATTTTCGCTCCTGCCGCCCCTGCAGCAAGGCTTCGGTGAGCGTGATCTCGGTAAACAGCGCCCGCGCCGTATGGTCGTTGATCGCGCCGCTGCTTAACATGTCGCGCACGGCGATGCGCTCGGCCTCGATGCCGGCAAGCCGCATTTCGAGCTCCAGCCGCCCGGCTTCGCGGGCCTCTGCCCGGGCGTCGTCGGCCTCGTCCGAGGTGGCGATCCGGCGCCGGTAGCCGGCGACGATGTTTTCGGCGGCGGCAAGCCTGGCGCCGGGCACCTCGCCCTGGTCGTCGTCGCTGGCGCCCGCCATGCTTTCGACGCGGGCGATGGCCGCCTTGGCGGCGCCGATGCGGGCGAGACGCTCCTCGATGGCGCTGCCATCCTCGCCCGGCTCGACCAGCCCGCGCGCTATCTTCGGCAGCGCCACGCTGGCGATGGCGAGCGAACAGATGATGACGCCGGCGGCGAGGAAGATCACCAGGTCGCGCGCGGGAAAAGGCGAGCCGTCCGGCATGGCGAGCGGGAGCGACAGGATGCCGGCCAGCGTGATCGCGCCGCGCACGCCCGCCACCGAGCCGGCAAGCCGCACACGCATCCCGAACGGCTCGGCCTTGCGCTTTCCCCATTTTGCCTTGAGGCCTGCCGCGATGTCGCCGACCCAGATCCAGAGGAAGCGCAGCGCGATCAGGCACAGCGTCAGCGCAATCACCGTCGCGACCGGCTGGATGATCGGGTAATGGCCAGTCAGTTCGGGCGGCACGCGGCGAATGATTTCGGGAAGCTGCATGCCGAGCACGATGAACAGCGCGCCATTGTAGACGAAGGACAAGGTCGTCCACAGCGAGATCGTCTGCATGCGCGCCGAGACGCCGAGGAAGCGGAAGACGCCGGAGCCGCCGGTCAAAAGCCCGGCGGTGACCGCCGCCAGAATGCCTGAGGCATGCAGATGTTCGGCGACGAGATAGGCAATGAAGGGCAGCAGGACCATGACCAGAACCTGCGCCTCGGCCGGAACGCCGCCGATGCGATTCAGAAGCTGCAGGAGCCTGGCGGCGATGAACAACGCGGCGATGCCGGCCAGGATGCCGATGGCGACGGCATAAACGAAGCTCAGCGATGCATCGGCGAAGGAAAAGCTACCGGTCACGGCGGCGGCGACGGCGAAGCGGAACATGACCAGGCCCGAGGCGTCGTTGAGCAGCGCCTCGCCTTCCAGAATATGCATCAGCCGCGCCGGCACCAGGCTTCTGTCGACGATCGAGGACACCGCCACGGCGTCGGTCGGGGACAGCACGGCAGCGAGCGCGAAGGCGACGACCAGCGGGATGCTCGGCACCAACCAGTGCAAGGCATAACCGAAGCCGACAATGGTAAAGAAGACCAGCCCGATGGCCAGATCGAGGATCGGTCCGCGCAGCGCGATCAGCTCGCGTTTGGGCGCTCCATAGGCATCGCCGAACAAAAGCGGCGGGATGAACACCAGCAGGAAGAGTTCGGGGTCGATCTCGACATGGATGCCTTTCACCGGCCATGCGAGCGCGGCGCCGATGGCAATCTGCAGCACCGGCAGCGGCACCCGAACCAACCGCACCAGTGCGCCGGAAAGAGCGACGAAGACCAGCACGGCGAGGATGAAGATTGCGACCTGCATGGCGCGATTCCGGCTGTTTTGAGGACCATGCGCAATTGCCGTTAGTCCGTCCAGATGGGCCTGCGGCGCAACGTCCGGCAGTGTTCATGGCCTGCATGGCTGGCGGCCACCAGTCTTCTTCTGTTGGGATGTCGAACGGAAAAGGCCGCCTCACGGCGGCCTTTTCATAAACAATTCAGGCACCTAGAGCGAAGAGGTGATCTGCAGTTCGCTGGCGCCATCGAGCGCGTAGACGTCGTCGCGGAACTGCACGACGCCCGGACCCGTCGACCAGGCCGACACATAGAGGAAGTGGACCGGAACCGGGTTGACGACCTGCACCGGCGTGTTCTCGCCGGTCTTGATGGTAGCCTCGAAATGCTGGCGGTCCCAGCCGGGTGTGTCGCGCAGGATCCATGTGACGAGGTCGCGCACGTTCTGGACACGCACGCAGCCCGAGGAATCGAAGCGCATCATCTTGCCGAACAGGCTTTGCTGCGGCGTATCGTGCATGTAGACGCCGTCGGGGCTGGGGAAGTTGATCTTCACCGAGGCCATGGCGTTGCCGGAACCCGGATCCTGGCGGAAGCGGTATTTCGCGGCATCATCCGTCGACCAGTCGACAGTCATCGGATCGACTTCGCTGCCATCAGGCGCAAACAGCCGGATATGGCTGTCCTTGAGATAGTCGGGGTTCTTCCGCATCAGCGGAATGATGTCCTTGCGCACGATCGAGACCGGCGCGTTCCAGTAAGGATTGACGATGATCTCGTTGATCTTGGAATTGACCACCGGGGTCTGGCGGTCGATCTTGCCGACGATTGCGGTGTGGCGCAGCACGACGCGATCGTTCTCGACCGCCTCGATCTGTGCCGCCGGGATATCGACCAGCACATAACGGCTGCCCAGCGTGCCGGCCTTTTCGCGCAAGCGCTCCAGATTGGTCTGCAGCTGACCGAGGCGGATCTGCGCCGAAACGTTCATCGCCGCATAAGTGTACTTGCCCATGGCACCGTCGGCCGGCAGGCCATGGCGCGCCTGGAAGCGCTTGACCGCGGCGTCGACGTAGGAATCGAACGACGTCGAAATGCCGGCGCTCTGCGCCAGATCGCCCGAAACCATCAGCCGCTTGCGCAGCGGCACCACGTCCGGATCGTCGACGCCAAGCTGCAGCTTCTTTGTCGCCGGCACCTCGCCCCAGCCGCCCTGGGCGACGATGTTCTGATACTGCGCCACAGCCTGTTCGGTGAAGGCGACCGTCTGTAGGCTGAAGATCGGCAGCGTCGAGGCGACCTTGCCGCCTTCGGAGGCGCGGGCGTCGAACTGGTCGTCCCAATTGCCACGGTTCGAAGACTTCAGGATATCGTCGATCACATCCTGCGCGCTGGCGGCATTGGCAACCATGGCAACGGCGAGCGCGGAAGCTCCGGAAAGGAAAAAGCGGCGGCTGGTTCTCATGGACGTTCCAGACATTCTTGTCGTGTTGGCTTGTAGCGTTTGGCTGTTGCAGCGTTCGGCTACGTGCTCGATTTTGGGCGATATCGCCCGCACTTTAAAGTTGGCATTGTTAAGAATTAGCCAACCATGACCTGCGTCACCTGGCCGTAAAAAGCGGACGGCGATGCGACGTTACAGGCGCGCGAACAGCTTTCGCCGCCGCATACCCACACCCCTCGCTTCCACCGCGAATATGGCGGCAACGTGGCTTTGCGCCGAATTTGGAAGCGCCGGCGGCTCGAAAAGAAAAGGCCGGTGCTTTTCGGCACCGGCCTGTTGGCTGAGACTTTCCTCCGGCCGCGCTTCTTCCGGCGCAGCTGCTATTCAATGGCCCGCTGATTACATCCTGTAGGCAATCGTGTCGTTCCAGAAGCGGTCGAGGCGCTGCAGCGCGCGGTTCATCTGCTTGAACTCTTCGCTGTTGATGCCGCCGACCTGTTCGATCGAGCCGACATGGCGCTCATAGAGACCGGCGACGACTTCCGCCACTTCATTGCCCTTCGGCGTCAGCGAAACGCGGACCGAACGGCGGTCGATGCGCGAGCGCTGGTGGTTGATGAAGCCGAGATCGACCAGCTTCTTCAGATTGTAGGAGACGTTCGAGCCGAGATAGTAGCCACGCGAGCGCAGCTCGCCGGCGGTCAGTTCGGAATTGCCGATATTGAACAGAAGCAGCGCCTGGATGGCATTGATGTCGGAACGGCCGTTGCGGTCGAACTCGTCCTTGATCACGTCAAGCAGACGGCGATGCAGACGCTCCACCAGTTGCAGCGATTCCATGTAAAGCGAACGGATAGCCTCGCGGCGATCGTCGGATACGTTGGCGGTCTTCGCCGCCGGACGCGAATTGATCATTGTCTTTGCCTCTCGTTTGTCGCCCTGGTGATTTTTTGTTTTTCACCTTGATTGCGACACTATCGAATACTCATAAAATTCGACTTAAACGCTAGGGCTAACAAGAGCTTACCGGTAATAGGTTTCGCAAGACGCTTAACGAACGGTCACCCGAGCAAGGATAATTAACCTAAAGATTTACCCAATGGCTGCGGGGCGGCGTTTCAGGCGCGCGCGGGGCGCTTGCGCATCCAGATAACGACGCGGAAGGCGATGTAGAGCAGCGCCACCGCGGCATGCGAGAAGACGATCAGCGGCCGGTGGCCGTACAGATCGGGGAAGCCGGCATACATGATGGTCTCGGTCACCGCGCAGATGAACCAGATCACCGGGCCCCACGACGCCAGCATCCAGAGGCCGGCGGCGGCGAAGGGGAAGAACACGGCCAGCATCACCGCCACGACCTGCCAGTGCACCGGCATCAGGTCGAAGCGCCACAGCGGGCCGGGATAAAAGCCGATCAGCCGGATCCAGTACAGGATGCCGAACAGCAGGCAATAGCCCGCTATGACGCGCTGGAACCAGGCGAAGATGATCTCGACACCCGAGGGCTGCAGCACGATGCGCCGCGACGTGACCTCGCTCACAGTTCGAGTTCCCGTTCGAGCGGCGCGAAATAGGCGTCCACCGAAGCAGCGTCGACCTCGGCCAGGCTTGCCGGCCGCCACTGCGGCGTCGAACCCTTGTCGACGAGGACGGCGCGGATGCCTTCATAGAAGTCGTGCCCGGCCAGCATGCGGTTGAGGATGCGGAACTCCATCTTCATGCAGGCTTCCATCGACAGCGTCAGCCCGGCGCTGATCTGGCGCCACGCGACACTGAGGCTGGTCGGCGAGCGGGTGCGGATGGTGGCCAGCGTCTTGGCGGCAAACTCGTCGGCGCCTGCCGCGCGCTCCAGGCTCTCGAGGATTTCGGCGAGCGAGGGTTGGGAAAAATGCCGGGCAATGGCTTCCAGCACCGGCTGGCCGGTCTCCCGCCTGGCCGGCACGAAAAAGCCGCGCAGCACCGATTCCGGATCGCCATTGGCGCAGAGCCGATCGAGAAAGGCAGCCTGGTCGGCGGCCTTGATGGTGTGGGTGGCCAGGCCAGACCACAGCGCATCGCCATAGCGAATGCGGTTGCCGGTCAGCGCCAGATACATGCCGAAGCTGCCGCCAAGGTCAGGCAGAAGATGGCTGCCGCCGACATCGGGGAAGAAACCGATGCCGACTTCGGGCATGGCGAACTGGGCGTTCTCGGTCAGCACACGCTGCGAACCGTGGAAAGAGATGCCGACGCCGCCGCCCATAACGATCCCGTCGATCAGCGCGACATAGGGCTTTTTGTAACTGTTGATGCGGGCGTTGAGCCGGTATTCGTCGGCGAAGAACTCGACCGGCGGCTTCCCGGCGCGGGCCTCGTAGACGTGCATGATGTCGCCGCCGGCGCAAAACGCCCTGCCCTCGGCCTTGACGACGACGACATCGATGCCGACGTCGCGCTCAAAAGCGTCGAGCGCCTTGTCCAGCGCCTTGATCATGCGATGTGTCAGCGCATTGAGCGCCTGCGGCCGCGTCAGCGTGACGACGCCTGCCTTGCCCAACCGTTCGAAGCGGATCTTGTCGCCGCCGCCAAAAACCATCGTCAGAGAATCCCTCCCCGCGCCTGCGGGACTGAAGTGCTAAAGGTGGCGCATGGGTGCGTCAACCGGCGGGCGCGGTTTGGATTTTCGCAAGGGAACGCGACCGTGCTTTGCCCCCGACAGAAATGCGCGCAAAATTGCCGGGCAAAACAGCCTTTCTTCTGATGCAGGGACAAACGCATGACGCTTGAAACCGCAGCGCCGAGCCATGGCTGGGAGATGCCGAAAAAGTTCGACCCGGATGATGTTCTCAGCCGCCCGCTGATGGCCAATCTGGCGACCGTGACCGCTGACGGTGCGCCGCGCAACGCGCCGATGTGGTTCATCTGGGAGGACGCTGCGATCTGGCTGCTCGGCTCGACCGGCGCAAGTGCTGTCAAACACCTCGAACGTGACCCGCGCTGCGCCGTGGAGATCGTCGACAATGAGGCCGGCATCCTGCTGCATCTCGGCCTGCGCGGCGTCGCCACCATAGAAGCTATGGCGCCGAACCGCTTCAAACGGCTGCTGCACAAATATCTCGGCCCGGAGGCGACCTGGAACCGCTGGTTCATCGACAATGTCGCCGACATCGGCCATCCGGACGGGCGCCTGATCCGGCTCGCCCCGGAGAGCACCTTCACAACAATGTGTCGTTCTTCAAAACCGGCCCAGAACTGGCGTGGCCGCCAAAGCCGTAAGCACCGCGTCATCGGCTGGCACAATCGTGTCGCATTGGTCAGCGGCAAGGCCTCGTGGTAAAAGCCGCCTCGACCCGGAGTTTTTGCGATGAACAAATTCACCCCCGCGACGAGCAACAAATTCCCGCCGGCAAAGCTCGGCGCACGCAGCGTCGACGAGATCACCGGCAGCCGCCGCTTGCGGCGCATGCGCAAGGCCGACTGGTCGCGCCGCCTGGTGCAGGAAAACCGGCTTACGGTGAACGATCTGATCTGGCCGATCTTCGTGATCGACGGCAAGAACACGCGCGAGCCGATCGCCGCCATGCCCGGCGTCTTCCGCCTGTCGCTGGACCTCGCCGTCAAGGAGGCCGAGCGGGCCGCTAAGCTCGGCATTCCGGCGATCGCCACCTTCCCCAATGTTGAACTCAGCCTGCGCGACCAGACGGGATCGCACATCCTCGACCCGGAAAACATAATCAACCGCGCCACCCGCGCCATCAAGGACGCAGTGCCCGAGATCGGCATCATCACCGATGCCGCGCTCGATCCGTTCACCTCGCACGGCCATGACGGCATCTTGCGCGACGGCATCATCGTCAATGACGAGACAGTGGAACAGGTGACCGCCGCGGCCGTCATCCAGGCAGCGGCCGGCGCCGACATCATCGCGCCGTCCGACATGATGGACGGCCGCATCGGCGCCATCCGCGACGCACTCGACGCCAACGGTTTTTCGGATGTGGCGATCATGTCCTATGCGACGAAATTCGCCTCCGCCTTCTACGGCCCCTACCGCGAGGCGGTCGGCACCGCCGGCCTGCTCAAGGGCGACAAGAAGACCTACTATCTCGACCACGCCAATTCCGACGAAGCGGTGCGCGAGGCCGAGCAGGATATCGCCGAGGGCGCCGACATGCTGATGGTCAAGCCCGGCCTGCCCTATCTCGACATCATCCGCCGGCTGAAGGACGAGTTCCAGATGCCGACCTTCGCCTACCAGGTGTCAGGCGAATATTCGATGATCAAGGCGGCGGCCGCCAATGGCTGGATCGACGGCGAAAAGGCAATGCTGGAGAGCCTGCTCGCCTTCAAGCGCGCCGGCTGCGACGGCATCCTGACTTACTTCGCGCCGGAAGTGGCGCAAATGCTGAAGGGATAAATTCACTCCAGCACATAACTCTCTTTGACATTTCTTGTTTCGAAGTCCAGCCGACCACGCCCGCAAACCGACATGTCTTGGAACAAGTCGGGATTCTTGATGCCTGCTTCGACACAGGCTTCTCTCAATTTGGCGGTGCAAATGACGATGCCCATGTTCTTCTGTTTGAAGATATGCGCATCGCCAACAATCTCCTCCTTGAAATAGAAGCACGCGCCTCCGGCGCGGTCGTAGTGGACGCCTCCATTCTCGCCGATCAAAAGCCTAAACTTCGACGATTCGAGATCCACGGCATCAATCTTGCGAACGATGTCGCAAAGGTAGTGCTTTGGTTCGATCGGCTTTCCGCTCAAATAGAATACGTCGCAGTCGTTAAACACGACCCCATCGGGGTCGACTGACTGCAGAACTTCCTTCAGGCGCTCGGATACAAGCCAGTAACAATGAAAATCTTCTAAGTCTTTTGGTGGCCTGCAATAGGCTGTCGCTTCAGGCCGTAGCCTGGGCGTCTCCGGGTACTCAGGAAAGCCGTATCCCCCAAACTCCGTCGGCCCGAGCAGTATGCGGGGTGGCGGCACCAAAGCTTGGGCGTTTTCCAGCTGAAGACAATGGGACCCGCCGCGATATGTCGGTCCGATCTGGAAGAATTTTCCATGTTTCTTGAATTTCGCCTCTTTGCGGAAAACCCGCTCTGGGACTTGAGCTGGCCTATTCTGCGGGCGGTTCCGGTTGGCAAACAGTTTTGCAATGAGTGAAATAATGGTCACGTGCGCGCCTGCTCAGTTTACCGACTTTCGAGTTCAAGACTAAATCGCGTGAGAGTACCCGTCCACCTGCTTCGCGCCCGAAGTGGCGCAAATGCTGAAGGGTTAGCCGGAACCCTGATACACCGGGTTCCGGCTTTTCCTCACGCCTTCGGCAAATAAGGGATCGTTCCAGCGAGATCGGTATCGTCGATCAGTTGGAAGCGGCTGTCGCTGCCCTTCCGGCGCTCCGCCACAAACGGAGCGTATTGCGGATCGTTGGTGAAGGCTTCGGCTGCCTTTGCCGACGGAAACGCCATGATGGCGATCAGGCTGGTGTCGAGCGGCTTGCCCTCCAGCGTCTTCACATTGCCGCTGCGGGCGAGATACTTGCCGCCATGCTTGTGGACGAGGTCATGCACCGAAGCGGCATAGGCCGGCACCCATTTGTCGTCCTTCACCTTGATGTCTGCGATCACGTAAGCGGTCATTGTCCAACTCCTCATCGATCGGCACCGGACTGCCCGGTGACGTGACCGCTGCCTCGCATGGCGGCGCCGGACCGCTCCAGTCACAGAACTGTACCGGGGGTGCCAGTACAGCTTCTGTACTGGCTGAACTCAGGTTTTCTGAATAAGGTCCGGCAACATCTTTTGGAGCTCACCACATGACACAAGCCGGTTACAAGCAATTCTGCCCGCTCTCCATGGCCGCCGAGCTGCTCTGCACACGCTGGACCATGGTGCTGCTGCGCGAACTGGTGGCGGGATCGACCCGCTTCAACGATTTGCGCCGCGGCGTGCCGAAAATGTCGCCAACCCTTCTGTCGCAACGGCTCAAGGACCTCGAGGCCGGCGGCATCGTCGAGCGGACCGAGATCGCGACCGAGAAGGGCGTGTTCGAATACCGGCTGACCGAGGCGGGCCGGGATTTGCGCCCGGTTGTCGAGGCGATGGGGTTTTGGGGCCAGAAATGGGTCGAGGCCAGGCTGTCGCTCAAAAACCTCGATCCGTCGCTGCTGATGTGGGACATGCGGCGCAATCTGAACCCCAGCCCGCTGCCGGACGGGCGCACCGTGATACAATTCCTGTACCATGACCTGCCGGCGTCAAAACGATCGTGGTGGCTGATCGTCGAAAAGCAGGGCGAGGTCGATCTTTGCTGGTACGATCCGGGCTTCGACGTCGATCTCTACGTCTCGACCGATCTGTGCACCATGACCTCGATCTGGATGGGGCTGACGACAGTTCATAAGGAACGCGACAAGATCAGCCTGACCGGCGATCTCGACGTCGCCGGCAAGATGCAGATCTGGCTTGGGCTCAGCCCGTTTGCGGTGATGCCGAAGCGCGTGGCGGCTTGAGGTCCCTGCGCATTCCACAGATCGGCTTGCCTCTAAAAACTACTTGCGATATGCAATCGGTTTGGATACTGATTGCAAATCGCAACTGGTCACCAAAGGGAGTCTTCCATGTCCAAACTGCGCGTCAATGCCTTCACCTTGTCGCTCGACGGTTTCGGCGCCGGTCCTGACCAGGACCTGCAAAATCCGCTCGGCGTTGGTGGCGAAGATCTGCACAAATGGATGACCGGCACCCGCACCTTCCACGAGATGGTCGGCAAGGATGGCGGCACCACCGATGTGGACGACCGGTTCACCATCGGCAGCTTCCACAATGTCGGCGCCTGGATCCTCGGCCGCAACATGTTCGGCCCAATCCGCGGCGAATGGCCGGACGAGAGCTGGAAAGGCTGGTGGGGCGACAACCCGCCCTATCATGTGCCGACCTTCGTGCTGACCCATCACAAGCGCGACCCCATTGCGATGGAAGGCGGCACCGTTTTCCACTTCGTCACCGGCGGCATCCACGCCGCGCTCGAACAAGCAAAGGCCGCGGCCGGCGGCAAGGATGTCCGCGTCGGCGGCGGCGTTTCCACCATCCGGCAATATCTGCAAGAGAAGCTCATCGACGAGTTGCATCTGGCGGTGTCGCCAGTGTTGCTCGGGAGGGGCGAGAGCCTGTTTGCCGGGCTGGATATGCTGAAGCTGGGTTACCAGTGCACCGAGCAGGTGGCGACAGCGCTCGCCACGCATGTGACGATCAAGCGGGTGTAGTGGCGAAGTGATAGGCGCAGGCTTCTTTCTCCCCGTTCTACGGGGAGAAATGCCCGGCAGGCAATGAGGGGCAGCGCTGCTTTTGGAGGTTAGCAGCGTCCGACGGCTGTGAATTCGTCGATGCCGGCGCTGCCCCTCATCCGCCCTTCAGGCACCTTCTCCCCGTGAAACGGGGAGAAGGAAAAGTGCTCAATACTTCTCCGGCACGTAAAGCTCGCGCGGCAGGACCTGGCGCTCGTACTCCGGGTTGAACACCCGCTCGGGCAGCGTGATTTCTTCGTGCGGCACGTCCTCATAGGGCAGCTGTTTGAGGAGATGGTCGATGCAGTTCAGCCGCGCCCGCTTCTTGTCGTTGCCTTCGACGATGTACCACGGTGCCTCTGGGATGTTGGTGCGGGCAAACGTCTCTTCCTTGGCCTTGGTGTACTGCTCCCAGCGCACGCGCGACTGCAGGTCCATCGGCGACAGCTTCCACTGCTTCATCGGATCGTGGATGCGCATCATGAAGCGCATCTGCTGTTCCTCGTCGGTGATCGAGAACCAGTATTTGACCAGCGTGACGCCGGAGCGGACCAGCATGCGTTCGAACTCCGGCACATCGCGGAAGAACTCTTCGACCTGATCGGGTTCGGCAAAGCCCATCACCCGCTCGACGCCGGAGCGGTTGTACCAGGAGCGGTCGAACAGCACGATCTCGCCGCCGGCCGGCAGATGCGGCACGTAGCGCTGGAAATACCATTGTGACTTTTCGCGCTCGGTCGGCGCCGGCAGCGCCACGACGCGGCAGATGCGCGGGTTGAGGCGCTGGGTGATGCGCTTGATGACGCCGCCCTTGCCGGCGGAATCACGGCCCTCGAAAACCACCACCAGCTTCTTCTTGTGGTAGGCAACCCAGGACTGCAGCTTGATCAGTTCCGACTGCAAGCCGATCAGGTCGCGGAAATACTGCATGCGATCGATCGACGGCGGATGCGCGGGTTGAGGCGCTGGGTGATGCGCTTGATGACGCCGCCCTTGCCGGCGGAATCACGGCCCTCGAAAACCACCACCAGC
>NZ_JAMYPU010000032.1:0-64854 GCF_040320535.1 Mesorhizobium sp. M0676
TTCTCTATACCACCAACAATCCCCCCCCCCAAACCCGGCCCCCCCCCGTTTTTCCCAAGGCCGACAAGCCGAAAGCCTCGCTTGGCCGCATCGAGGACATCGCCGCCTGGCTTGCTGCCTGGAGCGGGCGCGCCCCGCCGGCGGTGAACCGGCCCCTGGTGGCGATCTTCGCCGGCAACCATGGCGTGACCCGCCACGGCATCTCGCCGCGCCCTGTCGCTGAGACCGCAAACGCCGTTGAGCTGTGCGCCGCCGGCGGTGCGGCAATCAACCAGATTTGCGTCGCCAACAATCTTGGCCTCAAGGTGTTCGATCTGGCGCTGCACATTGCGACCGCCGACATCACCGAGGACGCCGCCCTCGACGAACGCGGCTGCGCCGCCACCATGGCCTTCGGCATGGAAGCCATTGCCGGTGGCTCCGATCTGATTTGCCTCGGCGATCTCGGCGTCGGCAACTCCACCGTTGCGGCGGCTTTGTGCGCCGCCCTGTTCGGTGGCAGCGGCGCCGACTGGGTCGGCCCCGGCTCCGGTGCCGACGCGGCCATGCAGGCGCGCAAGGCTGATGTAGTCGATGCAGCCGTCGCCTTCCATGGTGCGGCTCTGAAGGACCCGTTGGAAGCACTGCGCCGGGTCGGTGGCCGCGAGTTTGCGGCCATTGCCGGCGCCATCCTCGCCGCCCGGATGCAAAAAATCCCGGTGCTGCTCGACGGCTTCGCCGCGACCGCTGCCGCTGCCGTGCTGCATGCCGCCAACCCGGGTGCGCTCGACCATTGCCTGCTGGCCAGCCAGTCGCCTGAACCCGGCCAAAGGCTTGCCGCCGAGCGGTTCGGCCTCAGGCCGCTGTTTGATCTCGGCATCAGCCACGGCGAAGGGGTAGGGGCCGCCCTTGCCGCCGGTCTGGTCAAGGCGGCGGCGCTTACCAGTTCGGGCATGGCGGCGGCGGTCAAAGCCTAGAATAAGCTGTCAACGTCGGCGGGCCGCCGCCACGGTCTTGGTTGGCAGCGCCGGCAGTTCCTCCATCACTCGGGCGAGCGGGAAGATGGCGATTGCCTCGGTGCCTTCGCGCAATTTCGACTGAAGTTCGAATTCGCCGCCATGCATGGCGAGCAGGCCCTGCACAATCGGCAGTCCGAGCCCGGTGCCCTGTTCGGCGCTCTTGATGGCGATCGAGCCCTGGCCGAAGGCGGACAGCACGATCGGGATTTCGTCTTCCGGTATGCCCGGCCCATTGTCCTTGACCGAAATGTACTGGCCGCCGCCCGCCGTCCAGCCGACGCGCACGCGAACTTCGCCGCCGGTGGCGGTGAATTTGATGGCGTTGGACAGGAGGTTGAGCGTGATCTGCCGCACCGCGCGCTCGTCGGCGAACAGCCGCGGCAGGGCACTTTCGAAATCCTGGACGATGCGGATGTCCTTGTTGCGCGCCTTCAATTCCATCATGTGGCAGCAATCTTCGGCGATGTTGAGCAGCATCACCGGCTCTTCGTTGAGCTGATAGCGGCCGGCCTCGATGCGAGACAGATCGAGGATTTCGTTGATCAGGTCGAGCAGATGCTGGCCGGAATCGTGCACGTCGCGGGCGTAGTCGCGATAGGTCGGGTTGCTCATCGGCCCGAGCACCTCATTGGCCATCACCTCGGAAAAACCGAGAATGGCGTTGAGGGGCGTCCTGAGCTCATGGCTCATAGAAGCAAGGAAGCGCGACTTCGCCAGATTGGCGTCTTCGGCCCGCCGACGAGCTTCGTCCGACATCGATTTCGCGGTCTCCACCTCGGCGAGCAGCGCATCCTTTTCGGAGCGGAAGGACAGAAGTATCAGCGACGAGCGGTTGAGATGGCGCGCGATATAGGCAAAGAACGGCAATGCCGCGACCAGCAGGGCGACCATGATCGTCCCGACCGGCACCCAAAATTTCGTTTCAGCATAGGCATAGACCGCCACCGGAACGACGAAGGTGGCAAGCAGAGAGCCGCGCAAGGACGACGCCATGATAGCGGTCGCCGCCATGGCCAGCAGCAGCACCACCGCCTTGGCGGCCTGGAACTGGTCGATCTGGCAGGTGGCGCAGCCGAGCCAGGCGAACCACGCCCAGCCGAGGCCGCACAGCGAATGGCCGATCAGGAATTCCCTGCGGGTGCGAACAGGGTTGAGCTCGGCGGCTTCGGTGCGGCCGACGCGGCGCGCCATGAAGGCGACGATCGAATAGCAGATCAGGGTGAACAGCGCCCAGACGCTGATCTGTTTGTCCACACCGGCCAGCAGCCCGGCCGCCGCGACCGCCAACACCAGCAGTGGGATGATGGCTGCGCCGCGCACCATGGTCCCGGCATGCAGCTTCAGCAGCTCGCGGTCGAAGTCGAGATTGCCGACCTGCTGCGAAAGACGGTCGCGCGTCTTGCGCACCGCGCGCGCCACATCGCTGTTGCGGTGCGGTTTCCGGCGGTCCACAATGAATTTATCCGCTGTGTTCGAGCGTAGCAGAGGCATGGAAACTTCGATTTATGCGCGCAGCGATCTCAATTCGTTAAGCTACGTTCGAATGATTAAGAGACTGTTTGCCATATGAGCCGTTCGTGGTCGCCAAGACCGCGCCGGCGATACTATCCGCCGCCTCCGCGAAGCCTGTGGCGCAAGCTGCTGGATTACGCGCTGACGGTCATTCTGCTCGGCCTGCTGATCCTGCTCGCCGCACGCCTCGACCGTTTCGAGACGCGCAAGGCGCAAGGGGCGGCGATCGTCAACGATGGCGATTCACTCACCCTTGGCACCGAACGTATCCGCATGCGCGGCATCGACGCTCCGGAATACCAGCAGATCTGCCGTAGGGATGGCGCAGACTACGCTTGCGGCAGGCTGGCACGCCAGGCGCTGGTGCGGCTGATATCAGGCAATCCGGTGACCTGCAGCGGCTGGCAGCGCGACCGCTACGGCCGCCTGCTCGGCGATTGCAAGGCCGGTGGAAAGGATCTCAACCGGGCCCAGGTTGAGGCCGGCTGGGCAATTGCCTATGGCGATTTCGACACCGAGCAGGCCATTGCCCGCGCCGGCAAGGTTGGCATCTGGGCCGGCACTTTCGATCAGCCGCAAGACTGGCGCGAAAGCCACCACGGTGGCCCGCTCGAAAGAAAGCACGGCACCCTGGCTTCGGTCGGTGACGCCTTGCGAGAGATGTTTCGCTTCTGGTGACGAGCACTATAGTTGAAGGACCAGATCGGGAGGATAAGCATGAAACTGTTCGACGGCGGCCGCGCCCCCAATCCGCGGCGCGTGCGGGTTTTCCTCGCCGAGAAGGGCATCGCAGTGCCACTGGTGCCGGTCGACATGGGTGCGATGGGGCACAAACAGGAGCCGGTCAGGTCGCGCAACCCGTTGCAGCGGCTGCCGGTGCTGGAGCTCGACGACGGCACCATCCTCACCGAATCCGTCGCCATCTGCCGCTATTTCGAGGAACTGCATCCCGAACCGGCGCTGTTCGGGCAAGGCGCGCTCGGCAAGGCCAAGGTCGAGATGTGGCAAAGGCGCATGGAGTTCAATCTGCTCAGCTGCGTCGCCCAGGCTTTTCGCCACATCCATCCGGCGATGAAGGAATGGGAAATTCCGCAGATCCCCGAATGGGGTGAGGCCAACAAGGCGAAAGCGGTTGAATTCCTGAAACTGCTCGACACCGAACTAGCAAACCGCGAATTCGCCGCCGGCGACGCCTATTCGATCGCCGATATCACCGGCATGATCGCCATGGATTTCATGAAACCGGCGCGCATCAAAGTGCCGGACGAGTGCACAAACGTGCCGCGCTGGTACAGCGCCGTCTCCAGTCGCCCGAGCGCTTCCGCCTGATGGAGGCGGAACTCGAACGCCTGACGGCAAAGGTCCGCGCCTGCCGCATCTGCATCGACACTCCGGTCGGCAGGCCACTGCCGCACGAGCCCCGCCCGGTGCTGCTGCCATCATCCAGCGCCCGCATCCTGCTCGCCGGCCAGGCGCCAGGCACAAAGGTGCATTCGTCCGGCATGCCGTTCACCGACGCGTCCGGCGACCGCTTGCGAAGCTGGCTGGGCGTAACCAGCGAGGAATTCTACGACACGGAAAAATTCGCCATAGTGCCGATGGGGTTCTGCTTCCCCGGCCAGGACGCAAAGGGCGGCGACCTGCCGCCGCGCCGAGAATGCGCGCTGGCCTGGCGCGCGCCGCTGATGGCGCTGATGCCGCAGATCGACCTCGTCTTGACAATCGGCTCCTACGCGCAATCCTGGCATATGGGCGCCACGCGCCGGCCGTCGCTGACGGAAACCGTGAAGGACTGGCGCACCATCTGGGATGCGCCGGCCAGCCCGAAAGTGCTGCCGCTGCCACACCCGTCATGGCGCAACTCAGGATGGCTGAAGCAGAATCCATGGTTTGAAATGGATTTGCTGCCGTTTCTGAGATCGGAAATCCGCTATCGCATAGATTAGACTTTAAGCAAGATATCACTCGCTTTTGTGCCATCCGGCAGAATTTCTTTCTTGTGAAAGGTCGAAATAAGAGGGAGTATAGCCAATCTATTCCCAAAGCGCGTCGCGCCCGAGGGAACGCGGCCTGCACCAGGAGCACCTCAATGGATCGCCTCGACAGAAAAATTCTCCGCCTCCTGCAGGAGGACGCGACGCTCGCGGTTGCCGATGTCGCCAAGAAAGTCGGCCTGTCGACGACGCCGTGCTGGCGCCGCATCCAGAAGCTGGAGGAAGAGGGCGTCATCAAGCGGCGCGTCGCCATCCTCGACCACGAAAAGGTCAATGTGCGCGTCACCGTTTTCGTGTCGATCCGCACCAATTCGCACAGCCATGAATGGCTGCGGCGTTTCTCGGAAGTCATCCAGGAATTTCCCGAAGTGGTCGAATTCTACCGCATGAGCGGCGACGTCGACTATCTCCTGCGCGTCGTGGTGCCCGACATCGCCGCCTATGACGCCTTCTACAAGCGGCTGATCGCCAAGATCGAGATCCGCGACGTGTCGTCGTCCTTCGCCATGGAGCAGATCAAGTACACGACCGAAATGCCGCTCGACTACATGCTGCTGGACAAGGAATCCGGCGCCAACGCGGCCTGAGCGCGGTTGTCCGTGACTGGGCGGTGACGCTGCACAAGCAGGCGGCGCTTAGTTTTTCTTTTTGTTGAGGAAACTCCAGGGCGAGTTGACCGGCAGCGTGATCGTGTCCGGCACCGTGTCGACTGCCACCACATCGGCTTTGCGTACGGTGTAGCCGGACTGGATGATGCTGACGCCGTCGAGAATGAACAACTGGCTCTTCTCCAAGCCGGGCCGCAAGGCGCCGGTCACGGCAACCGACTCATAGGCCTGCGACATCTTGTAGGGACGAGCCGGCGTCACCAGCACGATCTGGTTGGGCGGCGGCGTCGGCATGTGGCTGCAAGCGCCTGTCCACGGCACCAGCAGGAACTGGTAGACGAGATCGCCATCACGGTCGACCGGCAATGCATAGCCGGCTATTTGTACCGTCTTGTCCTGCAGGTTGAGCGACAATGTCTCGCCACGATCGGGCAGTTTTGCCGCAATCATCGGCAGGCCGGCATCTTCGGCCACCGCCTGCGTCGCAGGACGCAGATCTTTCCAGAAGATGTGCGCGGTTTGGCCTGAGGCGTTGGTAGCGGTGAACACCAACAACGCGGCTGCAAGCGCCAAGGTCGATTTGAGAGGACTGCTCATCGGCCGCTTCCTTTGTGCAGGAGTAAAGACGCCGCGGCCGATCGCGTCAACGCTCGAGCCGCATCACATGTCTGCGAGAGCCGGCCATGCCGACCTCATGGAACCCGCGAGCGATGAACATGTCGCGAAACCCCATGAAACGGTAGCTCGGCGATGCCTCGTCGACCGGGTAGGCCTCGATCACGCCGGCGCCCTTGGCAAAGGCGTGATCTATGGCGGCGTCAAGCAACAGCGCTGCCGCCAGCCCGCCGCCGCGCAGCGCCCTTGGCACATAGAAGCAGACGATCGACCAGATGCCGGTCTCGTCATCGTCCTGTTGCGACGTCAGCTTCCGATATGTCTGGCGCGGCGCGACCGAGCACCAGCCGACGGTCTTGCCGTCAATCTGGGCCAAGATTCCGACCGGCGTACCGGCCTCGACAAGCGCCATCATGGCCCGTTTCAACTCGGCGTGCTGGACATGCTCGCGGCGGCCGGGCAGGGGCCGCCAGGCCATGCACCAGCAATACTTCGGACCGCCTTGCGCTTCGAAGAGGCCTTCGAAATCGGCGCGCGTCTGCCGCGTCACCTCGGTGAACCGGACGTTGGCTAGGTCAGCCTTTTCTGGCGGCGATCCGCTCGATGATCTTGGCATTGGTGAGTTCCCGTACGGCGTCCTTGCCAATCCAGCGAGCCGTCTTGTCGGTCGACTGGGCCAGCCGTTCGGCCACGGCAAGGGCAGCTCCGTGCATCTCCAACGATCGCTTGCCGATCGAACGAAGCGCCCAGTTTGCCGCCTTCTTCACGAAATTGCGGCTGTCGGCGGCATGCGCTTCGATGATCGGCAGGAAGCCGAGGAAAGTCGCCACCGGCTCCTGCTTCCGGTGCACGACGGACCACGCCATCATGGCAAAGGCCGTGCGTCGAACGAACTCGCGCTCGTCCGCCGCGAACTCTTCAATCAGCTCCTTCCAGGCGTCCGTGTCGACGAAGAGATCGGAGACGCCGTCGACGATATCCCAGGAATCGAAGGACGCGGCCCATTGTCGTGCATCCGCGGCTGAGAAGCGCTTCGGGTCGGCCGTGACGGAAGCGATGAACTGCGCCTCCATGATGCCGGTCTGCCAAAGCTCGAAAGCACGCTCGTGGTTGCGCTTGATCTTTTTGGCGATCTGCCGCTGCATGCCATGCGAGATGCCGAGCGCGCGCTCGATCTTGATGCCGTAGCGCAGCATACCTAGGCGATTGTTCTCCGTGCCGATCGAGCGCAAATGGGCGACGATCTCATCGGCGCTCGATTGGGGCGAAAGCTCGGCCATTGCGAACGCCTATTTTTCCAGGCGCGCCAGCAGGGACGAGGTGTCCCAGCGCTTGCCGCCCATCGCCTGCACATCCTTGTAGAACTGGTCGACAAGGGCGGTCACCGGCAGTCTGGCGCCATTGCGGTCGGCTTCATCGAGGCAGATGCCGAGATCCTTGCGCATCCAGTCGACGGCAAAGCCGAAATCATATTTACCGGCATTCATCGTCTTGTGTCGGTTCTCCATCTGCCAGGACCCGGCAGCGCCCTTGGAAATCACCTCGATGACCTTCTCGATGTCGAGCCCGGCCTTCTTGCCGAAATGGATGCCTTCGGCCAGTCCCTGAACCAGCCCGGCAATGGTGATCTGATTGATCATCTTCGTGAGCTGGCCGGCGCCCGACGGACCCATCAGCCCGACCATGCGGGCAAAGGCGTCGATGACCGGCCTGGCCTTCTCGAAAGCAGCCTGCTCGCCGCCGACCATCACCGTCAGCATGCCGTTTTCAGCGCCCGCCTGGCCGCCGGAAACCGGCGCGTCGAGGAAGGAAAAGCCGGCCTTTTCAGCGGCGTCGGCCAGTTCGCGCGCGACTTCGGCCGAAGCGGTGGTGTTGTCGATGAAGACGGAGCCTTTTTTCATCGCGGCGAAGGCGCCATGGGCCCCGGCCGTCACCGAGCGCAGATCGTCGTCATTGCCGACGCAGGAGAAGACGAAGTCCTGGCCCTCTGCGGCCTCCGCCGGCGTCGCGGCAGACTTGCCGCCATGCTGGGCAACCCATTGCTCGGCTTTCGCCGCGGTGCGGTTGTAGACGGTGACGTCGTGGCCGCCTTTGTTCCTGAGGTGCCCGGCCATGGGATAGCCCATCACGCCAAGACCGAGAAATGCCACAGATGCCATGAGTTGCCCTTCAGACGGAACGGAATTGTCTTGGAAAGCTCTAGGCTCTACGCGCCATTCGTCAAGACGCGCATGAGCCGATCGACTGGTACAGCCGACCGCTCAGCGGATCAGATGAATGGTGATCCGTCGCTCGATCCATTCGACGCCGTGGCGCAGGATCTCGACCATCACCAGATAGACGATGGCGACCCAGACATAGGCCTGGAAGTCGAAGGACTTGGCGTAGGCCAGCTTCGCGTTGCCCATCAAATCATAGACGGTGATGATGGCAACGATGGCGGAAGCCTTGATCATCAAGACGAGCTCGTTGCCGTAGGGCCGGAGCGCGACGATAAAGGCCTGCGGCAGGACGACCTTGCGCAGCGTCTGCAATTTGTGCAGGCCGAGCGAAGCAGCGCCCTCCCATTGACCCCTCGGAACACTCTCTATGGCGCCGCGCAGGATTTCGGCCTGGTAGGCGGCGGTGTTGAGCGCGAAGGCGAACACACCGCAATTGAAGGCGTCGCGGAAGAACCACCACAGTCCGACGGATTCGAGCTGCACCCGGAATGAGCCCAGGCCGTAATAGACGAGATAGACTTGGACGAGCAGCGGCGTGCCGCGGAAGAAGTAGACGTAGCAATAGGCCAGGACGGACAGATAGCGGTTCTTCGACATGCGGGCATAGGTGACGGGCAGCGAAAAAAGCGCGCCGAGCACCATAGAGATGGCCACCAGCCCAAGCGTGGTTCCCAAGCCCTGCAGATAGGCCGGCGCGTATCTGGCGAAGAATTCGCCATTCCAGGCGTAAACCAGATAGACGGCGATGCCGATGCCGAACAGGATCCAGAAGCCGACCAGCGCGTAGCCGACGATACGGGCCCGCGGCCAGCCTCGCGCCCGTGGTGGTGGCTTCTCGATGTCGACGGCGGCGCGCGTCACGACGCTCATCGTGCCTCCCTCCTCCCGAGCGAACGCAGGATGAAGCCGGTGGCGATCGACGACAGGATGGCAAGGATAAGGAACACCATCGCCGCGACGCTGTAGAACAGGAAGGAATGTTTGGTGACACGGGCCGCCACGCCGGCGTTGCGCAGGGTTTCAGCCAGGTTGACGACCGACACCAGGGCCGTGTCCTTGAGCAGGCTCAGCCAGCAATTCTCAAGGCCGGGGAAGGCGATGCGCAGCAGCTGCGGCAGGATCACCTTGCGCATCGTCTGCCATTTCGACAGCCCGATGGCATAGCCGCCTTCATACTGGCCCTTCGGAATGGCGCGAAAGGCCGAAAGGAAGACTTCGCTGGAATACGACGAAAAGATAAGCGACAGCACGATCATGCCGGCGAGGAAGCTGTCGACATCGACCGTCGCTTCCGGCCTGAACAGACGGATGACATACTGCAAGAGGATCGGCATGCCGAAGAAGAACAGGAAAAGCGTCACCAGTTCCGGCAGGCCGCGAAACACCGTGGTGTAGATGTTGGCGGCCACGCGAAGCGACGGCTCTTCGGATTGTTTCGCCCAGGCCACGAAAAAGCCGATCGTCAGGCCGATCGGCAGTGTCGCCAGCGCGAGCGCAATCGTGACCAGTGCGCCATAGGCAATATCGTCAATCCAGCCATCGGGTCCCCAAGTGAGAAGTATCCATATGTTCTGGCTTGGCATTGACGGGTCTTGTCTCCACTTCTGTCAGGCCAAGGCGGCAGGAGAAAATTCCCCTGCCGCCTTGTTTCAGACGATCAGGACTCGGCGCCGAAGACGTCGAACTTGAAGTACTTGTCGTTGATTTCCTTGTACTTTCCGTTAGCGCGGATAGCGTCGATGGCGCTGTTCAACTTGTTGACCAGATCCGTCTCGCCCTTGCGCACGGCGATGCCGGCGCCCGGTCCAAAGATATCGACCGGCTGCGGCGAGGGCTGGCCGAGAATCTTGCAGCAGGCGCCATCAGGCGAATCCAGGAACTGTTGCAACACGACGATATCGTCCTCGATCGCGTCGAGACGCCCGTTGGCGAGATCGGCCTGCTCTTCGGGGCTGCTCGGATAGCCCTTGACCGTGCTGTCCGTATAGGTTTTCGAGGCGTAATTGAAATGCGTCGTCGTGGTTGCGACGCCGATAGTCTTGCCGGCCAGGTCTTCCTTGGTCACGCCCTTGAGGGTCGAATCCTTGGGTACCGCGATCGCCGACGGCGTGTTGTAGTATTTGTGGGTGAAGTCGACCTTCTCGGCGCGCTCCGGTGTGATCGACATCGAGGCGACGATGGCGTCGAACTTGCCGGCCTGCAGGGCCGGAATGATGCCGTCCCAATCCTGGGCGACGAAGGTGCACTTGACCTTCATCTCGTCGCAGAGCGCCTTGGCGATGTCGATGTCGAAGCCCACGAGCTGGCCGTCCGAGGTCAGGTTGTTGAATGGGGGGTAGGCGCCTTCGGTGCCGATTCTCAGGGTCGTTTCCTGAGCCTGGGCGACGCCGAGCGTCAGCAGCGCAGCCGATGCGGCGAGCGCGATACGCAGTGCAATACGCATGATAGTCCTCTCTTTATGGCTCCCGGCCGTCGTTCCGGAACGGCTCTGTGGGGCGGTGCTTTTGACCGCCCGCTGGCGCGATACTCCCACTGTTTTCGGGAGAAAAGCAACTGTAAAACCGTTGCTTGCGGGATTTGCGGATCCAGCCAATGCTGACGCCGGGTTAATGCATGTCGCCCGAAGTGTGCAGCGGTTTTGGGACAACGACATGCATAAATAAAACAACCTGAAGCGCGTTGCATGAGGGCGTTCAGGCGCGACGCGCTTAGACAATGCAACGGCTGAAGAGGGCGGCTGAACCGGGCCAGGGCAGTGGCCTCAAGGTTTGAGGCCGGTCATGCGCTCGATGAAGTCGGCTATCCCTCCCGTGTCGTCGAGATCGAACACAGGCAGGCTTTCGCCGGTAACCGCGAAGTCGGCGGCAATCGCCACGATATGTCCGTCGTTCGCTGACAGCGGCGAGCGGTCCTTGGCCTCCTGCCGCCGGGTTTCGATCTTTTTGTGCACCTCGCGCTTGTAGCCTTCGACCAGCACGATATCGCACGGTGCCAGCCGCGACAGGACCGTCTCCAGCGTCGGCTCGTCCTCACCGCGCAATTCATGCATCAGCGCCCAGCGTTTGCCCGACACCACCGCGACCTCGGTGGCGCCCGCTTGGCGGTGGCGATAGCTGTCGGCGCCAGGCTTGTCGATGTCGAACTCATGGTGGGCATGTTTGACCGTCGACACTGTCCAGCCGCGCCGGACGAGCTCTGTGACCAGCTTCTCGGTCA
This sequence comes from Mesorhizobium sp. M0676, assembly GCF_040320535.1. Taxonomy (NCBI): domain Bacteria; kingdom Pseudomonadati; phylum Pseudomonadota; class Alphaproteobacteria; order Hyphomicrobiales; family Phyllobacteriaceae; genus Mesorhizobium; species Mesorhizobium sp. M0676. The sequence goes on from NZ_JAMYPU010000032.1 coordinate 11,166, forward strand.
GTGTGGTCTTGCCGGAATTCTTCCAGCCGGTGATGCCGAAGATGTTCATGGGCCGATGCTCTGCAACAGACGCTCGGCCACCGCAAGGTCGTGCGGTGTGTTGATGTTGAAGAACGGGTCGATCTCGTCACTGCCGTGGGTCAGCAACGGAAATTCCACTTCGACACAGTCGTGCCGCTCGATGAAGGCGGAGACGCGCCTGTTGTCCTCGTCGATCAGGAAATGGCGCAAGGCCTCACGCAGCCCGAGCGGCCACAGCGCAAAGGTCGGATGCCGCCTGCCGCCGGAACTGGCAACAGCGATGGAGCCTGGTCGCTCGTCAACAGCCGCAGCCAGCCTCTCGACCAGGTCCACCGGCAGGAACGGCGTGTCGCCGGCGGCCGTCGCCAATGCCTTGAAAGCGGTATTCGCTGCCGCCCATTCGAGGCCGGTGAGAATTCCGGCCAGCGGTCCGGCATAGCCTTCCACCGCATCGGCGAGAACCGGAAGACCGGCCGCGGCGAAGCGCGCCGGGTCACTATTGGCGCTGAGCGCCAGCGATCCGACCTGCGGCGCCAGGCGGGCAACGACATGGTCGAGAAGCGGACGCTCGCCAAGCGCTAGCAAAGTCTTGTCGCCGCCGCCCATGCGCCGTGACAGGCCTCCGGCCAGGATAATTCCTGCAATGTCTTGGCTCATGGCCAACCTATATGCCGTCCGGCGCCATGTCGGGTCCAGCGCTTTCGGCCGCCGGCTTCTGCCGGCCGACGACCCGTTCGCGATAGAGCGCGTAGAGGCCGGAGCCGATGATGATGGCGGAGCCAACGATCATCGGCAGGTCGGGAACATCGCCGAAGATGATGAGGCCAAGCAGCATCGACCAAAAGAGGGCGGTGTAGCGGAATGGCGCAATGAAGGAGATGTCGCCGGCCCGCATTGCCATGATGATGAACTGGTAGCCGATCAGCACCAGCACCGCCGCCAATGCCAAAAGTGCCGAGCCTTTGCCGGACATCGGCGTCCAGCCGCCCATCGGCGACAGCAGCACGGCGCCAACGATGGTCATGGCGATTGCCGTTGCCGTCGACACCAGCAAGGTCGGGATAGCCCTCGGGATGCGCTTGGTGGCGAGGTCACGTACTGCGCAACAGGCGACGCTGACGAGTGCGTACAGCGAATAGATGCTGAAGCCTTCGAAGCCTGGCCGCACGATGATCAGCACGCCGCCAAAGCCGACCGCGATCGCCAGCCAGCGCCGCCAGCCGACCGCTTCGCTGAATACGAGTGCCGCCCCCATCGTCACCGCCAGCGGCAGCGCCTGCAGCACCGCCGAGACATTGGCGATCGGCAGATGCGCTAATGCCACAAGGAAGGCGACGGTGGCGCCGGCCTCGGCGACCACGCGAAGCGTCACCAGCGGCTGCAGCATCGACCTCGGTCGCGCGAGCGCGCCTTGCTGCCAGGCGAGCAGGCCGACGAGCAGCGACGCAAAGGCGCCGCGCACCAGCATCACCTGCGCCATGTTCATCGATTCCGACGAGAACTTGGTGATGGCGTCGTTGAGGGTGAAGCCGATCATGGCCACCATCATGCACAGCGCGCCGCGAATGTTTGGGGAAAGAGGCAAGGGCGTTACCGGTTTGCAAGAGCAATTCCAGAAAAGTGTGAAACGGTTTTCCGTCCGGAATTGCGTGAAAACAAAGAATAAAGCGGTTCGACGTTTCGGCGAAACGGTGAACCGCCCAAGCCTGTAGCAGCCGGCGGCAAGACAGCAACGTCAAAGAAATAGGCCACGGATTTTCACCCGTGGCCCACAAAATCGCTAAGAGGGCTGGCCGGATGACCAGCAGGCTCATTTCGGGGTCAGCACCTCGGTGCCGCTGCCGTTCTTGCCGGCGATGGTCCACAGGCCGTGCAGCGAGCCGTCATCTTCTACCTTATAGACGACGAGACCGATTTCCTTGCCCATGACATAGCCGGCGGAGAAGGCATCGTCGTTGCGCATGCAGATGCCGTCCGACGATGATCCGCCCGTCTCCCAATGGATGGTACAGGTGGTCTCGCTGGTCAGCGTGATGGTGGCTTCGCCGCCATATTTCGAGCCGTCGAAATTGGTGCCCGCGACGGTGTAGCTGCCGCCGATGGACTGTGCTGCTGCCGGCGCGGCGGCAAACCCAAGCATTGCAAGAGAAAGTAAGAATGTGCGCATGTCGTATTCCCCCAAACCGAGCGACGAGCCGCTATAGGCCGAAATTTAGGGCGGAACGCGATGGCGGTAAATCGGGTTTGCAGCGTCGAGAGCGATTTATTCCCAGTGTTGCTCAGCCCCATGCAGGCTGTCGCCGATAGCGCCGACCAGTGGGTCGTACTTGGCCTTGAGCGAGGCGGGATATTCGATCCAGACTGTATGGATTGCATCCTCTTTTTCGAAGACGATTCGGGTATAGAAGATCTTGTCGCCTTTGGTGCTTGAGACCACTGCCCAGTTCTTACCGGTTTTGCTGTAAGTGACCTTTTCCCCAGAGTCAGGGTCGGCTTTTTCCTTTTCAACCAGACTGTCGGGCGTATCTTCCGTCAGCTTGTATCCGCCGTAACAGGACAAGCTCGCACCATCGGGGCTAAGCCATTTTCGACCGTCGCCATTGAGGGACTCAGGCATCGGCTTGCTGAAAATCTGGCTCAGGAACGTGCACACCGTGCCATAGCGCGCATTGATGTAGGTGAACGGCTTTGCGAGCGCCACTGTGGTCGCCAATGATAGGGCCACGACCAGCGCTGACAGCCCGGTTTGGCAAACACGCTGCATGGAAATCCCCCTCGCTTCCAACGGAAGCATTCTGCACCAATCGCGGAGAAAATCAGCCGCCGGTGACGCTCATATGTCTCGACACCGACGGGCGGCTGGTGCGGCGGTCGATGATGAAATCATGGCCTTTCGGCTTGCGGCCGATCGCTTCGTCGATGGCAGCAGCGACCAGCTCGTTGCCTTCTGAGGCACGCAACGGCGCGCGCAGGTCGGCGGCATCCTCCTGACCCAGGCACATATAGAGCGTGCCGGTGCACGTCAGCCGCACGCGGTTGCAGCTTTCGCAGAAATTATGCGTCATCGGCGTGATGAAGCCCAGCCTGCCGCCGGTCTCTGCGACATGGACGTAGCGGGCCGGACCGCCGGTCTTGTAGGGGATGTCGCTCAGCGTGAACTGGCGCTCGAGCGAAGCGCGCAGCAGCGATAGCGGCAGATACTGGTCGGTCCGGTCGGCGTCGATCTCGCCCATCGGCATGGTTTCGATGACGGTCAAGTCCATGCCGCGGCCATGCGCCCAGCGCATCATCTCCGGCAGCTCGACGTCGTTGAAGTCCTTCAGCGCAACGGCGTTGAGCTTCACCTTCAGCCCCGCCGCCTGCGCGGCATCGATGCCTTGCATGACCTTGCCGAGATGGCCCCAGCGGGTGATGGCGTGGAACTTGTCGGCATCGAGCGTATCCAGCGAGACATTGATGCGCTCGACACCGCAATCGGCAAGCTCGGCGGCAAAGCGCGACAGCTGCGAGCCATTGGTGGTCAGCGTCAACTCTTCCAGCGCGCCGCTCTTCAGGTGCCGCGACAGCTGGCGCACCAGATGCATGATGTTCTTGCGCACCAGCGGCTCGCCGCCGGTGAGGCGCAGTTTGCGCACGCCCTTTTCGATGAAGACGGTGCAGAGCCGGTCGAGTTCCTCGAGCGACAGCAGGTCCTTCTTGGGCAGGAACGCCATGTCCTCGGCCATGCAATAGGTGCAGCGGAAATCGCAGCGGTCGGTGACCGACACGCGCAAGTAGCTGATCGTGCGACCGAAGGGATCGATCATGTCCATGCGTTCAAGCATTCCCGTGGCTGCGAGTGGCGCCGTTATATACGGCTATGTGATACGATCCAACCCGCCATTCAAGATAGCCGCTCTCGATCTTTGGTGACATTCCCTGGCCGACATCCGGTGTCGGCCGGGTCCAAATGGCCTTTTCCGCTCGCGCGAAGCAGCGTAGGGAAGGGCGGATTGATGCGGGATGCAGAACAATGACGGCGCCGAAGGAACTCAGGGTCTCGAAGGACAGAAAACTGCTGTCCGTCACCTTTCCCGATCATCGGCCGTTCGAACTGCCGGCCGAACTGCTGCGCGTCGCTTCACCCTCGGCCGAGGTGCAGGGCCATTCGCCGGACCAGCGGGTGACGGTTCCCGGCAAGCGTAACGTTGCTATCCTGAAGATCGAGCCGGTCGGCAACTACGCCGTGCGCATCACCTTCGACGATTTCCACGACACCGGCATCTTCACCTGGAATTACCTGCACACGCTTGGCCACGAAAAGGACGCGCGCTGGAATGCCTATCTCGCCGAGCTCCAGGAGAAGGGACTGAGCCGCGACCGCTAGTTCGGCACTGTCGGCAAAACGTCATTGACTGGGGGTAACGCTGGCAACGGTTCGGAGACGGGAAATGTCTGAGATCACATCGGTTGAACAACTTGAAGCGCTCTACGGCTTGCCCGGCGAAGCGTCGACGGTCAAGGAACTCGACCACGTCATTCCCGAATATGCCGCCTTCATCGAAGCCTCGCCTTTTGTCGCTCTGGCGACGAGCGGGCCGGAAGGGCTGGACTGCTCGCCGCGCGGCGATCTCGCCGGCTTTGTGCGCATGCATGACCCGAGAACGCTGATGATGCCGGACCGACGCGGCAACAACCGCGCCGATTCGCTTAAGAACATCATCCGCAATCCTCGCGTCGGGCTGCTGTTTCTTGTGCCGGGTTCGGGCACGACGCTGCGCGTCAACGGCCGCGCCCGCATCACCACCGACGCCGCGCTTTGCGCCTCCTTCGCCGTCGAAGGCAAGCCGGCGCGCTCGGTCATCGTGGTCGATGTCGATTCGGTCTATTTCCAGTGCGCCCGCGCCATCGTTCGCTCGGAGCTGTGGAACCCGGCAAAGCACGTCGGCCCGAAATCGCTGCCGACACCCGGAACAATCCTGGAAGTCACCAGCCGCAAGAATATCGATGCCGGTACTTACGACAAGGAATGGCCGGAGCGGGCGAAGAAGACGATGTGGTGAGGTGGGAGGCGCGTAGATCGAACGGCTCAGGTATCCTTCAGCACGTCATAGATCTTGCGCATCTGTTCGCCGATCATGTCGCACTGTTCCGCTGTCGACTGGCTCATCGCCTTTTCGATCAGCGCCATATGCACCTTCAGCGCTTTCATCAGGAGCTCCGTGCCGGCCTCGGTAAGCGTCAGCCGCAGCACGCGCTTGTCCTTCTCATCGCCTTCGCGGCGCAGCAGGCCGCGCGCCTCGAGCTGCGGCAACAGCATGGTGATGTTGGAGCGGCCGACCAGCAGTTTGCGGGCGAGATCGTGCTGCGACATGCCGGGATGGCGATAGAGGTTCATCAGCACGTCGAGCTGCGCCGGCTTGAGATCCAGCGGCGCCAGCTTTACCGCCAGCGTACGCTCCAGCACATGGCAGGCGCGCGCCACCGCGACCCAGTTGCGAAAGCGCGGGTTGTCCCAGGGCAGCTCTTGTTTAATGTTCATGTTTGAACTATTATGTTCATGCTTGAACGGAATGGATGGAACGCCACTATGGCATCATTTGGACTGAAGGTCATCCGGGGCGTGTTCGGCGCGGCCGAGTTTGTGGCGCCGCGTCTGAGCGGGCGCGCGGCCTTCGAACTGTTCTGCCGCACGCCGAGCGTGAAGGCGCTCAGCGACGGCGAGCGGCGTGCGGTCGACCGCGCCGCCGGCTTCATGGCCGAGGCGCGCCATCATCGGCTGACGACCAAGGCCGGCTGCGTCATGGTGCACGAATTCCGGCCCGAGCCGGGCAGGGCGTCTGCCGGCACGGTGCTGGTGGTCCATGGCTGGCGTTCGCGCACGGAATATATGCGGGCGCTGATCGAAGGCTTTCGCGATGCGGGCTACCGGGTCGCCTCGCTCGACCTGCCGGGCCATGGCCAGTCGCTGGGCCGTCATCTCAATATGGTCAATGCGGTCGAGGCGGTCAGGGTCGCCGGCGAATGGTTCGGTCCGTTCAAGGCGATCGTCGGCCATTCCTTCGGTGGCGCCGTCGCCGCCAATGCCATTGCCGGTTCGATCAAGGGTATCCAGCCCGTCGCGGCCGAGCGGCTGGTGCTGGTCGCCGCGCCAAGTTCCCTGCCGGCGATCTTCGCCGACTTCAGCCGCATGCTCAATGTCGGTCCGCGTTCGCAGGTTTCCATGGCCGATCAGGTGAAAAGGCTGTCGGGCCGGCCGCTGCATGAATTCACCGGCGACCGCCAGTTGGCCGAAGCGCCGGTGCCGACGCTGGTCATCCACGCGCCGGACGACCGCGAAGTCCCCGCCGATCATGCCACACGTTATGCCGGCGCCGGCAGCCATGTGCGGCTGCACTGGGCCGATGGGCTCGGCCACCGTCGCATTCTCGCCGACAAAGGTGTTGTCGAACGCGCTGTGACTTTTGTCAAAAACGAGCGCGAGCCGATACTGCATTGATTCCAATGGGTGTATTGTCGACTCCGACAACGCCGGAGCGGTGAGCTAGCCCTTCTTCTTGCCGCCCGGCTCGACCGGCAATCCGGCCGCCTTCCAGGCGGTATAGCCGCCAAGGATGTGCTTGACCGGCGACAGCCCCATATCCTGCGCCGTCTTGGTGGCCAGCGCCGAGCGCCAGCCGCCGGCGCAAAAGAAGACGAAGCTCTTGCCCGAGGCAAAGAACGGCTTGTGGTAAGGGCTTTCGGGATCGATCCAGAATTCCAGCATGCCGCGAGTGACATGTTTGGCGCCGGGGATCTGGCCGTCCCGCTCGATCTCGCGTGGATCGCGCAGGTCGACGAAGATGGTGTCCTCGTCGTCGAGCAGCCCGGCCGCTTCCTCGGGCGAGACCACCTCGATCTCGGCATTGGCCTCGTCGAGCAACTCGCGATACCCTTTTTTCACGGATGATCCCTCCCGGCGCATTTCGCCGCCGACTGGATTTCCAGCACAAGCTCCGCGCTTTGTCACGCTGTTCCGACCAGCCCCTGCCACGCCGCCATCGCTCCGGCCACTGTGGCCATGAGCGCGTCGCACGAGGCGCCGTCGCGGGCCTGAATCGACATGCCGTGCTGGACCGTCGCATAGAAGGTCGCCGCCGCGTTGCTGTCGAAGCCCGCCGGCAATTCGCGCTTCGTCACCGGCGCCGCGCTCACCATCGACGGTGGCGCCAACGCCTGAAGCAGCAGCCGCTTTGACCGGTCTGGAGCGGCAACGCCGCTCCAGACGTCACGATGTTGTGAAACCGTTCTGCAACAGGCCTGCGGAAATTTATGGAAGCTTAACGAAATCGGTATGAATCGGTATAGTAGCGCCTTACATCCGCCATGCGGTTGGCAAGATCGTCTAGCGGCGCGGAACGGGAGCCGGCTTGCAGCCGGAGCGGGTGATTAATGAAATTCCTCGGAAATAAAGCCACCGTGATGCCGCTTGCAGTGGCGGCAGCACTGGCCTTCGGTGTGCCGCAGGCAAGCGCGCAAGGCCTGTTCGACATGCTGTTCGGCGGTGGCGTCAAGCACAGGCCGCAAGGCGAATTCCCGCCGCCGCCAAAGCGCAAGCCGAAGCCCGCCGTATCGGGCGGCGGCGGCACCAGGATCAGCAGCCCGTCCTACTACACCTACAAGGCCGACCGGCTGGTGCGCGTCGACTTTGCCGCGTTGGTGGCAGCACCTCCCCAGGTGGCAACAGCTGAAGACGCCGCCTTTGTGCCGTCGGCGACCAGCACTGCCTTCCGCGAAGCCGTTGCAGGCCTTAGTGACTATGAACTCTATGCCGAGCCCGATATCGCCAAGGCACTGATTGCCTATTACTCTGCCAATCCTGATTTCATCTGGGTGAACGAGGGCAATCCCAATGCCCGCGCCCAGGATGCGGTGCGGGTGCTTGGCGAAGCCGCAAGCTATGGTCTCACGTCGGCCGACTACACGGTCGAGGTGCCGGCAGCCAACGCATCGGCAGTCGATGCCGACGCCCATCTGAAGGAACTCGTCCGCTTCGAGATGGCGCTGTCGGCGCGCGTGCTGCGCTATGCCCGTGACGCCCAGAGCGGACGCGTCGATCCCAATCGCATCACCGGCTACTATGAATTTCCGCCGAAGCCGGTCGACATGGAAGGCGCGCTCAAGACACTGGCCCACACCCAGGAAGTGCGCACCTACCTCGAATCGCGGCACCCGCAGAACGCGGAATATCAGGCGCTGCGCGTCGAACTTGAATCGCTGCAGGCGAGCGCCGAAAACGAAATCGTCGTCGATCCCAAGCTGTTGCTGAAGCCCGGCGAGACCAGCGCCGAACTGCCGAAGCTGCTGACGCTGATCGCGCGCAATCTCGACGACGAGATGGGCGGCGCCTATGGCGAGATCCTGTCTCGTCTCGGCACCAGCGATGTCTATGTTCCCGAACTGGTTCCGATCATCAAGGCCGTGCAGGTGAAGGCCGGCATGAAGGGCGATGGGGTCATCGGCCCGCGCACCGTCGCCTCGCTCGCCGGCGCATCCAAGGCAGACAGGCTGCAGAAGGTGCAGGTCGCGCTGGAAGAATTGCGCTGGATGCCGTCCGATCTCGGCAGCCCGCGGGTCTTCATCAACCAGCCCGCCTTCACCGCCAGCTATATCGACAATGGCGAGGAGAAGCTGAAGACCCGCGTCGTCATCGGCCGGACCACCAACCAGACCGCCTTCTTCTTCAAGGAGATCAAGCAGGTCGATTTCCATCCCTATTGGGGCGTGCCGCAGTCGATCATCGTCAACGAGATGCTGCCAAGGCTGCGTGGCGATCCGGGCTATCTCGACCGTGCCGGCTACGAGGTGACCGATTCGCGCGGCAGGCGGGTTCCCTCTTCCTCGGTCAATTGGGGCGCCTACGGCGCCAACATTCCCTACAGCGTGCGCCAGCAGCCGAGCGAAGCCAATGCGCTGGGCGAACTGAAGATCCTGTTCCCCAACAAGCACGCCATCTACATGCACGACACGCCGCAAAAATCCTTCTTCCAGCGCGATATGCGGGCGCTCAGCCATGGCTGTATTCGCCTTCAGGATCCACGTGGGATGGCGGCGGCGGTGCTCGGCGTCTCGGTCGACGACATCGCCGAAAAGCTCAAGCACGGCCATGCCAGCGAAGACGTGACACGCACGATTCCCGTCTATGTCTCCTACTTCACTGCCTGGCCGGACATGTCCGGCAAAGTCGAATATTTCAACGACGTCTACGACCGCGACACGCGGCTGATGCAGGCGCTGGACGCGATCGAAGCGGTGCGTTCGCCGACGAGCTGAACCAGCGGAGTTCCTCGTTCAACGAAACGAGGAACTCACTTTGTCTATCTGGTTTTATTAGATTTTTGGCCGATGGACGGTCACCCGTTTCCTGCGATCAGCGCTGGATGAGCGGACGCCGGAAGCCGGCGTCGCGGCCCGCGATCAGCCAATAGACCAGACCGGCTACGAGGCCGGCGGCGGCGATGATGCCGATATCGGCCCAGCGTCCGGCATCCTCTTCCGCGGCCGGCCAGACCAGGAAGAAGCCGGCTGCAGCGGCAGCGGCGCCAAACAGCATGTGCACCAGGAAATTGCGCAGGGCAAAGAATTCGGCGAGCAGCGCGAAGATCAGCGTCTGCAGGCCGGTCAGCACGATCGTCAGGAAATAGACGACCATGCCGAGCGGCGGCCACAGCAGCACGACAATGGGCGAAAATTGCATGGCGCCGAAATAGTCCGGCGCGTTGGGCAATACGGCGAGTGCGCAATATATCGCCACGACCGCGAACAATCCGATCAGCACCGAAACGAAATAGCCGGCAAGCATCATCAGGATGCGCTTCAAAACATGCTTAACCATGGCCATGCACCCCCGTGCCCTGCAACTGTTACGCGCACTCAGCCATCAAAGGCGGATCGGCGCAAGAGTGCATCCAGCAGTGCTTTGCGGCAAATCTTCAGGCGCCGCCGCATAGATGTTGCGAATCCGGCAAAACCCATGTGCCTTTTATCGTGAGGTCGACGCCGTAATAGACCCGCCCGCGCTCGTCGCCCTGCGGACAATCCCTCGGGATCGATATCAGGCACATGACGACAGGATCGCCGGCTTTCGAACTGGCAAGGCCAGGCTCCCGCTCGTAGGAAACCCCGGCGCCGCCATTGCTGAACCGCGCCAGGCTGCCGGCTTCAGGGCCGGCGGTTTCCAGCGGGTCGTCGCCGAGCCGCGTCGTCAGCGCGGTGATGTGGGTCAAGGCGCATTGGCCGATCGACGAGGGCAGGGGCTGGTCGGGGCTGCCCGGATGGCGGGCCGCGGTGTCGAGCGCCTTCTTGCCGATCAGGGCGATGTTGTAATCCTGCACCCAGGACGGCGCATTGCCGTAGGTCTGCAGCGCATTGTTCTGGGCGCTGACGATGCAGGCGGCATCCTGCCCACAGGCGTTCCTGTCGTCGATGAGCGCACGGGCGATCTTGCGCTTGTCGCCGCCAAAGGCTGGCTCGAAACCCGTAAAGGCCTCGGCCACCAAGGCATCAATTGCCGACAGTTGCGGGTCGGCACAGATCGCCTTTTCCACCGGCAGGCTGGCTTTGCGGCAGTCGAAGGATGGCCCGTCGGCACGCGCTGGACCAAGGCAGACCGCCGCGCCAGCCAGTGCAACGACAAGCGCAAGCGAGTTGGCAATTCGATTGGAAGAAAGCATGGTCGCCCCGTTGTCCGACAACTGCAACCATCGTAGGCAAAAAAACGCGGCGGACGGAATTGCCGAAGCGGTGCGGTATCGGCGCTATTTCGGTTCGGCGGTCACGGGATCGAAGGTGATTTCGACTTTCGCCTTGTCGGCGGTGTAATAGGTCACGGTGTAGCCGTCCTTGTCCCAGTCGACCTCCTTCACATAGCGAAAGCCGTCGCGCTGCTCGACCTTGGCGATGATTGCCGACAGTTTCTGGGCATTCGTCGGCGGCAGCGGGCTGTCATCCGCGGCAAAGGCCGTCGAGCCGGCCAGAACAACGACGACACCGGTCGCCAGAACAAGATTTCGCATGATTACCCTCATTTCACGTTGGCTGAACCGCACCGGAAACTCGCAGGCAGCACAGTTTGTTCCGATAGCTGACGTCGCGCAGGTTCCGTGAAGCCCTGGATCGCGGCGATCAGAGCGACGGCACGCCCATATTTGCGCCAACGGCCGGCCAACCATGAGTGCTGCCACGGCCCGCGCTGGACAACCCGATGGTGGTAGAGCTTTGCCAAAGACCCTGCTAGACTTCTGGTCCTGGCGGGGTGGCATGGCGCGCCAACCCCGCCGGAATCTTCATCTCTCAGCGCGCGGCGAAGTGTTTCAGGAACGGGTCGTCGCCTGTGCTGGACCAGAACCAGAAAGGGAGCGGGGGCTCGAACATGGCTGTACGGAACTACACCCGTCAGCTGGCGACAATCATTTCTATCGATGCCGTCGGGTTCTCGCGGCTGATGGGCATCGACGACGAGTCTGCTGTCGCGGCATTCGAGGAACGGCGCGACATCATCGCCGACAGCTGTGGCACATTTGGCGGCCGCACGTTCGGCGACGCCGGCGACAGCATCATGGCCGAGTTCGGCAATCCGATCGAGGCGTTGCGCGCAGCCTTTGATTTCCAGGGCCGCATCGTCGCCCTCAACGCCGAGGTTGCCGACGATATGCGCATGCCGTTTCGCGCCGGCATCAACACCGGCGACGTCATCGTGCGTGGTGGCCGCCTCTACGGCGACGACGTCAACATCGCGGCGAGAATCCAGGAATTCGCGCCGGGCAACGGTCTCGCCGTTTCGGAGACGACCTGGCACCATGTGAAGGACAAGACGGCGGCCGATTTCACCGATCTCGGCGAATTCATGCTGAAGAACATCGCCTTGCCGGTGCGCGTTCTGATCGCCGGCCGCAGCGGCAACGGATCCTCGCCGGCGGCGTCGTTCGCGGCCATTCCCCAGGCCAATGCGCAGCAGAAGCTGTCGTCCAAGGGGCCGCCGGCGATCGCCGTCCTGCCCTTCCACGCCGATGGCGGCGAGCATGACATCGGCTACATGGCCGACGGCATCGCCGAGGACATCATCTATGGTCTATCCAACACCAGATGGCTCTCGGTCATCGCCAAGGGCTCCAGCTTCCAGTTCCGCGACGACACGCTGGGCACGCGGGTGATCGGCAACGCGCTCGGCGCGCGCTACATCGTCAGCGGCACGCTGATGCGCAATGGTGGCCAGATCCGCCTCAACACCTCGCTGGCCGACGCGTCCAACGGGCGGCTGGTGTGGTCGCAGCGCTTCGATCGCGATCTGGTCGACATCTTCAACCTGCGCGACCAGATCGGCGCTGAGATCGTTTCGATCCTCGACAAGGAGGTCGACCGGGCGGAACAGGCACGCACCTTCCAGGTTCCCTGGGAAAGCCTGGAGACCTGGCAACTGGTGCGACGGGGCCGCTGGCACATGAACCGGCGCACCCGCGGCGACACCGAAACCGCACTCGAGTTCTTCCAGAAGGCCTACCGCGAGGACGCCAACTCGAGCGCCGTGCTCAACGAACTGGCGTGGTGGTATTTCTGGCGGGCATGGCTGCGTTTCGGCGACAGCGACGATTTGAACAAGGTCGAGCAGTTTGCCCGCAAGGCGTTGCTGGTGGACAGCCTGGATGCGCGCCCGCACGCCCATCTCGGCGCCGTCGACATCATGCGCGGCGAACCGCGGTCGGCCGTCGACCATCTCGAGGAAGCGATCCACATCAATCCGAGCTTTGCCTTCGCGCGCTCGGCCATGGGCAGCGCCCAGCTGCTGCTCGGCAATGCCGCGACCGCGATACCGTTCTTTCTCGATACCGAGCGATTGAGCCCGTTCGACCTCTACCGCTTCCACAATCTGGGGGAACTGACGGCGGCCTATTGTTTGGTCGAGAACTGGCCGGCGGCGATCGCTGCCGCTGACCGCTCGCTCAACCTGTCTCCCGGCTATTTCTATTCCAGGTTCCTGAAGATCGGCGCGCTGATGCGAAGCGGCCGGCCGGAACAGGCGCGGCGCGAGATGACCATTTTCACCACCCGGCATCCCGATTTTTCAGAACAGCGTGTGCGCTGGATACCGTTCACCGACAAGGCCGCGAACGAGTTCCTCGTCGCCAATTTCCGACTGGCCAAATGAACATGGCGTCAATGCTGGCTGGAACATGGACCAACTGTGAAAAGATTCACATACGTGCAACCGATGCAAACCTAGGCGTTGAACGGCCGGCATCGCAATAACGTGGATAGCCGGGGGGCTTGAACGCGCATGACCGAACTGAAGTATTTCGACGCTATTCGCGTGGCCCAGAAAAACCAGCGCCCGCTGTCGGAAATGCCGCCGTTCGATCTCGGCCGGATCCGCAAGACAGGGCTGATTGCGCGCATCGTCGGGTCTCTGGCCGAAGACCCCCGCTGGGCGCTTTCCCTGTTGCGGCGTATCCGCCCGACCGGCAAGCTCTTCGGTGTTCTGGTGGTCACCAAGAACGCCGATGTCCGCGACATATTGGAGCGCGGCGACGAATTCCAGACCCCATACGGCCCGGAAATGACCGAGCTTGCCCGCGGATCGAACTTCATCCTCGGCATGCAGGACGGCGCCGACTACCGGCGCATGAAATCGTCGGTGCTGAGTGCATTCCCGCCGGCCGAGGTCGAAGCCGCCGTCAGGCCGATCGCGGCGCGTCATTCGCAAGAGATCATGACGCGCGCCAGCCCCGGCTTGGATGCGATCTCCAGGTTGATGAAGATCGTCCCGGTGCACATCTGCCGCGATTATTTCGGCGTCGAGATGGACGATGAATCCGAATTCGCCGACTGGGCGATCGCGCTGAGTGCGCTGTTCTTTTCGGACCCGACGGCGAGCCCCGTCATGCGCGAACTCGCAGTGGTGGCGGGCGACCGTCTTCTCAAAGTCATCGATCGCTCCATCCAGTCGGCTAGGGACCGGGGCTTGAAGGCCGAGCAACCGCTGGCGAGGCTGGTTGTCCAGATGGATCAGGGCCGCCTGTCGCGGGATGACCTCAATTCGATCATGCTGGGCATGATCGCCGGCTTCGTCCCGACCAATGTGCTGGCCGCCGGCAATTGCCTCGACGTGATCTTGTCGCGGCCCGACGCACGGCAGGCTATCGATGCCGCATTGGCCGAAAACGATACCGCCAAGCTCGACAGGGCCGTCCTTGAAGCCATGCGCTTCAAGCCGATCTGGGTCGGCCCCTGGCGCTACACGGCGCGCGACGCAATCATCGGCAAGGGCACGCGCCGCGAGCGCCTGGTGAAAGCCGGCACGGTGGTGATGCCGGCGACGCTGTCGGCGATGTTCGATGCGGACGCCGTGCAGAACCCGGACCAGTTCGACACATCGCGCCCGCATCGCGACTACATGGTGTTCGGCCACGGCATTCATCAGTGCATCGGCGCCGAGATCGCCAGGATCCAGATCGGCGAAAGCCTGCGCGCCCTGTTCCAGAAGCAGGGCGTGCGCCGCATGCCCGGCAAGGCCGGGCGCATGACCCGCATCGGCGCCTATCCCGAAACCCTCAAGGTCGATTTCGAACGGGCAGAACTCTGCCGCACCGTAACGCAGTCTATGGTGACGGTGGTCTGCCCGGTCACCCGATCCGCGTCGCTGGATGCTGTCCGCGACAAGGTTGCCAGCCTCGGCAACCCGGCCGCCGAAGATATCCGCACCGCGCTCGACATTGCCGGCACCGTCCACTTCACCAGCCTGACCGTGGTCGGCACCGGCGAGATCGGCGCTGATTCCGGTCAGGAAAAAGGAGCTCTGGTTCTCGAGATTTCCGGTGACGGCAGCATCGACGATGTCATCGATGCGGTCACGCACGCCATCGGGCACCGGCTGCGGCCGATCTTCAAGGATGTCTGCGATCTGCGCGATGGCGGCGCATTGAACGATTTCCTGCGCAAGCACAATGTCGACATATCGCCGTCCTTCGGCAGCAATGCCGGACTGGTGTTTTCGGGCACGCCGGGGCACTCGGTCCAGCGTATCAAGGCCGAGCAGCAGCTTTTCGAAGCCGTGCGCGACATCGTCGAGCGGCCACGCAAAGGCGCCGGCAACGCTCCTGCCGTGCTCGCTGAAGTTCGCCAGCATGTCCAGTCATTAGGGACGTTTGCCTGGGCGTTCGAGCCGGCCGAGAGCCTGCTGGAAAAGCCGCCGGGTCATTGGGGCCGTGCCCTGGTGACGACGTTGCTGGTACCGCCGGTCTTCGTCACGGTGGCGATCATCTGGGCTGCTTGCTGGTACATGACCTACAGTGTGGTGTTCGGCAGATCTATCGACATCAGTTCCCAGGAAATCTCCTTCACCGCCATAGCCGTAGCAATCACCTCACTTCTGTTGTCGGGACTTGGAGTGTTGGTGGCAGCGGCGCTGCTGGCGTTTTCGTGCTTGCTGGCGCTGCGACGCCGCGAGGACAGGGATCGGCCGGAAAGCACATCGATCGGCATATCTGAATTGAACGCGATACTCGTCAAGGAGGGCCACGCGGCACAAAACCATCTGACTGCGATTTCGACGATGAAGGCCGGCATTCTGCGGCGGCTGGCGCTCAGGTTTTCCTTCTACCTGATCTCGATAGCTGCCCAGAAGGTATTCAAGCCAGGCTTCCTCAACACAATCAACACCATCCATTTCGCCCGCTGGATACTGCTGCCCGGCTCCAACCGATTGATGTTCTTCTCCAACTACGGCGGCAGCTGGGAAAGCTATCTTGAGGACTTCATCGCCAAGGCGTCCGCTGGCCTGACCGGCGTGTGGAGCAACACCGTGGGCTATCCACGCACACGATGGCTGTTCCTGGACGGCGCGCGCGACGGCGATCGTTTCAAGCGCTGGGCGCGGCGCCAGCAGGTGCCGACCCTGTTCTGGTACTCCGCCTATCCCCAAATCAACACAGAGCGCATCCGGATCAATTCCCGGGTCAGGCGCGGCATTGCTTCCGCCGTCGGCAACGAGGCGCGCGACTGGCTGAGCTTGTTCGGTTCGCTACGGCGCCCGGCGAGCGAAACAACCACCGTTCAAAAGACCACTTCGCTGCTGGCCAATATCAGCTCTGCCTTTCCGGCGCCTCTCGAACAGCAGCTGGAAACCGGCGAGATCCAGTCCATCTTCTTCGGCCCGCTCGGCCCGCTCGCTTATTCGCATATGCTTGCGATCCGGGTGCCGGACAAGTTGCCGGCGCCCAAGCGCAGAGCCTGGCTCGATTTCGTTGTCGAGCAGACGAGTTTCGGCGAAGGCAGGCCCGCCGGGCGCGCTATGATAGTCGCCTTTGGTCCCGGTGGCCTGCGGCAGTTTGGGCTCGACGAGGGTGTGGAGGGCGATCCACTGGAAACATTTCCGATCGCCTTTCGCCATGGCATGGGCAACCCCGAGCGTGGGCGCATACTGGACGACCGAGGCCGCGACGGCCCGGACGAATGGGAGTGGGGGTCGCTGGAGAACCCTGTGGACCTGGTCATCGTCTGCTATGCTGAAGACCCGGGACGGTTGAAGACCGAGATTGCCACCGTGAGACGAAAGACGACCGGTGCAGGCATGAAGGTCGTCGCCGAACTGCCGCTCGCCGTAAACCGGGGTCCGACCGACACGAAGACGAAATCGTCCGACGGGGCAAAGCGTGACGATCGGTCGGAACGTGGGCCAGCCTACGAGCATTTCGGTTTCGCGGACGGGATTTCGCAGCCGATTGTCCGGGGCACGACCCGCGCCAGTAGGGGCGCCGCGCCCATGCATCTGGTCGCGCCCGGCGAGTTCCTGTTCGGCTATCGTGATGAGCATGGGTTCTATCCAGCCTCGCCCTCGGTAAGCGCATCACGCGATCGGACTGGAATCCTTTCGCAGGTGCGCCGTAGCCGGCTGATTCCGGGCCTGCCGCCACCGCCGCGCGATTTCGGGCGCAACGGTTCATTCCTGGTTATTCGCCAGTTCGAGCAGCACGTCGACGTCTTCAACAACTACTGCAAAAAGGCTGCAGCCTTGGTCGCGAGCCAACTCGGCAACCAAGCCATCACGCAAGACTGGATTGCCGCCAAGATGCTCGGCCGCTGGCAGAACGGTAGCTCGCTGGTGCGAAACCCCGATCATCCGGGACGCGTCATCGACAACGACTTCGCCGCTGGCGCCGAGGATCCGCAAGGCCATCGCTGCCCGCTTGGTGCCCACATTCGCCGTTCCAACCCACGCGACTCGCTGGGTGAGGACCGCGATACGCAGATCAATATCGGCAAGCGCCATCGTATCCTGCGGGTCGGCCGTACCTATGAGAAGCACGACGGCAAGAATGGCAAGGTCGAGAAAGGGCTGCTGTTCATGTGCCTCAACGCCGACATAGAGCGCCAGTACGAATTCATTCAGCAGACCTGGGTTTCGTCGGCCACGTTCCAGGGCCTCGTCGCTGAAAAGGACCCGACGATTGGTTCGCGCGGCGGTGATGGCAGGTTCACCATTCCGTCATGGGAAAAGGTCACGACGCTCCGTGACATGCCGCAATTCGTCACCACCAAGGGGGGTGGATACTTCTTCATGCCCAGCCGCTCGGCGCTGCGCTACCTAATTTCGCGGCTCTGATTCGGCGTCAGTCGTCGTCCTGCGATTCGGCGATATGGCGCAGCGCCCCGGTGTCGGTGATGCGCAGGCCGCCGCGTTTGATGGCAATGAACGAGCGGTTGCGCCAGTCGTTGAGCGTCTTGTTGACGGACTCGCGCGTGGCGCCGAGGAACTCTCCGAGTTCCGATTGCGAGATCGGAATCCAGCCGGCGCTGTCGGCCATCACCTTGGCCAGGAAGACCAGGCGTTTGGCGAGCCTCGCCTCGATGCCGAAGAAGGCCTGGTCGCCGAGTTCGCCGCTGACCCAGCGCAGCCGGGCGCACAGAAGTTCGATCATCGCGCGTGCCAGCAGTGGATTTTTCTCAATGCGATCAAATAGTTGTGTCCTGCTGAGCGAAACCAGCTCGCAAGCGGTCAGGCAGATGGCGGTGGCGGTGCGTGGCCGCCCGTCAAGCGCGCCGATCTCGCCGACGAGGCTGCGCGACAGCTCGATATTGGCCACCAGCTTCTGCCCGCCAGGCGAATAGATCGAGATTTCCACCGTGCCGCTCATCACCCCGTAGATCCGGTCGGCGGCATCTTCCTGGACGAACAGATGCTGGCCGGCGGCGTAGCGCTCGACCTTGCAGCCGCTGAACAGGATATCGAACAGCTTTGGATCGATGCGTGCCAGGCGCGGCAGATCGTTTCTGTCGTTTGGGCCGCCAAAAGCCATGTTCCAAATTCCCAATTGCCGCAATCGGCGAAGTTTAAGGGCCGAAGTCTAAGGCAAGAGTGCACCGCGTCAAAGGCCGGCGTTCATCCCTTGCGATTACGCCTTGTAAAGGCTTGGCGCAGTGGTCGCGCCCAGTGCCTGGCTCGTGCCGGGCGGAAAGCCGCCTGCACGCCCGGCGAGAGGAGCCGCGCGTGCAGGCGCCGACTGATAAAAATGGATAGGTGATAAAATTTCTGTAAAACCGAGCGGCCGCAATGGCCCTTCCACCCGTTGCGATAGGTGGGCGCAAACAGCGTGAGCGTCTGTGACGGAGATCACATACAGCATCGCTGAAATAATGCGAGCGTCATACATCGCGCGAGCGACTGCGGCAAAGAGACATGCCGACGTTGCACTCCGGTCATCTTCGACGCGAGTTGATTTGTTTCCTTGCCTGCCAGTCAGAATTGCACCAGTCTAAAATGGGGCAATACATTTCTTTTCTTCGACAGAACCTTTGAGGGCGACTATGCCGGTCAGCAGAGAGCAGCGAATCCGTCAATATCTCGATCTCGTCACCGGGGGCGAGGGGACTGAATCAGTCCTCGGCAACGTGGAGACGATGGCAGGCGGCGCTCTGGAATCCCTTGCGCCTGCGGAAGCCGGCAAGACGGAGGCGGCGTTTGAATCGGCGCGCGCTGGCATGGAGAGCCTCGCGCGGGGCGCCGAAGTCGCGCCCGAGCAGCTTTCCGATCTGGAAGCCATAATCATCCCGGAGTTGCGGCCGGTCTATGACATCAAGGATGGCACCTTTACGACGCTGACTTTCGACGGCGCTCCGACACCTGGCCATTCGCTGTGGACGAAGCTTACCAGCGAGGCCGCATTGAAGCAGCGCATCGAAGCCGCCCTGCCGGCGATCGGGCGTATCGAACTGTTGTGGAACACCAATATCCCTTACGGCGGCACGGGCTTCGTCGTCGGCCGCAACCTGCTGATGACCAACCGTCATGTGGCGCAGATATTTGCGGACGGCCTTGGCGACCGCAATCTGCAATTCATCAGCGGCCGCGCTGCCGGCATCGACTTCAAGCGCGATTCGGCGGCGGGAAACGTCTTCAAGATCCGCAATGTTCGGATGATCCATCCCTATTGGGACATGGCGATCCTCGAAGTCGAAGGCCTGCCCGACAACATCACGCCGCTGTCGCTCGCCGTCGCCGACGCGCGCGATATGCTGCGCCAGGAGGTCGTCGCCATCGGCTATCCCGCGTTCGACAATCGCAACGCGATCGACGTCCAGACGGAGATCATGCGTAACCGCTTCCAGGTCAAGCGCCTGCAGCCGGGCATGCTTCAGGGCGGCTTCAACACTGAAAGTTTCGGCAAGATCGTCAGCGCGGCGACACATGACTGCTCGACGACCGGTGGCAACTCCGGTACCGGCATGATCAATCTCGCCACTGGCGAGGTCGTGGCGCTGCATTTTGCCGGCCGCTATCTCGAACGCAACTACGCCGTGCCCACCGGCGCGCTGGCCAGGGACCAGCGCGTCGTCGACCTCGGCCTCAATTTCTCCGGCGCCGCCAGCGGCGGCCCCAACGATTGGGGCGCATGGTGGAACAAGGCGGACAGCGGGTCGCCGGCCGAGGGCGTAAACCTGGTCGAGGTCGGCGGCGTTAAGCAGATCGCGGGCGTCGTCACCCAGACGCCTTCATCCGGAGGCGTCGTCGTTTCGCCCGGCGGCAGCGTCACTTTCGAAGTGCCGTTGCGCATCACCGTCTCGCTCGGCGCAACTCCTGCCCATGAAGCGGTCACGGAGTCGGTCGAACTCGAAGCGGCCAAGCCGACCCCTCCAGGCGGCGCCTTCGTTCCCAAAACGCTCGCCGACTATGACGCTTATGAGGGCTACGACGAGAAATTTCTCTCTGGCGGCACCAAGCTCGCGCCCGTCGTGGTGCCGATGCCGGAGGCCACCGACCTGTCCGTGCTGGCGCCGCTCAAGGCCGGTGGCACGCGGCTCGACTACCAGAATTTTTCGCTCAAGATGCACGCCAAGCGGCGGCTGGCCCTGTTCACCGCCTCCAACGTCACCGAGGAGAGCAATCTGCGCGAGCCGGAAAAGGGCCGCAACTATTCGCGTGGCGGCCTGTTCAGCGAGCGCTGGTTCCCGGATCTGCGGCTCGACGACAAGTATCAGATCCCCGATGTCTTCTACACTCAGGATCAGGGCGCCTTCGACAAGGGCCATATCGTCCGGCGCGATGACGTGGCCTGGGGCAGCACCTTCGAGCTTCTGCTCAGGGGCAATGTCTGCTCCTTCCATGTCACCAACTGCTCGCCCCAGGTCGAGGGCTACAACCGCTCCGACAGCGGTGAGAAGAACTGGGGCGATCTTGAGAACCACGTCCTGTCGGAGGCGGCGAGCGAACGGCTGTGTGTCTTCGCTGGCCCGGTGCTCGCCGATGACGACCGAACCTTTGCCGGCAAAGGCCCCAAGGGAACAAGTCTTCGCGCGCCGGTGCCGCGCCGTTTCTGGAAGGTGATCGTGGCGCGCGTCACAGACGGGCTCGCCAGCTATGGCTTCGTCCTCGAACAGGATCTGTCGGACACGGAGCTGGAGTTTGCCGTCTCCGACGAGCTCATCGGCGCCATGTACCCGCTGACCGAAATCTCCGAAATGACCGGCGTCAGCTTCGACCAATCGTTGATCGATGCCGACCAGTACGAAACGGTTCGCGGCACCGAAATTGCGATGCGGGCGGGATCACGGAGACGAAAGAAGAAGGCTTAGGCTCGCGCGGCGCTGCGATGCCTTGCAGGAACACCATGACCGAATGGACGCAATCCAAGCCGACCTCCCTGCTGCCGGCCACGCGCCCCCGAGCGGTACCAATTAGCGCCAACACAGCGGAGATCTGGATCAGCACATAGCTGACGGCGAGCCGGGCACCGGAAAGAAGTCGTTCGTCAAAAAGCCGTGATGCAGCGCTTCAAGATAGCGGCAATAATACGGGCTGGTTTTCATTCGGGGTTTTTACATGCGCACACGTCACGCCATCATGCTTGCACTTTCCGTGCTTTCCATTCCTGCCGTCTCCATCCCGGCGCAGAAGGCACGAGCGCTGGAGCCTGAAAAATACACGGTCTATTGTGCCAACGATCACATCGAGGTCTCGTTCTGGGATCTCGAGCAGATGAAGGTGCGGAACGGATCCGATGTATGCCAGTTCCAGAGCTACACGAGCTACTCAAGCGCGTTGAACTTTGCGCAGAAGAATTTTGGTGGGGAAGGGGCGAGTTGCAGCTGCTAGGAGTGCTGGCTTGGAGTGTGCTGTTCCGGGAAAGAAAATGGTGGGCGATGCAGGGATTGAACCTGCGACCCCACCCGTGTGAAGGGTGTGCTCTCCCGCTGAGCTAATCGCCCGCTCGTTGCCCGAAGGCCAAGCGAGCCGCGATATAAGGGAGGCAGGGTTGTGAAGTCAAGGCGATGCGCCCGCCTTCTATGCCTGAAATAGGCGAGGGCAGGCGCTGCCGCGCACTCGCCCGTTTCGTTCAGCCGGTCGCCGCAGCAATCAGCCGTTCCGCCAGGTCGAGCGTCAGCGCGTCGAAATGCGAAATCACCGCCGACGGCTCGAATTCCCTGACATGGCGGTCGGTGTAGCCGAAATCGACGGCAACCACGGGAATGCCGGCGGCCTTGGCCGTGTCGATGTCGGTCTGCGAATCGCCGACCATCAGCGCATGGTGCGGGTCACCGCCGGCGAGCCTGATGGTTTCGGTGAGATGGCGCGGGTCGGGCTTGCGGAAGGCGAACGTGTCCTGGCCGGCGATCGCGGCGAAATGCTTTGTCAGGCCGAGCGCCTCGATCAGCGCTTTCGAATTCGCCTCGTATTTGTTGGTGCAGATGGCAAGCAGGTAGCCGGCCTTCTCGAAGCGGGCGATCGCCTCGACCACGCCGGGGTAGGGGCGGGACTTGCCGGGGATGTTGAGCGTGTAGTGGTCGAGGAACAGCTTGAGCAGCCGGTCGTGCTCGTCCACCGCCAGCGACTTCTGCTGCGCGGTATGCGCGCGCTCGATCATCACCCGTCCGCCCTGGCCGACAAAACGCCGGAAGCCGGCCTCGTCGACAGCGGCAAGCTCGCTGGCGGCAAGGCTGTGGTTGAGGCTGTCGAGCAGGTCCGGCGCCGTGTCGATCAGCGTCCCGTCGAGGTCGAACACGATGATCGGTTGGGTCATGGCCTGTCCTGTGGCTGATGCATTGCAGGCAGGCGATAGCGGCTGCGCTTCTTTCAGGCAAGCCGGTGCGAGCCAAAGTCTTTGACCCTGCGGGCAAAAGTGCTAGGAGCGCGCATCCAGAAAAATCAGAACCAAGCCAAATCCCCGGGGCGAGCATGGATGCGAGGCAGTTGAAGGTCGAGGCCGCGCGGGCTGCCCTTGCCCATGTCAGCGACGGCATGCGCATCGGCATCGGCACCGGGACGACGGCCGACGAATTCGTGCGGCTGCTGGCCGAAAAGATCGCCGCGGGCTTGACCGTCATCGGCGTGCCGACGTCGGAGCGCACTGCAGCCCTTTGCCGCGAACTCGGCGTGCCGCTGTCGACGCTTGAGGAAACGCCCGAGCTCGACCTCACCGTCGACGGCGCCGACGAGATCGACGCGGCGCTGACGCTGATCAAGGGTGGCGGCGGCGCGCTGCTGCGCGAGAAGATCGTCGCGGCGGCATCTCAGCGCATGATCGTCATTGCCGATCGCTCGAAGATGGTCGACACCCTTGGCCGGTTTCCCTTGCCGATCGAAGTCAACCGGTTCGGCCTGCGCGCGACCGAAATCGCGGTCGCGGCAGCGGCCAAAAGTCTCGGCCTTTCCGGCCCGGTTACATTGAGGATGACGGGGGGCCAGCCTTTTGTTACAGACGGCGGCCATTTTATCCTCGATGCATCTTTTGGCCGCATTCCGGATACAAGAGCGCTTTCGAATGCTCTCCATGCCATTCCTGGTGTGGTCGAGCATGGTCTTTTCATCGGGCTGGCGTCAGCGGCCATCATCGCCGGCGGCGACGGCATCCAAACCGTCCATGCCGCCCGAAAACCAGGGAGTTCTACCGATCATGATGTTGCATAACCGGGTTCGCAATCTTTGCGCCGTTCTGGCGGCTTCGGCCGTTTTCGCCTTCTCTTCCCCGGCGTTCTCGCAGGAGATCACGGAATCGCATCTGAAGGCGGCACGGGCGGCGGTCACGGCAATCCACGCGACCGACTCGTTCGACAACATCCTGCCGCAAGCGGCGGCCTCGCTCGAGCAGCAGCTCATCCAGAAGAACCCTGATATGCAGGAGCTGATCGGCAAGACCGTCAGCGAGAAGGCACTGGCGCTGGCCTCGCGCCGTGCCGATCTGGAGAAGGAAGCAGCGCTCGCCTATGCCAAGGTGTTCTCCGAGAAGGATCTCACCGACATCGCCGCCTTCTACAATTCCGATGCCGGCAAGAAGCTGCTCGACAACGGCCCCAACGTGACGCGCGAACTGGTCAAGGCCGCCGACATCTGGCAGAACGGCTTGGCGCGCGATCTCGCCCAGCAGGTCGGCGAAACGCTGGCAGCAGCCGCGAAGGCCGCTGCTCCGGCCGCGCCTGCACCGGATAACGCAACTGCCCCGGCCGATGGCGCTGCACCTGCCGACGGCGATGCGCCCGCAGACGGTGACCAGCCGGAAGCGCCCAAGAACTAAGACATCTGATTTCGCCACCGGCACCCTTGCCGCTGAACCAGAAACCCCGGTGGAAACCGGGCTTTTCTTTTGGCTTCATGCAGCCTACCTGTCTCAAACATTTCTTGGGGCAAGGAACAGCAGCATGGCCGGCTACGACTACGATCTCTTCGTCATCGGCGGCGGCTCCGGCGGGGTTCGGGCGGCGCGCGTAGCGGCAGCGCTCGGCAAACGTGTCGGCATCGCGGAGGAATACCGCTATGGCGGCACCTGCGTCATCCGTGGCTGCGTGCCGAAAAAACTCTATGTCTATGCCTCGCAATTTCCCGAGCATTTTGCCGACGCCGCCGGCTATGGCTGGACGGTGCCGGAGGCGAGCTTCGACTGGCCGACGCTGGTCGCCAACAAGGACCGCGAGATTGCCCGTCTGGAAGCGATCTACGAAAAGAACGTGAAAGGCGCCGGCGGCGAGACGTTCCACTCGCGCGCCATGCTGGTCGACCCGCATGTCGTGCATCTCCTGGGCGATGACCGCACCGTCACCGCCGACCAGATCCTGATCGCCACCGGCGGCCGGCCGGCGCCGCACCCGGCGCTGCCCGGTCACGAGCATTGCATCTTTTCCAATGAGGTTTTCGACCTCAAGCAACTGCCGAAGGCGATCATGATCGAGGGCGGAGGCTACATCGCCGTCGAATTCGCCAATATCTTCCATGGCTTGGGCGTCGACACCACGCTGGTCTATCGCGGCAAGGAGATACTGTCGCGCTTCGACATGGACCTGCGGCACATGCTGCACGAAACCATGGAAAAGAAGGGGATCAAGATCCTCTGCCACGCCGTGTCGGAATGGGTCCGCAAACGGCCGGACGGCAGGCTGGATGCGTTGGTCACCGGCGGCAAGGTGCTGACGATCGACCAGGTCATGCTCGCCATCGGCCGCCTCCCAAACACCGAGAATATGGGCCTGGAAGGCGTCGGTATCGAGCTCGGCATAACCGGCGCCATCGTTGTCGACCAGTATTCCCGCACCAACATCGACAACATCTGGGCGATCGGCGACGTCACCAACCGCGTGCAGTTGACGCCTGTGGCGATCCACGAAGCCATGTGCTTCATCGAGACCGCATTCAAGGGCAATCCGACCGCGCCCGACCACGACACCATTCCGACCGCCGTCTTCTCACAGCCGGAGATCGGCACCGTCGGGCTGTCCGAGGACGATGCCGTCAAGCGCTACTCCGATATCGAAATCTACCGCGCCACATTCCGGCCGATGCGGCACACGCTGTCGGGCCGCGACGAAAAGATGCTGACGAAGCTGGTGGTCGATGGCGCCACGCGAAAAGTGCTCGGCGCGCACATCCTCGGGCCGGACGCCGGCGAGATGGCGCAGTTGCTCGGCATTCCGCTGAAGGCCGGCGTCACCAAGGATGATTTCGACCGCACCATGGCCGTCCACCCGACGGCAGCGGAGGAACTGGTCACCATGTACAAGCCCACCTACCGCGTGAAGAACGGCGTGCGGGTCGATTGACGCCCGCGCGCTCGATCTTGAAGAACCCCCCATGGCAGCCGCTGTTGCCACCGCGATGGGAGGCCTGAAGCTTATTACAACAAAGTGCCGCGCAGGATGACCAGCGCCACCGAGAAATAGATCGCCAGGCCGGTGACATCGACCAGCGTGGCGACGAACGGCGCCGAGGCGCTCGCCGGATCGAAGCCGATCCGTTTCAGCGCGAACGGCAGCATCGACCCCGACAGCGAGCCGAAGGTGACGATGCCGACGAGTGCTGCCCCCACGGTCGCCGCGATCAGCGGCCAATGCGGCCCATAATCGTAGAAGCCCATATATTGCCAGAGCGCGATGCGGCAGATGCCGACCACGCCAAGCATGGCGCCGAGCACGAAGCCGGTGGGCAATTCGCGCAACGCCACCCGCCACCAGTCGCGAAGGCCGATCTCGCGCAGCGCCAGCGCGCGAATGACGAGCGAGGTCGCCTGCGAACCGGAATTGCCGCCCGAGCTCATGATCAGCGGGATGAACAGAGTGAGCACGATCGCTTTTTGCAGTTCGCCTTCATAGCTTTGCATGGCATTGGCGGTCAGCATCTCCGAGATGAACAGCGCGCACAGCCAGCCGCCGCGCTTCTTGATCATCGCGAGAAAGCTCATCTTCATGTAGGGCTCGTCGAGCGCCTCCATGCCGCCGAAACGGTGCGCGTCCTCGGTCGTCTCCTCGATCATGGTGTCGATGATGTCGTCGATGGTGACGATGCCGAGGATCTTGCCGTGGTCGACGACGGGAACCGCGAGCAGGTCATATTTGGAGATCGTCTGCGCCAGTGTCTCGCGATCGGTCAGCGGCGTCACCGTCACCGGGGCGCGATCCGGCGCCACCGACAGGATCGGATCAGCCGGCGCAGGCCGGTCGAGCGCACCAGCACATGCGTGTCTGGATCGACGATGTAGATGGCGTAGACGGTCTCCCGCGTCCGCTCCACCTTGCGGATATAGTCGAGCGTGCGCCCGACGGACCAGTCCGACGGCACGCTGACGAATTCGGTCGTCATGATTGAGGCGGCGCTGCCTTCGGGATAGCCGAGAATGGAAAGCAGCGTTGCCCGCAGCGGCGGGACCAACCCGCCGAGCAGCTCGGAGCGCGCCGGTTCGTCCAGTTCGCGCAGGATATCGGCGGCGCGGTCGACCGACATGGCGGTCAGGAGCTTGCACGCCTTGGCGCGCGGCAGCGCCTCGGCCAGATCGGAGGCGCCGTCGAGTTCAGGCTGGTCGAAGATCTCGACCAGCCGCTCGAACGGCATTTCGCAAAGCAGTTCTATCGCGGTATCGCGAGCTTCCCGGTTCAGGGCCTCGACGACATCGGCGACGTGATCATTGGCAAGGATACGCGCGATAGCGACGGCATCGTCGCCCGCTACGACGGGGGTAAATTCGTTCATGGCTCACTCCTTGCCGTCCGGCGGGACGTGAGCCGTTAGAGGTCACATCGAGGCGGACGGCGGTTGCGTTCGACTACTGTCGCCAGGCATGGCGCGGTGACCTTTCTGCTCGCGGGTTCGAGTTGGAATTCAGCGAGCGGGCGCAACATAGGAGCGCATCTTGGCGAGTCAATCGCGGGGGTGGCGGAAAACAGCCGGGAGCCGGCCCAATCGCGAGACTGTGATGATTATTGAAGGGGAGGGAGCGAGTGCCCCGCCGCCAGTGGCGGAACGCGCTTCGGCGTGGCTGCTATTTCTGCTTCAGCCGGCGTGAAAAACGCATCCATTTGTCCTCGACCGGCCGCGGCTGCGTAAGGATGGTGGTGAGCTCGCGCGGAAGGTTCGGAACAAGCGGCCTCTTGGTGGCGACGCCGTCGGCGATCGCGACCACGCTATGGTAGAATTCCTCGCCCGAGGCCGAGCGTGGCGCCACCGCCTCGTGCATGATGCTGATCACCGTGACATCGGGGCAATTGTCCTTGATCGCCTGATGGAAGGCGATCTTGCCATCGGGATCGAGCGCGCCGGTCGCTTCGTCGAGGAACAGCAGTCCCGGTTGCTGCAGCACGATGCGGGCCACAACCAGCTTCTGCTTCTGGCCGCCGGACAGCAGCTGGTCCCAGATCTTTCCCTCGCGGCTTTCATCGGCCATGTGTTCGATGAAATCGCCAAGGCCGGCCTTGTGCAGGGCTGCCGCGACCTGCGCATCGCCATAGTCGTCCTCGGAGCCGGGCAGGCACACCAGCTGCTTCAGCGACACCAGCTGCAGCTTGACCTCCTGGGCGGCATAGAAGCTCCTCACACCGTCAGGGAAGACGATGGTGCCGCGGCCATAAGGCCACAAGCCGTTGATCGCCTTGATCAGCGAAGTCTTGCCGCAGCCGGATTCGCCCTTGAGGAATGCCCACTCGCCGCGCCGAAAGCGCAGATTGGCTGCGCTCAGGAACGGCGTGGCGTCTTCACCCTGATGCGCCAGTTCAAGCTTCTGGATGGTCAGGCCGAAGACCGGGTTCTGGCTGGCATAGTGGAAGTCGGAACGGCCGGTCTGGCTGTAGAATTCCTGCGGCTGTTGGACGTTTTCAATGGCGTGCGCCAACTCGATGACGCGCTGGCTGTTGGCCCGCAAGGTGGCGAGACTCGGCATGACATGGATGAACCAGGAACATTTGCTGATCAGCGCGTTGACCTGCTCGGAACCGGTTATGTAGCCCTTGAGGTCGACGCCGTTGTGGATGAACGGCACCAGACCAGGTCCGTAGGCGACAACTTTGGCCCCGACGAAATTATAGACCGATTCGAATCCCGCATAGAGGGTGTTGACGATGTTGAGCTTCGACCAGGTGGTATCGATATCCAGATAGAGCCGTCCATGTATCGTCTTTTGCACGTCTTCGCCTTGCGACGCCGACACATGGAAACTGCGGCGCAACAAGGTGATCAGCTCGCTGCGATAGGTGCCTTCGGCCTTCTGCATCCTGACATTGAGCCACTCCAGCATTCCGCCGAGTTTGATCGCGATCCAGGTATTGACGGGCACATAGATGGCAACCGCCAGCAGAGCGAGGACGGCGCTGCCATAGCTGCCGAGGGCATCCAGGCCTTTTACCTCCACGGAATTCGCCAGCAAAGCGCCGCCGACAAAATAAAGTGAGGTGAAGACGCCGAAGACACCTTGGGCAAGCCCGATGGCGCCGCCCGCCATGTCTTTGATCGATTCCTGCAAGCGCTGATCGATGTTGTCGGGCGCTGGCGCATCTGGCGAGCCATTCTGAGCGTGGTAGTGCGTATGGTTGGTATCGAGCAGCGCCGCATTGAAACGCGCGTTCAACCAGGCGCGCCATTTGCGATGCAATGTCGCCGATACAAATTTGCAGGCGCCTATGATTCCCATGTCCTTGAACACGACCAGCAGCACAAGCAGGCCGGCATTGGTAAGCACCGATTCAAGGGGCGTGGTATTCGCGGCGTCGTGAAAAAAAGCGATTGAGGCTGCCAGTTCGCCCGCCAACACGGTAAACCAGACGTCGGCCTTGCTCGACAGGGCTATGATGAGTGCGAGGACGACGGTGAGAGCCCAGGCCTCTCTCCACCGGTCCGAGAACCAGTAGGCCCGCATCAGTCCCCAGAAGGTCCGCATCGACGATACTGGCGTCAGGGGCGACGGCCCGGCGGGGGCGTCGCGGTTCCAAAGTGCCGATATTGAACGTCGCGGTCCGTCGACCCGAATCACAATCCCGCCCAAACCTTTTTTAGTTTTGTTACGGATAGTAACACCAATTGATCATTTTCTATGAATTTTATGCCGGCGAATGTGAAGCAGCCCACCCGCCGTTGCCATGAGGCAACAGTTGGTGCTGCGAGATCGCCGTCTCTGGGTCAAATTTGTCCTTTGTTTCAATGTGTTGCGAGAACGCTCAGATGTGCGAATATATTCCCTGAGGGAAGGCTCATACACGGCTTTGTGACCAAAAGGCCTGCCCGTCGGCCGGTTTTCCCACCGCGCGCTAACCGGATCGCCCGAAAAATTGCCGTCCGTGATCGCCCCAGGCCGCCCGAATCATTTCACCGGCCATCATGGTTGGGCACGCAAGATCGTCGCTCCTGCACGGCGACTGCTCATGAGTTGGCCCACGCTTTTTAGCTGCAGCTCAACACCGTTTGACAATCAAGCGCACTGGAATGAACCTTGCCGGGCACTGTCGGCACCGATGCATGTCCGGTCCCCAACAAGGAAGCTCCCCAATGCTTGCACGCGCAGCCGTTCCCGCAATGGTGACGCTCTTTGCCTGGCTGCCTCTTGCGCATGCCGTCAGCCAGACCATTCCGGCAAGCGCCGAAGGGCAAATCGAGTTCAATGCTCCGTCCGGCAACATCGGCTGCATCTACACGCCGAAGGGCGGCACCAGCACCTACGAACCACAGGATGGCGGTCCGGAACTGAGCTGTTCGCGCGTCGAGCCCAGCTACGTCACCGTGATCCTTGGGCCGAACGGCCCGGCGACATTGATCAAGAATCCGGGAGAGCAGGGCTGCTGCAGCGATGTCGCGAAGCTGGCCTATGGCAACAGCTGGAGCAAAGGGCCGTTTACCTGCCAGTCGTCAACCAAGGGACTGACCTGCACGGGCAGCAACGGGCATGGCTTCTTCCTCAGCAAAGCCAAGGTGACGGTGAAATAACCCGAGCATGATCCCGAAAAGTGGTTGCCGGTTTTCGGATCAGATCATGCTCAAATAAGGAGATAGAGCCCATCCCGATTTCCATCGGGATGGAACAGGCTCTAGCCGGCCTTTTCCAGTTCGCCCTTGGCCTTTGCGGCCGCGACCTGGCGGATGGCATCAGTCAGCGTGTCGGCGTCCTGCGCGCCCATGACGGCGTATTTGCCTTCGAGCAGGAAGCACGGCACGCCGGTGATCCCCATCCGCGATGCCGTGGCGATTTCTGTGCGCACCTCCTCGACGTCGGCATCGGTCGGCAGGAGCGTTTCGACCACGGCAGCGTCCATGCCGGCCTCGCGGGCGGCATCGATCAGCACGGCGTGGTCGCCAATATTGCCGCCTTTCTCGAAATACAGTTGGAACAGCCGGCGCACGAGCCGGTTCTGCACGGCTTCACCGGCGGCACCGGCCCAGCGGATGACACGATGCGCGTCCAGCGTGTTGGCGGCGACCTTGATGGCGTCGAAAGCGAAATTGATGCCTTCGGCTTCGCCGAGCGGCTCTACGCGGGCATGCATCTGACGGATGCGCTCGTCGCTGCCGAATTTGGCCAGCATGTATTCGCGCCGGTCCTTGCCCTCGGGCGGGATGGTCGGGTCGAGCTGGAACGGCCGCCAGCGCACATGAACCTCAACGTCGCCGGCAGCGGCAATCGCTTTATCCAGCCGCTTCTGGCCGACGAAGCACCAGGGGCAGACGACGTCGGAAACCACGTCGACGGTAATGGAATTGTCATCGCTCATCTTGATCTCCTGCAGCCGAACGTTTCAGCGAGACCGATCTCGGCCACGCTCAGTTCGGCTTGCGCCACCAGGTCGGCCATTGATAACCGAATATGGGCGTCTTTTTGGGATGGTCCAGGTAATTCCAGTAAGCGAGCCATTGCTGCGCGTTGTACTGCATCGGCACCATGTAATTGCCGGAGATCAGCAATCGGTCGAGCACGCGCACGGCGGCGACATAGTCTTCCTTGGTCCGTGCTCTCAGCATCGCGTCGATCGCCGCGTCGACCGCCGGATCGGCGACGCCGGCCAGATTGAATGAACCTTCTCTTTTGGCCTCTGAAGAACCCCAGCGAAGGTTCTGCTCCATACCGGGAGACAGCGAGTTGCTGAACCCGCTCGACCCGACAAGAACCTCAAAGTCGAAACGCTGCTTGCGCGACTGGATCTGGTCGGCCTCGAGGCTGCGGATGGTCACCGCGATGCCGATCTTTTCCAGCGAGCGCTGATAGATGGCGGCAAAGCGTTCCTCGTCCTGCGAGGCCGTCAGGATCTCGAAACCGAACGGGTTTCCCTTTGGGTCCAGCAGGACCCCGTCCTTGACGGTGTAGCCCTGGCTCTTCAGCAGGTCGAACGCCACCTTCAGCACCTTACGGTCCTGGCCGGTGCCGTCATTCACCGGCGGGCGCCAGCTGCCGTCCATGACATCGGCCGGCACGCGGCCGGGGTAGGGCGCCAGCAGCGCCTTTTCCCTGTCGCTGGCGGGATGGCCGAGCGCGGAAAGTTCGGAATTCTGCCAATAGCTCATCGTGCGCGTGTACTTACCGCCGAACAGGTTCTTGTTGGCCCATTCGAAGTCGTAGAGCATGCCGAGCGCGCGTCGCACCTCCGGATTGGAAAACTTCTCCAGCCGCGTGTTGAACAGGAACCCGGTCACCACGGGCGGTATGCCGGTGTCGAAGGTCTCGGCGATCACCTCGCCGCGATGGAAGGCGGGAAAATCGATATCGCGCTCGCGCTTGACCGGATCGCCCTCATCGTAAATGGCGCAGATGCCTTTCTTGAACGCTTCAGTCTTGGCGTTGGCGTTGAGGAAGTACTCGATGGTGATCTGGTCGTAATTGTCGAAGCCGCGCTTGGAAGGGATGTCCTTGCCCCAGTAATTCGGATTGCGCTTGAAGACGATGCGCTGTCCCGGCTGCACCTTGTCGATGGTGTAGGGACCGCTGCCGATCACCGGCTTCAGCGTCGTCTTGTCGAAGGTATCCTTGTTGAAGGCGTGCTTTGGGATGATCGGCGTCAGCGCGATGATCAAGGGGGTCTCGCGATTGGCCTTGTCATTGAAGGTGAAGCGCACGCTGTGATCGCCGGTCTTTTCGAGCTTGGCGACCAGGCTCATGCGATCCCTGTAGGGAGGGCGGCCCTTGTCGGTGAAGACATCATAGGTGAACAGCACGTCATCCGGCGTCACCGGCTCACCGTCCGACCACTTCGCATTTGGATTAAGGTGGAATTCGATCGATTTGCGCTCCGGGTCCATATCGGCGCTGTCTGCGAGCAGGCCATAGAGGGTGAAGGCCTCGTCGTAGTTGCGCATCATCAACGGCTCGAAGACGAGATTGCCGAAAATGAGGTCCTGCATGCCGCGCGCCGTGGTGCGCAGGCTCTTCAGGATGAACGGGTTCAGATTGTCGAAGCTCCCGACGACGCAGTAAGTGATGTTGCCGCCCTTCGGCGCATCGGGATTGACGTAGTCGAAATGCTGGTAGTCGGCTGGCAGCGCCGGCTCGCCCTGCATGGCGATGGCATGTTTCGGTTCCGACATCGCCACGCCGGGTGCAAAGGCGAAGAACGAAATTGCGGCGATCAGCCAAACAAGAATGCGGCCCATGACCGTCTCCTTACTGGGCGGCTTGATGATTCGGAGTGCACCCTAACATGGCGCCGCGGCGCTCCGGCCAGATACATCAACCCAAATCGCACGAGCCAAATTGCGAGGCCAAGAATTGCAGGCGGCGGGCTGGATTCGGCTGCTCATGCAGTGTAACACGCGCTCCGAAGTCATTCTGTTGCCTCAATTCGGCAACAGGTAGCAGGACCACACGGCGCGAAGAAGCCGGTCCCGGGATCATTTGAGAGGAAATGCACGACATGACGAGCCTGAACAGCAACGCATACCGCCTTTCGGTCCTGGCCGCGGGCGTGGTCGGCTTTCTGGGCGCCGGACTTCCCACCGCTTCGGCACAGCAACAGATTCCGCAGGGTTGGTTCAAGGCCTGCACCAAGCAGGAAGATGTCGACATCTGCAATGTCCAGAACATCATCACTGCCGGCAACGGCCAGTTCGTCACCGGCGTCAGCCTGATCGAGTTGAAGGGCAAGGTAAACCGCAAGGTCTTCCAGGTCACGGTTCCCCCAGGTCGCCTGGTGCCCCCCGGCATCGCCCTGCAGATAGACGCCGGCAAGGCGACGAAGCTGGATTATGTCATTTGCTTCGCCGACCGTTGCGTTGCCGAAGTGCCGCTGACCGACGCGCTCGTCGCGTCCTTCAAGAAGGGACAGGCGATCACGCTGACCTCGATCAACTTCCAAAGTCAGCCAAATCCCATCAAGGTTGCCTTGACCGGCTTCAGCGGCGCCTTTGACGGCGCGCCGCTGCAGCAGTCGGACATCGAGGATCGGCAGAAAAAACTTCAGGATTTCGTCGTCAAGAACAACCAGGACTTCGCCAAGAAGCTCAAGGACGAGCAGGCCAAGGCCAAAGCCGCCAACTAATCGCCGGGACAGATACCGGAGCGACAAAAAGCGGGGTCATGCCCCGCTTTTTTGTTGTCGTCACGTCGATGCAAGGTGATGTCAGTGTCTCGACTGGCGTTTCGGCTCGTAGCGTCCATCCGGCCGCTTGTAGAACATCTCGCCGATCTGCGGATGACGGACCGGCTCACCTGATTGGTCCTCGAGCAGGTTCTGCTCGGAGACATAGGCGATGTATTCCGTTTCCGAATTCTCGGCGAGCAGATGGTAGAACGGCTGGTCCTTGCGCGGCCGCACGTCGGCCGGGATGGCTTCGTACCATTCGTCGGTGTTGGCGAATTGCGGATCGACATCGAAAATGATGCCGCGGAACGGAAACAGCCGATGACGAACCACCTGTCCGATCGAAAATTTGGCCGTTTTCATCATACTCACCACTAAGCCTCTAGAGCGCCCGGCGTCCCCTCGAATGTGCGAAGAGCGCTCTAAGGCTTTGAATTTACACACACCGTGGCCAAAAATCGAGCCCGACTTAGGTCTGGGATCAGGCTTTATTTGGCGCAGATGGCGTGTCAGTTCAATGCCGAAGCGCTTGACGCCCGATGAAGCTACGGGCTAGCCCGGTCCCGGGGTTTCGGGCCAGGGCAAAAATGTCTGACATTGTCGGTCTTGTTCTTCCGTTCTTCGGGCTGATTTTCATCGGCTTTCTGGTCGCGCGCATGACCAGGCAGCCGCTGGAAGCGCTTGGCTGGATGAACACCTTCATCGTCTATGTCGCGCTTCCTGCCCTGTTCTTCCAATTGCTGGCCCGCACGCCGTTCGAACAGTTGACCGAATGGCGCTTCATCTTCGGCTCGGTATTTTCCACCTACACGATCTTCTCGATCATGTTCGTATGGTCGGTGACGGCGTCGCGCGGCGAGATCGCCCAGTCGACGATCAAGGCGCTGGCCGCGGCCTACGGCAATATCGGCTATATGGGGCCGGGGCTGGCGCTGCTCGCCTTCGGCGAACAAGCGGCGGTTCCCGTCGCGCTGATCTTCTGCTTCGAAAATATCATGCATTTCGCCATCGCGCCGATGATGATGGCGCTGTCGGGCGACGACAAGACATCGCCGTGGCGGCTCATCCTCGGCGTAGTCAGGAAAATCGTCCTGCACCCGTTCATCATCGCGACCGCGCTTGGCGTCGGCGCCGCCTATCTCGGCTTTCACCCACCGCAGCCGGTCGATCGCCTGCTCGAATATCTGTCTCGGGCGGCCGCCCCTTGCGCCCTGTTTGCCATGGGCGTGACGCTTGCGCTCCGGCCCCTCAACCGCGTGCCGCATGAGTTGGCGTCGATCGCGGCGCTGAAGCTGATCCTGCATCCATCGCTCTGCTACGTCGTGCTGAGCTGGATCGGGAACTTTTCCGAAATCTGGGTTTTTTCAGCCGTGCTTTTGGCGGCATTACCGACCGCAACCAACGTCTTCGTCATCGCCCAGCAATATGGCGTCTGGGTGCAACGCGCGTCGGCCAGCGTGCTGATCACCACCTGCCTCTCGGTGCTGACGGTGACCGGGCTGCTCTACATGATCCGC
The DNA here is from genome assembly GCF_040320535.1 of Mesorhizobium sp. M0676. Taxonomy (NCBI): domain Bacteria; kingdom Pseudomonadati; phylum Pseudomonadota; class Alphaproteobacteria; order Hyphomicrobiales; family Phyllobacteriaceae; genus Mesorhizobium; species Mesorhizobium sp. M0676. Next base: position 46,454 of record NZ_JAMYPU010000032.1, read on the forward strand.
CACGGCATCTTACCGCCGGACCTGTTTCCCTGAACCGCCGGTAAGCGCCGCAAAGCCGCTGCCCGGCCTCAAGCCTTCGCGCATGAAAAAGGCGCGCAGCGGCGCGAAACTGCCGAGCACATTGAGGCCGGCGCTGCGTGCCATCTGCGCCGGCAACATGTCCGACAGCAACGACATGTTAAGCAGGTTGACCGCGCCCGAACGCGCCTGAATGTCGGGACGGCGCCTGGAATCATAGGCGGCCAAAGCCCTTGCGGCGCCAGGGTCGCCGCGATTTTCGCGTGCGATTCCAATCAGATCCTCGACGTCCCTGATGCCGAGGTTTAGACCTTGGGCCCCGATCGGCGGGAACACATGTGCAGCCTCGCCGACCAGCGCCACACGGTTTTGCGCGAAGCGCCCCGGTGATGCCGCTGAAAGCGGGTAAATTTGTCGGCCGGGCTCGACCGACACCCGGCCCAGCATCGACTGCATCTGCTGCTCGACACGCTCGGAAAGCGTCGCGTCATCGAGTGCGGCGAGGTCCTTCGCCGCCTCCGGTTTCACCACCCAGACGAGGCTGGAGCGGTTGCCGGGCAGCGGCACCTGGGTGAACGGCCCGGTCTCTGTGTGGAACTCGGTCGAGGTGAAGCCGTGTTCGCTGCGATGGCCAAAATTCAGCACCAGCGCCGCTTGGCGGTAGGATCGCACCGAGGCCACTATGCCTGCCGCCTCGCGCGCCGGCGACAGGCGCCCATCGGCAGCGACCGCAAGCGCGGCCGAGACTTCGCGACCATCAGTCAAGACGGCATGCGCCTGATCGGCGTCCAGACGCCAACTCTCGACCATCGACGTCAGCCATTCGATGCCGGGATGGGCCGCGACGGACTTGGCCAGCGTCGGGTTCAGCGCACTGTTGGGCAGGTTGAGCCCGAACTGCTCCTCGCCGATCTCCATGGCGCGAAAAGTCACCACCGGGCTGCGGATCAGCCGGCTGGTCGCATCAACGATGCGCATGACCTTCAGCGGCGCGGCCTTCGGCGCAAGTTCGGCCAGCACGCCCAGCCGATCGAGAACCTTGAGAGCAGGGTTCATCAGCGCCGTGGTCCGGCCATCGGGCCCGCCTGCTTCGGGTCCGACCAGGGTTACCGGAAAGCCCGCCTCGGCGAAACCGAGCGCCGCGATCAGTCCGGCAGGGCCGCTGCCGGCTACCAGTATCCGTGCTGTCTCGCGATGATCCAAATTGGACTTCCAGTTTGCGATGCAGGTGTCTACCCATGGATATAGGTCAGACCATGCGGCTTGATCAACGCGGCGATTAGGCTCATTCGGTTGTCATGACCGGCCAGCAGGACGATTTCAGCCATCTCGACCGCGCCGGTCGCGCCACGGCAAGCCTGGCCCGCAGCCCCCGCCTGACGGTCAACATCGCCATCGCCGGCGGCATTCTGCTCGCCTGGTTCATTCTCGGCGCCATGGCGATCCGCGGCGCCGAAGCCCGGCTCCCCGGCGTACCAGGCGATGTGGTCCTGCGATATCTGCCGCAACTGCCGCTGCCGGATGTCCTCGACCGCTTCTTCGGCATGTGCCTGACGCCCGCACCACTTGATGCCGGCGGCGCACCGGTTCTGGCGCTGATCGTGATGTGGTTTTTGATGGCCGTGGCGACGATGCTGCCGTCGGCGGCGCCGATGATCCGTACCTATTGTGAAATCGCCGACACCGCCCGCATCAAGGGCGAGCCGGTGGCCCATCCGCTGGTCCTGGCTGCCGGCTACCTCTCGACATGGCTTGTCGCCTCTATCGGCTTCGCGGTGCTGACGTTGCTCGTCCACGCATTTACGTCCTCCGCTCGATTGCTCGATCCGGTGAGCGGCCTTGCCGCGGCGGCCGCGCTGCTGGTTGCCGGCCTCTACCAGTTCAGCAGCCTCAAGCAGGCCTGCCTGACAAAATGCCGGAACCCGTTCTCGACACTGTTTTCCAACTGGAGCGCGGAGCCGGGTGGCATCTTCCGGCTAGGGCTGAAGCAGGGCCTGTGGTGCCTCGGCTGCTGCTGGGCGCTGATGCTGGTGATGTTTGCCGTCGGCGCGATGAACGTGTTCTGGATGGCGCTGATCGGCCTGTTCACCTTGATCGAAAAACAGACCACCGGCAGCCTTCCAACCCGAGTGGCCGGTGCGATACTGCTTGTCTGGGTAGTCGCCCTGCTAGTAGTCTCGGCATGACGGGGGAGAATTCCATGGCAGAGCAAGGCTGGGCAATGAAAAGAGAGCTCGTACTCTCCTGCAATTGCACGGTTTTTTGTCCTTGCGTGCTGTCGCTTGGCAGCCATCCGCCGACGGAGGGTTATTGTCAGACCTGGGCGGGCTTCCGCATCGACGCAGGCCATTTCGGCGAGGTCGACCTGTCCGGCCTCAATCTCGGTCTGGTCATGGAAATCCCCGGCTTTATGAGCCGCGGCAACTGGACCGCAGGCCTGTTCATCGACAAGCGCGCCTCCGTCTACGCGGTGAAAGCGCTGACCAGGATCTTCACCGGGAAGGCCGGCGGAACAACCTCGCTGTTGTCGATCCTTGTCGGCAAGTTCCTCGGTGTCGAGCAGGTGCCGATCACCTACGAGACGCGTGACAAGACCCGTATTTTCCAGATACCGAAGATCATCGACGGGGCGGTCACACCGATTCCCGGCAAGGATCGCGAGAAGGATACCGTGATCGGCAACTCGGAATACTGGATCGCGCCGGAGATCATCGTGGCCAGGTCCGACAAAAGCAAGATGCGGGCGTTCGGCCACAACTGGAACTTTGCCGGCCGCTCGGCCGAAATCTGCAAACTGGATTGGCGGGGCCCGTGAGCAAGAACACAACCGCCAGGAATGCCGCCAAAAAGATCACCGACCGGATACCCAGGCCGAAGAAAAAGGTCACCTGGCCGCAGGCGCGGGCATTCTCGGTGCATCTGTTGACCGCGTCTGGCTCGTTCCTGGCCTTCCTGTCTCTGGTGGCGGCAAGCGAGCAACGCTGGACGGCGATGTTCTGGTGGCTGGGGCTGGCGCTGTTCGTCGACGGCATAGACGGGCCGATCGCGCGCAAGCTTGAGGTCAAGGAGATCCTGCCGACCTGGTCGGGCGAACTCCTCGACAACATCATCGACTATGTCACCTATGTGCTGATCCCCGCCTTCGCGCTCTACCAGCGCGGCTTCATGGGCGAAGGGCTGTCTTTCCTGTCGGCGGCCATCATCGTGGTGTCCAGCGCCATCTATTATGCCGACACCGGAATGAAGACGAAGGAGAACTTCTTCAAAGGCTTTCCGGTGGTCTGGAACATGGTCGTGTTCACGCTGTTCGTCATCGAGCCGGGACAGTGGGTGTCCTTCGGCGTCGTCGTGGCGGCCGGCATCCTCACCTTCGTGCCGATCAACTTCATTCATCCCGTGCGGGTGGTGCGGCTGCGGCCAATCAATCTTGGCATGACGCTGCTCTGGTGTGCTTTCGGTGCGCTGGCGCTGGCGCAGGCGGCCCTTGCCGCCTTCTACGACCAGATCGGCGTTTTGGGCGAACAGGTCGGCGTCTTTACCAAGGTCGGCATCACCATCACCGGACTTTACCTCGCCTGCATCGGCGGTATCATGCAGTTCTTCCCCAAACTCGGCGCCAAGCCGGACACTAAGAAAGCCTGACCGCAGGAAAGCCCACAAATGTCCAAAGCAATCCGTATCCACGCCCATGGCGGTCCGGAAGTCCTGACCTATGAAGACGCCGATCCGGGACAACCCGGCGCCGGGCAGATCCTGGTCAGGCACACCGCGATCGGCCTCAATTTCATCGATGTCTATCACCGCATCGGCCTCTATCCGCCGCCCGGCGGCTTCCCGCTGATCCCGGGCGGCGAGGCGGCAGGTGTGGTTCTCGAGGTCGGCGCAGGCATCGACTGGCTGAAGCCGGGCGACCGCATCGCCTATGCCGTCAGTGTCGGCGCCTATGCCGAGGAGCGCGTCGTCGCCGCCGACCGCGTCGTCAAGGTGCCGGACCGCATCAGCGACGAACAGGCCGCCGGCATGATGCTTAAAGGCATGACGGCGGAGTATCTGTTGCGCCGAACCTTCAAGGTGAAGGCAGGCGACACCATCCTATTTCATGCCGCCGCCGGCGGCGTCGGGCTGATCCTGGGACAATGGGCAAAACATCTCGGCGCCACCGTGATCGGCACGGCAAGCTCAACCGATAAGATCGAGCTCGCCAAGGCGCATGGCTTCGGCCATGTCATCAACTACAAGGAGCAGGATTTCGTCGCCGGCGTCGCCGCCATCACCGGCGGCAAGAAATGTGACGTCGTCTACGATTCGGTCGGCAACGACACATTCCCGGCCTCGCTCGACTGTCTGAAGCCGCTCGGCATGTTCGTCTCTTTCGGTCAGTCCTCTGGACCGATCCCGCCATTTTCGATGTCGCTGCTGGCGCAGAAGGGCTCGCTGTTCGCTACCAGGCCGACTTTGTTCGTCTACAACGCCAAGCGTGAAGACCTCGAAGTCTCCGCCGCGGCATTGTTCGACGTGGTGTTGAGCGGTGCGGTCGAGATCAAGATCAACCAGCGTTATGCGCTGAAGGACGCGGGCAAGGCGCAAGCCGATCTCGAAGGGCGCAAGACCACTGGCACGACCATACTGATCCCCTGATCTGCCTTGCTTTTCAGCGTTTTGCCGCGACGCCAAGCAATGTTTACCCGAAAAACCGGGCGATCGGTTTGTTGTCCGAAGCAGGTCAATCTTTACCCCTTGAGTTTCCGCTGAAATTCTTGAAGCTCTTTCAAGGTGGGTGCTGCTTTCGCACGAGAGCGGCCAGCGCATACCATGCTGGCGGGAACAGAACATGTCCGGGAACCGGATGGGAGGCACTGTGAGTGCAGATCATGATGGAGCGAACCTGCTTGAGGTTCGTGGCCTGACCAAGATATTCGGCACGCTGACGGCGTGCGATCATATCGACCTCAACATCGCCAAGGGCGAGATCCACGCGCTGCTTGGCGAAAACGGCGCCGGCAAGTCGACGCTGGTCAAGATGCTGTTCGGCTCGCTGGAGCCCAATTCCGGCGAGATATTCTGGAACGGGGAAGCGGTGCGGATCACCAGTCCGGGCATGGCGAAGAAGCTCGGCATCGGCATGGTGTTTCAGCACTTTTCGCTGTTCGAGGCGCTGACCGCGGCCGAGAATATCGCTCTGTCTCTGGATGACGGCTCACCGATCAGCTCGATTGCGGCCAAGGCGAGGGCGCTTTCCTTCAGCTATGGCCTGCCGCTTGATCCGGACTCGCTGGTCGGCGATCTCTCGGTCGGCGAACGCCAGCGCATCGAGATCATCCGCTGCCTGTTGCAGACGCCGCAACTCATCATCCTCGACGAGCCGACCTCGGTGCTGACGCCGCAGGAAGCCGACAAGCTGTTCGAAACGCTTGAGCGCCTGCGCTCGGAGGGCAAATCCATCCTCTACATTTCGCACCGGCTGGAAGAGGTCAAACGCATCTGCGACCGCGCCACCGTGCTGCGTCACGGCAAGGTCGTCGGCCATTGCAACCCGCGCGAGGAAACGGCTTCGTCGCTGGCCCGCATGATGGTCGGCAACGAGGTGAAGGCCGTGGTGCGTGCGCCGGCCGAAGGCATCGAGACCGCGCAGCCATTGCTCGAAATCCGCGCCCTCAGCCGCAAGCCGGCAACCCCGTTTTCGATCCCGCTGAAGAACATAACCCTCACTGTGCGCGCCGGCGAAGTGATCGGCATTGCCGGTGTCGCCGGCAACGGCCAGGGCGAGTTCTTCGAATCCGTCTCCGGCGAGGTGCTGCAGCAGGACGCCGCATCCGTGCGCATCCGCGGCAAGGATGCCGGCTCGCTCTCGATCACAAGCCGGCGGCTGATGGGCGCTGCCTTCGTGCCGGAAGAACGCCTCGGCCATGGCGCGGCGCCACGCATGAAGCTTTCGGAAAACCTGCTTCTGTCGCGGCACGCCACCGACGGCAAGGTTTTTGTCGGCGCCGGCGGCGCCGTCAAAAGCGGTGCGGTCTATGCCGCCGCCCAGCGCATCATCGTGGCGATGGATGTGCGCAAGAGCGCGCCCGATCCGGAAGCTGCGGCCCTTTCGGGCGGCAATCTGCAGAAATTCATCGTCGGTCGCGAACTCGACCGCAGCCCTGCCGTCATGGTCGTCAACCAACCGACCTGGGGCGTCGACGCCGGCGCCGCCGCTCATATCCGCCAGGCGCTGATCGAACTGGCGCGCAGTGGCTCGGCGGTTCTGGTCATCAGCCAGGACCTCGATGAGCTGTTCGAGATTTCGGACGCGATCTCGGTCATGCACAACGGCGAATTGTCGAAGCCGCTGCCGATCGCCGAGGCCACTTTCGAGAAGATCGGCCTGTTGATGGGCGGCGCCGAGCCCGGCCACGCCGAACATGGTCTGGAGACGGCATGATGCGCCTCGAACTCGTCAAACGCCCACAGCGCTCGATGCTGTTTTCGGCGCTGTCGCCCTTCATCGCCTTCGCTCTGACGATCATCGCCGGCGCGGTTCTGTTCGCGCTGCTCGGCGTCAACCCGCTGACTGCTTTCGGGATTTACTTCATCGAGCCGATCAGCCAGGTCTGGCAGCTGCATGAGCTGGCGATCAAGGCCGCGCCGTTGATCCTGATCGCGGTCGGCCTGTCCGTCTGCTACAAGGCCAACATCTGGAACATCGGCGCCGAGGGACAGTTCATCCTCGGCGGCATTTTCGGCTCGGCCATTCCGGTGCTGTTTCCCGGGTTCGAAGGCCCGCTTGTGCTGCCGCTGATGCTGTTGTTCGGCATGGTCGGCGGCGCCGCCTACGCTGCAATCCCGGCTCTCTTAAAGACGCGCTTCGGCACCAACGAAATCCTGACCAGCCTGATGCTGGTCTATGTCGCCCAGCTTTTCCTCGACTGGTTGGTGCGCGGCCCCTGGCGCGATCCGCAGGGCCACGGTTTCCCGCAGACGATCCAGTTCAACGACTCGGCGGTCCTGCCGGAACTGATGCCGGATGCCGGCCGCGCCAATTGGGGTTTTGTCTTCGCGCTTGTTGCAGCCGTGCTGATCTGGGTGCTGATGAGCCGCCTGCTCAAGGGTTTTGAGGTCCGCGTGCTCGGCTCCAGCCCGAGGGCAGGGCGCTTCGCCGGTTTCGGCCTCAACCGCATGGTGTTCTTTGCGTTCCTGCTGTCAGGCGCGCTGGCTGGGCTTGCCGGCATTTCGGAAGTCTCCGGCGCCATCGGCCAGCTGCAACCGGTGATCTCGCCCGGCTACGGCTTCACAGCGATCATCGTGGCTTTCCTCGGCCGGCTCAATCCGCTCGGCATCGTCGCCGCGGGCCTGGTGCTGGCGTTGACCTATCTCGGCGGCGAGGCGGTGCAGAGCGCGCTCGGCATTTCCGACAAGGTGGCACGCGTGTTCCAGGGCATGCTTTTGTTCTTCGTGCTCGGTTGCGACACGCTCATCCATTACCGCATTCGCCTGGTCGGCATGGCGCTGACGAAAAGCGCGGCGAAGCTTGAAGCCGCGCCGAAGTTGAAGGAAGCCCGCTGATGGACATCGCCGTCAACATCCTTTTGACCATCGCCACGGCGGCAACGCCGCTTTTAATAGCGGCCATCGGCGAACTGGTGGTCGAGCGCTCCGGCGTGCTCAACCTCGGCGTCGAAGGCATGATGATCATGGGCGCCGTCGGCGGCTTCGGCGCCAGCTATCTCACGGGATCGCCCTGGATCGGATTGTTGGCGGCAATCGCCATGGGTGCCGTGTTCTCGCTGCTGTTTGCGGTGATGACGCTGTCGCTCGCCACCAACCAGGTGGCGACCGGCCTGTCATTGACGCTGCTTGGCCTCGGCCTGTCCGGCATGATGGGGACCAGCTTCGTCGGCCAGCCCGGCGAGCGGCTGCCAAACCTCTACGTTCCGGTGCTCACCGACATTCCCGTGGTCGGCAGGCTGCTGTTCGGCCAGGACCCGATCTTCTATATCTCGATCGCGCTGACGGCGGCCGTCATGTGGTTCCTGTTCAAGACCCGCACCGGCCTCACCCTGCGCTCGATCGGCGACAGCCACACATCGGCGCATGCGCTCGGCATCAAGGTCATCCGCTACCGCTATCTCGCGGTCATCTTCGGCGGCGCCTGCGCCGGCCTTGCCGGCGGCCATCTGTCGCTGGTCTACACGCCGCAATGGGTGGAGAACATGAGCGCGGGCCGCGGCTGGATCGCGCTGGCGCTGGTCGTCTTCGCCTCCTGGCGGCCGTGGCGCGTGCTCGCCGGCGCCTACATCTTTGGCGCGGTGTGGATCGGCCAGCTTCATGCACAGGCATTTGGCATTCCGGTGCCTTCGCAGCTGCTTTCTTCTCTGCCCTATCTGGCAACCGTCGTGGTTCTCGTTCTAATCTCGCGCAACAAGCGTCTGACGATGATGAACACGCCGGCTTCCTTGGGGCAGCCATTCGTTCCGGATCGTTGACAACAAAAACAAACGGGAAGCTCCAAGGCTAAACTCAGAGAGGTAACACAATGAAAAAACTGTTTATCGCGTTGATGACCACGACCGCCGCCATGTCACTGGCGGCGTCGGCGCAGGCCGCCGACAAGTTGAAGGCATGCTGGGTCTACACCGGCCCGATCGGCGATTTCGGCTATTCCTACCAGCACGACCAAGGCCGCCTCGAGGTGGAGAAGGCGCTCGGCGACAAGGTCGAAACCGCCTATCTCGAGAACGTCTCGGAAGGTCCCGATGCCGATCGCGCTTTCGAGCGTCTGGCGCGCGAAGGCTGCAAGATCATCTTCGGCACCTCTTTCGGCTTCATGGACCCGGAAGTGAAGGTCGCCAAGAAGTTCCCCAAAGTGATGTTCGAGCACGCCACCGGCTACAAGACCGCTGACAATCTCGGCATCTACAATGCGCGCTTCTATGAAGGCCGCTACGTGCTCGGCCAGATCGCCGCCAAGGAATCGAAGGCAGGGGTCGCCGGCTATATCGTTTCCTTCCCAATCCCCGAAGTGGTGATGGGCATCAACTCCTTCATGCTCGGCGCGCAGTCGGTCAACCCGAACTTCAAGGCCAAGATCGTCTGGGTGAACTCCTGGTTCGATCCGGGCAAGGAAGCCGACGCGGCCAAGGCGCTGTTCGACCAGGGCGCCGACATCATCGTCCAGCACACCGATTCCACTGCGGCACTGCAGGTGGCGGAAGAGCGCAAGCTGCACGGCTTCGGCCAGTCCTCCGACATGATCAAGTTCGCGCCGAACGCGCAGCTGACCTCGCTGACAGACGAATGGGGGCCGTATTACATCAGCCGCGTTCAGGCGGCGCTCGACGGCACCTGGAAGCCTGACAATGTCTGGCTCGGCATCAAGGACGGCGCCGTCAAGCTGGCGCCCTTCACCAACATGCCGGACGATGTGAAGGCGATGGCCGAGGCAACCGCCAAGAAAATCGCAGATGGCTGGAACCCATTCACAGGACCGGTCGCCAAGCAGGACGGCACGCCGTGGCTCAAGGACGGCGAAGTAGCCGACGACGGCACGCTGCTCGGCATGAACTTCTATGTGAAGGGCGTCGACGACAAGTTGCCGCAGTAAGTATCGGAAACGCAAAAGAGAAGGGGCGCCGCCCGGCGCCCTTTTTCACTTCGCGGGCTGCACGCTTCGACTGCGAAACCGCGCCGAGGGCTGTGCCAAAAATCCGAGGGCGCCGGGAGGCGCCCTTTTTGGTAATTTTCTAAACCGCCGAGCCGTAAAGGTCGTAGGCGTCGGCGCGGTCGATCTTGACCGTGACGATGTCGCCTTGGCGCAGCGGGCGGCGCGACTGGATATGCACCGAACCGTCGATCTCGGGCGCGTCGTATTTTGTCCGGCCCTTGGCAGACGTGCCATGCGCCTCGTCGATCAGCACCGGCAGGCGCTTGCCGACCTTCTTGGCCAGCTGCGTCGCCGAGATCTTCTGCTGGCGCTGCATGAAGCGATGCCAGCGCGCTTCCTTGATCTCCTGCGGCACCTGTTCGAGGCCGAGATCGTTGGAGCGGGCGCCGCGGACCGGCTCGTATTTAAAGCAGCCGGCGCGATCGATCCTGGCCTCGTCCAGCCAGTCGAGCAGCATCTCGAAATCCTCGTCGGTCTCGCCGGGGAAACCGACGATGAATGTCGAGCGTATCGCCAGATCCGGGCACACCTCGCGCCAGCCGCGAATGCGCTCCAGCGTCTTTTCGCCATGGGCTGGACGGCGCATGTTCTTCAGCACCTGCGGCGAGGCGTGCTGGAAGGGGATGTCCAGATAGGGAAGGATTTTTCCATCCGCCATCAGCGGGATGACATCGGCGACATGCGGGTAGGGGTAGACATAGTGCATGCGTACCCAGATGCCGAGCTTGCCCAGCTCCTCCGACAGGTCGAGGAATTTCGCCCGCACTTCGCGGTCGCCGAACATCGACGTCTGGTACTTGATGTCGATGCCGTAGGCGCTGGTGTCCTGCGAGATGACCAGCAATTCCTTGACCCCGGCCTTGGCCAGCTTCTCGGCCTCGCGCAGCACATCGGCCGCCGGGCGCGAGACGAGGTCGCCGCGCAGTGCGGGAATGATGCAGAAGGTGCAGCGGTTGTTGCAGCCTTCGGAAATCTTGAGATAGGCGTAGTGGCGCGGCGTCAGCTTGACGCCTTGCGGCGGCAGAAGGTCGATATAGGGATCGTGGCTGGGCGGCGCCGCCTCATGCACCGCGGCCATCACGCTCTCATAGGCCTGCGGGCCGGTGATGGCGAGGACGTTGGGGTGCTTCTCTCGGATGACGTCCGGCTTGGCGCCGAGGCAGCCGGTGACGATCACCCGGCCGTTTTCCGAAAGCGCCGAACCAATGGCGTTGAGCGATTCGTCGCGGGCTGAGTCGAGAAAGCCGCAGGTGTTGACGACGACAAGGTCGGCGCCGTCATGCTTGCGTGCGATCTCATAGCCTTCGGCGCGCAGGCGCGTGATGATGCGCTCGGAATCCACAAGCGCCTTCGGGCATCCAAGGCTGACGAAACTGACGCGAGGCGCAGACATGAGAAAACATCCGGGTTTTTCGGGATCGGCGGCCAGTACCACACTTATTGCGGCATTGGTATGGGCAGCGGCTGCGGCGAACGCGACCACTGCCTCCGGCAGATACCCATGCTGCTACAGAAGCTGTGGGACCGGCAGCGTCAGCTCACCACAGGACTGACATGCGGCCAGACCTCGACAACGCCGCGATAGACCATATCGATCGCGACGTAGAGAATGATCAGCAAGCCGACATAGGCGATCCAGCGGTGGCGATGCAGCAGCTTGGCAATGAAGCTCGCGGCCAAGCCCATCAAGGCGATCGACAGCACCAGGCCTATGACAAGCACGGGAAAATGATCGCGCGCCGCACCGGCGACCGCCAGCACATTGTCCAGCGACATCGAAACATCGGCGACGACGATCTGCAGGGCCGCCTGGCCGAGCGTCTTGCGCGGCGCCTTGCCCCCCACCGTTCTGTCGCTGTTGAGGTCGGAATCGGACAGCGCCTCGGTCGCCTCGAACTCGTCGGCATGCGACGTCCGCAGCTCGCGCCACATCTTCCAGCACACCCACAACAAAAGGATGCCGCCGGCCAGCAGCAGGCCGACAATGGCAAGAAGCTTGACGGTGACGGCGGCAAACAGGATGCGCAGCACAGTCGCCGCCAACACGCCGATCAGGATGGCTTTCTTGCGCTGCTCGACCGGCAGGCCGGCGGCGGCAAGGCCGATGACGATGGCATTGTCGCCGGCAAGCACCAGATCGATGGCGATGACCTGGAGGAGGGCCGTCATGCTTGCAGCGCTGAAAATGTCCATCGACCGGAGCCCCTTGCTGTATCGGCGTGTTCGTCGTCGGATATGCCGACGCCCTAACGTGTATGGTTCCCGCGCGTCAAGAGACTGCCGGCGCAATTCCAGGAAAAGTGCGTAGCGGCTTTCCGTCCGGAATTATGCAAAAACAAAGAGTTAGAGTGGGTCAGCTGCTCTATAAAAAGCTGAACCGCTCCAACGGCCGACGCTGAAAGCCACGGGAATAGGGAAGGCCGTTCTGCCAGAGAGAATTCTGGTCGCAGCGAATTCAGTCGTAGAGATTGTACTTCGCCCAGTCGGCTTCCGGAATCTCGTCGCCGATGCGGTAACGGAACTGCAGGACCTCCATATGGTCCGGCGCCGTCTCGCATTTGAACTTCAGCCGGTACCACTGCCCCTTGCTGCGGAACGCAGCACCCGGGCTGCGGATTGCATCGGCCTTCATTTCCGGCGTAGCGAAGGCGTAGGCGACGACGCGGTCTGCCTTGTACTTGTGGTCGTCATGGCTGATGCGGTCGAGCACTTCGGCGTCGCATCTCTGCTCCAGCCGGGTCTCCGGGTCGAGTTTCAGCAGGCCGGCGCGCAGGGCGGCGTCCATCGCGTGGGCGGGTAAAGCCAGCGTCACCGAGGCCAGCGCCGCAAGGAATAGTTTTTTCATGGGCGGGAGAACGACCATAACTCGCGTGAAAAATCAACCGGAGTGCCATTTTGGGGCAGCCGGATATGCCTGGAATCGCCGTTAGCCGGGCAGGCGCAGCCGCTTTGATACGTCGCCGGCGCCATTCTTATTTGTCCGGGCTGCCATGCACCGATTGCCTGTTTCGCCGTCTTTGCGCTTCTCGCGATCGCGGCACCCACCGCCACGGCCGCAAGGCGATATAGACAGCGAGGAAGGCTCTTTGTGCAAGGCCGGCCTCGCTGTGCCAGACCTCCCTTATCCCCGCCGCCCGCAAGGCCCTTCGTTGGGTGCTGTTGCGGTCCCAGCGCCGGCTGATGCTGCCCGCCCGGTAGTATTTGTGGCAGAGCACTTGCGGCACGCGGACAAAGCCGCCGAGCAGCGACAGATGCAGAAGCCAGGTCCAGTCGGCGCTGAATTCGCCTTGGCTGTTGGGCTTGATCCCGCCGCTACGGTGGAACGCCCAGGCCCTGAATATCCCACGATTGGGAACCCACCATCCATGCGGCTGGCGCGCCATCGCCCGGCCACGCGCAAAACCGTCCTGCAAGCCCTTCAGCAGGTCGAACTTCCACGTGGCACTTTCGCCGCTGACTTCGATCACTTCGACATCGCTGAACGACAGTACGGCCTCGGGATTGGCATCGAGCGCCCGCACCAGCGCCTCGATATAGTTTGGATCGATGACGTCGTCATGGAAGGCAAAGAACATCAATTCGCCGCTGGCATTGGCCATCAGATCGTTGGAATTCTTCAGCCATCCCAGGTTTTTGTCCCGGCGCAGGATACGGACATCGTCGCGGCCGCTGGCGAAGGCTGAAACGATCTCGAATGTCGCGTCGGTCGAATTGTCCTCGCCGACCAGGATCTCGATATTGTCCCAGGTCTGCGCGGCGAGGCTGTCCAGCGTACGCGAAATGAATGCCGCCGAATTGTAGCATGGCACCAGCGCCGTGACCTTCGGCCGCCAGCCGGATCGAAGCTGGACTTGTTTCTGCGCTACCTGCTTCGCGCCGCTTTGTTCTGTCTCACCCATTCACTCGATCCCGCAGATTTGCCGCGCCAGCCTGTCGGCAAGCCACGGCGCCGTCGAATATTTACCTGTGTCGACCGAGATGTAGTTGCCCAGGCGGTTGACCCCGAATTGGTCGCGGCGATGGATCGTGGCTTTCGGGTCGCTGAGCGAACCACGCCCTTGCGCAAACACGAAGCCGCCGCGTACCTCAAGCTCCTCGGCATCGTCGAACATGCTGGAAACACTGGGTACCAACCGGGCGAGCGTGGCGCGAACGTCGCCGATGAACCGCTGTCGTGCGTCGGCATCGAGCGCTTGCGGCGTTTCGATCGACAATTCGCCACTCTCCGCAAGCAACCCGCTCGGGTACCAGGAGAGATAGAAGTTGCGCCCGTCATAGTTTTTTATGTCGCCGAATGGGCCAAGGGCGACGACCGCGCACGGCACATCGACAGGCTGGCTGGTGCGGCCGAACAGGCAAAGCCGGTAGCGGTGCGACCATCCGGGAACCGGCTCGATGCCGGCCGTGCGGTCGACAGCCAGCCGCCCCTCCCATAGGCAATTGACGACGATGTCGAACGCCTCGCTTTTCTCGCCTGCGACCGCCACGCGCCATTTCCCGTCAATTGCATCCACCGGCTGTGCCGACAGGACTTTCGCCGCCATTCGCAAGCTGATGTTGGGTTCACTCCGAAGCACGGCGCAAAGCCGGTCGGCAACCCATCGCGTGTTGACGGATCGCTCCGGCACCTGGAAGCCGCCGACGATCTGGTCCGAGTTGGTGACATCGGCCAATTCAGTTTTGGAAAGCCGATTCGATCGCGCCGCCGATACGTCGGCAAGGTAGCTGGTGGCGTCAGCGTGGCTGCGCACCAATACATCCACACTTTCAAAGATCGCCCCCAGCGCCTCGACAGCGACGATCGAGTTGCGATGGACCAGATAAAGATCTTCCGAAAAGGTCGTGTGCGCTTCCAGATTGCTTCCGATCAACTCGGAAACAAGCCTGCCGAAACGCAGTCCTCCCGAAAGCAGATGCCGGGCGGTCAGCAACGAGGGATCGTTCCCGTAGAGATAGCCGAGATGAATCTTGCCCTCGTTCCAACGGCTGGCGCAGGCCATCGGCTCGATCTCCTTGTCGAAGAGGGACACCGCGTAGCCTCTGCGGGCCATCATGAGAGCGAGGCTGGCGCCCATGATGCCGGCGCCGAGAATAGCCATTCTGCCGCGAGGCGCTGTCATGTCCTGGCGCGCATCGCGGCCTCTCCTTTCGCGATGAGTGTCATCAGGGGTTCGATACGTAGTTTTCAGGGTCGTATTCGGTATCGCAGAAAACCAGCAAAGCCGGGTTCTCGCCTTCATAGGTCTGCAGCGCCCACACCGCGGCATCGACCAGCACCGCGCGGTTCGATGCGGTGAGCGTCAGCCGTTCGACCTGTTCCTGGTAGCGAAATTCGATGCCGATCTCGCCCGACAGCTGCATCATCAATTGCCGGCCCGAGCCGTGTGCATGTCCGCCCCGCGACGTGCCGCGCGGCGCGGTGACGATGAACGCCCGCACGGCTTGGAAATTGTAACCGCCGAACTCGATAGCGGTCAGCATTCCCCTGGGATCGCTATGTAACGAAGTGGGGATCTCGGTGACCTTGCCGCCAAAGAACGTTCGATGCTGCATAACGTAAGCCCGCCAGATGCCGGTCGAAATTTTACCTCAGACTAGCGCTTATATCAAAAGACAGCGAATACAACCACTTAGGCGGTGTTTGGGAACACTGCAGCGGATCGATGTCGAGCTCGGCCTCAGGCCGATAGGTGCCGACTACCGAAGGTCGCCGCGCCGTCACGACTTCTGAGTCGCGGCCGAAACCACGGCTTAAGACCTTGGTCTGAGCGGTCTAGGACCTTTGAGTTCGGAAGGCCGGCCAGTTCCAAGGAGGGTGATCTACTTCAGCAATTTCAAAGAGTTATGCTGGTTGGCGTTTCGCCGGCCGGCCGCTTCGTTCTCGCAATGAAAACACATCTATATCTAAGTTTACCCTTTGTGTTAGCGATTCCTCATGTTGCCCGCTATAGCGGTTAGTGGCGGTGGCAATCTCGGAGGTAGTTATGACATCCCGAAAGACCCTTTTTGCTGCATTTGCGGTGTTCTCGCTTCTGGTGTCGCCGGCCCTGGCTGCTGCTGGTGGCAACGGCCATGGTAACGGCCATGGCAATGGTAACGGCAATGGCAATAGCGGAGGAAACGGTAATGCTGGCGGCAATGGCGGAGGCGGCGGTTCGGTCGGCAAGTCGGCATCCGCCAAGGGCGAGGCCCCTAAGGGCCAGGTCGCCAAGGCCGCTACCCCTTCTGTGTCCAAGGAAAAGAATATCCATGCCAAGCTCGGCCGGTTGAACTCGCTGCAGCGCAACGCCAACGCCTTTATGCACTCCAAGAGCAAGAACTTCGCTGGCGTGCAGGCTTTTGTGACACAGTCGGCAATAGCCAAGAACGCTCAATCGGCGCTCGATGCTGCTAATCAGGCGGTTACCGACGCCAAAGCGGCGCTCGACGCGCTGAATGCGAAAGCGGCTGACCCGAATACCCTGCCCGAAGATGTCCCGACGCAGGCCGACCTCGATGCAGCACAGGCAGCGCTCGATGACGCCACCCAGGATGCGGCCGCTGCTCAGACCGCCGCCACAGCTGCCGCTGCCAACGTCCCATCGATCGATGCAGCCCTTGCCCAAATGGCCAACAAGCCCGTTGACCCTGAGGTGACAGATTGGGCCAATAGCGTACTTGCCGACAAGATCGACCAAGTAGCCGCCAAGCTGGCGCCGGCCGCGCCTTAAGGCCCTATGCGGCGGCAGCGATCCAATCGACGATAAGCCGTCGGGTCCGCCCGGCGGCTGCACCTTTCTCGCCTATCTGCAGCGTTGGTCCCAATGCAGGTCCGAGATTCTGGTCATGGCTATTTTGCGAAATCTACAGCCGGGCCGCCGTCCTCAAGGCTGAATTCATGCGTGCTTCGCGCATCTTCATCGACCACACGAAACCAATGCTCCTGAAGCGCTCTAGGCGACACCCTTTGGCCCGTGACCTTCTCTACCGCAGATAACGGATCATCGGCGCTCGTGGCCTGAGTTGAGACACACTCCTCTCCATGCCACTCTTCCACCTGGTACTCTGGCATGCCGGCCTACCTACCGCTCCCCAGAGCCTTCGCTTCCCGCTCCAGCGTCTCGCGTCGGTTGCCGTGCTTCGCGATCAATTCCTTGACCTGCTGCGGGGTGATGCCGGCCTTGGTGGCGAAATACTCGACTTCATAATCCTCATCGGCAGAGACGCGGTCCCAATCGCGGAAGTCCGTCTTCGTTTTGTCGTCGGCCATTTGCTTTGCTCCTGGTTGAATGATCAACCGCAACGTGCAGCCGCAGCCTTTTGTTGCAGCGGAGCTCGGATTTCCGAAACGGTCACATGGGAAAACGGCCCTCAGTCGCAGGAGGTGCTGGTGTTGCTGTAACTTTGAACGGAACGGTTCTTCTCCTTGACGGTTGTGACGTGAAGGAGATGCCTCATGTTTGAAAGTGTGATGTGGTTGATCGTCGTTGCTGGTGGGCCACTGTTGCTGGCCCTATTGATGGCATACGGTCTTATGACCCGACGCCACCGTGGTCCTGCAGAACGCATGGAAAGCGACCGAGCGACCAAACGGCTCTATCGCCAGGACGAACGTTGATCCTGAGGCTGGCGCAACGTTTGCGCTCACGCTGGCCCGCTGCCTCGCGGTGGCAGGCTTCTTCGTTTTAGGAAGTTAGGAATAACTTAGGAAAGATTTGGCCCTCTTTGAAAATACAGAGGCAATTCAGCACGGTAGCCAAATATCTGGCGGAGGGAGTGGGATTCGAACCCACGGTGGGCTTGCACCCACGCCGGTTTTCAAGACCGGTGCCTTAAACCGCTCGGCCATCCCTCCAACGTGACTTTTCAATCATCTAGGAACATCAACCGACCCAGTGAACGACAGTTGGTATCGAATGATACCTGTCCTTCCGGACCAGCTTGCGGTTCATTTCTCTAGAGCGTTGCCCATCGCCAAGTCAACCATCGGCGCTGCCATGGATAATAGGGGGTGGCGTTCGTTACCCGAACGGAGCTGCGAACCCGTTTTCGAAGGAGCCGGGATCTAATTACGATCCTTGCTGCCGACCTGCACAAGTTGCAGAAGACCCAGCACGACAAGTGCGAGCAAGGTAGCCAAAGCCGCGATCTGCCAGAACCCGAGCCCAACCGCCAGGCCTATGGCGCCTGCCAGCCACATGCCCGCCCCAGTGGTAAGCCCTTGAACCTCGCCCTTGGAGAAGAAGATCAAGCCGGCGGCCAGAAATGCCACGCCGGCAGTCGTGGCTTCGATCAAGCGGATAGGATCAATGGCGATTTCCTGACCGTCGAAGACGTGAAGGTGAGTAATCTCGATCGTGAGGATGGCAATTAGAGCCGTCGCAACACAGACGAGGATGTGTGTCCTCAATCCGGCCGGCCGGTTGCGCCATTCGCGTTCGATGCCAACGATGGAGCCAAGGACGGCCGCGAGCAAAAGCCTGGCTGAAATTACGGAAAAAGGCAGCCACGTCTGTTGCCCAAAACGTTCAATGAATTCATCCATGAGGCGCAGAACGTATCTCGGGTCGGTCGGTTCCAGGCAGCCGCGCTTCGTGCCATAGATTCACATTCAGACTCCAAGGGCCTGGGCTAGGTCTCGAAGGTTGTGTGCGTCAAGTTCTGCAAAATGGGGCAGCCATGATGCTGGTCATGCGGCTTGGCGCAGAGCGAGCTTCTTGTGCTCGCGCAGGTCGTCCATGTTGATGTATCGGTTGGCCTC
>NZ_JAMYPU010000033.1:0-62233 GCF_040320535.1 Mesorhizobium sp. M0676
CCCCCCCCCGAGCTCCTCCGTCTATGGCTGAAAAACCCCGCGTCCCGTGGCGACACACGGGACTACACCCCCGCCCCCCCCCACAATTCCGTCTCTCTCCGCTCGACACCTCTCCCCCGATCGACGGGGGAGAGGAAAGGCCCCCTTCCGCAACTGCTGCGGGACGGGCGGGGCAGCGCAAGCTTTCGCAGTTGGCTCGTCATCAGGTACCGGTCGGACGCTTGCCTCCCCCGCCCACACGCGGCATAGATCGGCCATGACAAGCGAACCTTACCGCCCGCGCCGCTCGGTGCTTTACGTCCCCGCCTCCAATGACAAGGCGCTGGCCAAGATCGCGACGCTTGCCTGCGATGCCGTCATCATCGACCTCGAGGACGCCGTTGCCCCCGCCGACAAGATTGCGGCGCGGGACAAACTGGTCGGCATCTTCGCCAGCCGGCCAGTTGCCAATCAGCATGGGCGCCGCTGCGAAATGATCGTGCGCGTCAACGCGCTGTCCAGCGAATGGGGCAACGATGACCTGCTGACCGCGGCGAAATTCGCGCCCGACGGCATCCTGTTGTCCAAGGTCGCCACGCCGCGCGATATCCTCGAAGTCGGCGACGTGCTCGACGATAATTTTGCCCCCGACAGCGTCAAGCTCTGGGCGATGATCGAGACGCCCAAGGCCATGCTCAATATCGGCGCCATTGCCGAACTCGGCCGCGACCCGGCCTCGCGCCTAGCTTGTTTCGTTGCCGGAACGAACGATCTGGTCAAGGAAACCGGCATTCTGGCGACGCCTGATCGGCGCTACCTCGTGCCTTGGCTGATGCAGATGGTGCTGGCGGCGCGGGCCGGCGGCATCGACATGCTCGACGGCGTCTCCAACGATTTTCGCGACCTCGACGCGTTTGCGCGCGAATGCACGGAAGGGGCGGCCATGGGCTTCGACGGCAAGACGCTGATCCATCCGGCCCAGATCGAAGCCGCCAATCGCGCCTTTGCCCCCGCGCCCGAAGCCCTTGCCGAGGCGCATGCGGTGAAAGAGGCTTTCGCCTTGCCCGAAAATGCCGGCAAGGGCGTGATTGCGCTGGATGGCAGGATGGTCGAACGGCTGCACCTGGCGCAAGTCGAAAAACTGCTGGCGAAGGCCGCCGCCATCGGCGCATGATTGCCTAAGCCGGCTTCGGAATATCCCGCCCTGCAAGACAGAACTTACGACAGGACCTGACCCATGAGACTCTACCGCTTTCTGTCCGCCCCCGATGATTCCACCTTCTGTCACAAGGTAACCGCGGCGCTGAACAAGGGCTGGCATTTGTACGGCTCGCCGACCTACGCCTATGACAAGAAGACCAAATCGATGCGCTGCGGCCAGTCGGTGGTGAAGGATATCGACGGCCAGGAATACGGGCCGGATACCAAGCTGAGCGACTGGTAGCTTTGCCAGGCACCGACGCAGGCTGTGTCGAGATTCAGGTCAGGCCGAGCCGAGAACGGCGGTTTCCGAGAACCGGAGCGGAGCGTACTTGAAGTACGCGAGCACCGGAAGCGCAGGAAGCTGCCGTTCGCAGGCCGGCTTCACCTGAATATCGCACAGCCTTACTCCGCCGCCTCTTCAAGCTTTTCCATATCGTCGTCCGACAGGCCGAAATGGTGACCGATCTCGTGGATCAGCACATGGGTGACGATGTCGCCCAGCGTCTCTTCGTTCTCGGCCCAGTAGTCGAGGATGGCGCGGCGGTAGAGGGTGATGCGGTTCGGGCCTTCGCCGGTCTGCGGGTTCCAGCGCTCGGCGATGCCGCGGCCCTCGAACAGGCCGAGCAGGTCGAACGGCGTCTCCAGCGACAGATCGTCCATGATCTCGTCGGTCGGGAATTCGGCGATCATGATGACGATCTCGCCGGTCAGCTTGCGAAAATCGTCGGGCAGATGTGCGTACGCCTCCAGCGCCAGAAACTCGATCTCCTCGATCGAAGGCGAGAGTTCATCGTGCCAGGTGCGGGTCTTGTAGATGCGGGCCATGCTTTGTCCTTTGATCCGGCATATAGGCTTTCCCTCCGGACTCGGCAAATGGACGGGTACCTGGCCAATGACTGTTTCTTTGCGCCGAATGGCTGCGACCAAAGTCCAAGGTTGGCCTCGCCACCTTTGATCAAGGAATAAATTCCTTCTGACTCCGCTTGACTCTTCCGGCACCCTCTGGAATCTATAGGAACATAACAGGAACAGTTGTGAGAGAAATTGACCGTCATGGCGACATCAGCCGTGGCGCGGGAGACTGTTTTTGCCCTGCGCCGCCAGATCGCGAAGATCGAGGGAACGCTGCCCGAGCGCCTGGCCGCGCCGGCTGGCGAGGGGCTGCGCGCGGGTCCTGGCGGCGGTCTCGACGCCGCGCCTGAACCCGATGCCGATGTCACCATCATCCGGCGCGGGCTTGCCGTGGCTTCGCCGGATGCTTTCCTGGCCACCGGCGTCGAGCGCCTCGATGCGGCCCTCAGCGGCGGCCTTCCGAAAGCCGCCTTGAGCGAAATCCATGGCCTTGAGACCCGCAATGCCGGGGCCGTCGCCGGCTTTGTGCTGTCGCTTGTCAGCCTGATCCTCAAGGGCCAGCCCTTGCCCGTGCTGTGGATCGGCACATCGGAGATTTTTCGCGAGGCCGGCTTTCCCTATGCCAGGGGATTGCAGGGCATTTTCGGTATCGCACCGGAGCAATTGCTGTTTTCCGAGGCGCCGAAACTCACCGATGCGCTGTGGGTAGCCGAGGAGGCCGCGAAGATGACGGCGCTCGCCGCAATCATCCTCGAAATCCGTGGCAGCCCGCAGCGGCTCGACCTCACCGCGACGCGCCGGCTGCACGCGCGCGCCCAAAACGCCGGCCGGCCGGTGTTCCTGCTGCGCCAGGCCGGCGAAGCCGAGCCGACCGCCGCCCCGGTGCGCCTCATCGTGTCGGCTGCACCAGCGGCGAGCCGCCGGACGATCGCCGGGTCGCTCGCCGGCTCGATCGGCCGGCCTGCCTTCACCGTCAGCATCGGCAAGAGCCGCACCGCTCTGCCTGGACAATTCACACTGGAGTGGAACCCCGATGAACACGCATTCGAAGAAAGAAAGCCCCGCGAAAAACGGGCAGAGAATTCTGTCGCTGTGGTTCCCGCATCTGGCGGCAGAACGGATCCTGCGCCAGCGCCTGGGACGGTCGTGGCGTTCCCGGCCTTCGGATCATCTGCCGCCATCTCACCCACCGCTCGTGATCAGCCATCGCGACCGCAACGCCCAGCGCATATCGGCCCTCGACGAGCGGGCTGAGGCGCTGCATCTGAAGCCTGGCATGGGCATTGCCGATGCGCGCGCCATGCATCCCTCGATCGACATCGTCGAGGCCGATCCGGACGCCGATCGCCGGCTGCTCGAAGGCCTCGCCGACTGGTGCGATCGCTATACGCCGCTGGTGGCGCTCGACGGTACTGATGGCCTTTATCTCGACGTCACCGGCTGCACGCATCTGTTCGGCGGCGAGCGCGCCATGCTGGACGACATCCTTGCGCGGTTTTTCCAGCAGGGTTTCGATGTCCGCGCCGGGTTGGCCGCGACGCCGGGTGCAGCCTGGGCGGCGGCGCGCTTCTGCGGCAACCGCATCGTTGTCTCCGGCGAGGAGGAAGCGCTGCTCGCCCCCTTGCCGCTGGCGGCACTGCGCATCGAGGCCGATATCCGCGCCAGCTTGGAAAGCGTCGGCCTGCGGACCGCCGGCGCGGTCATGGCAGCGCCGCGCGCGCCGCTCGCCCGTCGCTTCGGCGCGACCTTGCTGTTGCGGCTCGACCAGGCGCTCGGCCGCCTCGACGAGGCGGTATCGCCGCGCCTGCCCGTGGCCCCGCTTTCGGTCGAACGCCACCTGGCCGAGCCGGTCGTGCTGACCGCCGAGATCGAACGGCTGGTGCTCTTGCTGGCGGTGACGCTGAAGGCCGATCTCGAACGCCGCGGCGAGGGCGCAAGGATGCTGGCGCTGCTTTTGTTTCGCGTCGACGGCGCCGTCAGCCGCATCGCTGTCGGTACCTCGCGACCGTTGCGCGAACCCAAGCTTATCCAGCGCCTGTTCCATGAGCGGCTGGCCGCGCTCGAACAGGACATCGATGCCGGCTACGGCTTCGACCTGGTGCGGCTTTCGGTGCTGGCGGCCGCCGGCTTCGACATGCAGCAGGCCGATTTGACCGGCGAGACCGAGGATGACGGCGCCGACATGGCACTCTTTGCCGACCGCATCCGCGCCAGGCTCGGCGACAGTGCGGTGCTGAAACCGGTCGCCCTCGAGAGCCATCTGCCGGAGCGCGCCATCGCCACCATCCCGTTCTCGGAAGCGCCACAACGCAAAACACCGCTCAGGAAGCCGGGCTCGAAAGACGCGCCGCGCGCAACCATCTTCCCGCCGGAACGGCCGATCCGGCTGTTCCGTTCGCCCGAGCCGATCGAGGTGCCGGCCACCGAAATGCCTGAGGGTCCGCCGATGAATTTCCGCTGGCGCCGCGCGCTCTACCGGGTCGCGCGCGCCGAGGGGCCGGAACGCATCGCGCCGGAATGGTGGCGTGAAACGTCAAGCGATCCGCTCACATCGACGCGTGACTATTTCCGGATCGAGGATGCCGACGGCCGCCGCTACTGGCTCTACCGGCAAGGCCTCTATGGCAACCCGCAGGTGCCGCCGCGCTGGTTCATGCATGGGGTCTTCGCATGAACGCGCTGACCGTCATCCCCTATGCGGAATTCGGCATCCAGTCGAACTTCTCCTTCCTGCGCGGCGCCTCCAAGCCGGAGGAGCTGGTGGTGGCGGCCAAATTCCTCGGCTTTTCCTCGATCGGACTGGCAGACCGCAACACGGTGGCCGGCGTCGTGCGCGCCTGGCAGCAGGCCAAGGTCGAGAAGCTCGCCTATCACCCCGGCTGCCGCCTGGTGTTCGGCGACGGCACGCCGGACATTCTCGCCTATCCGCAGAACCGCAAGGGCTGGGGCCATCTCTGCCGCATGCTGACGCAAGCCAATCTGCGCGATGAAAACGAGAAGGGCGCGACCCTTCTCCAGCGCAGCGACCTGCTCGAATGGGGCGACCTGCTGTCGCTGGCGGTGCTGCCGGATCTCTCGGCGAATGCCGACGATCCCTTGGCATTGGTCCGTCAACTGAAAGACCGCTTCGGCGCTAATTTGCGGCTAGGCATGGCGCCGGATCATCGCGGCAATGACCGTTTCCGCATTGAGCAGGCGGCGGGCATGGCGGACATCGCCGGCGTGCCGCTGATGGCGACCAACGACGTGCTTTATCACAGCGCCGAGCGCCGCTCGCTGCAAGATGTGCTCACCGCCATCCGCCTCAATTTGCCGGTCGCCGAGGTCGGGCTGGAGCTGACGGCCAACGCCGAGCGCCATCTGAAGCCGCCGCTGGAAATGGCCCGTCTCTTCCGCCGCCATCCGCAGGCGCTGGCCGAGACGCTGCGCTTTGCCGGCGAACTGACCTTCTCGCTCAGCGACCTCCAGTACAATTATCCCGACGAGCCGACGCAATCAGGACTTGGGCCGCAGGCCGAGCTAGAGCGTCTGGCCAGGGAGGGGGCCGCCACGCGCTATCCGGCGGGCGTCCCCGCTTCCGTCTTGCAGCGCATCAGTGAGGAGCTCGCTCTGATCGAGCGTCTGAATTATGCGCGCTATTTCCTGACCGTTTACGACATCGTCCAGTTCGCCCGCAATGAGGGCATTCTGTGCCAGGGCAGAGGCTCGGCCGCCAACTCGATCGTCTGCTACTGCATCGGCATCACCGAGGTCGGCCCCGAGCGCATCGACACGTTGTTCGAGCGCTTCATTTCCGAGGAGCGCAACGAGCCGCCCGACATCGACGTCGATTTCGAGCATGAGCGGCGTGAGGAGGTGATCCAGTACATTTACTCCAAATACAGCGCCAAGCGCACCGCGCTGGCTGCCGCCGTCATCAGCTATCGCGGCCGCTCGGCGCTGCGCGAGGTGGCCAAGGCCATGGGCCTGTCGGACGATGTCCGCATTGCGCTCTCCAGTTCGATCTGGGGCTGGTCGACCTCGGAGCTCGGCGAGAAGGAGGCGCATGCCGGCGGCCTCGACCGCAACGAGACCTCGACCCGTCACGTGATCGCCCACGCCAACGAGATCATGGGCTTTCCCCGGCATCTGTCGCAGCATGTCGGCGGCTTCGTCATTACCCGCGACCGGCTCGACGAGATCGTCCCCATCGTCAAGACGGCAATGGACGAGCGCAAGATGGTCGAGTGGGATAAGGACGATCTCGACGCGGTGAAGATCCTGAAGGTCGATATTCTGGCGCTTGGCATGCTGACCTGCCTGAAGCGCGCCTTCACCTTGCTCACCGACCATTATCCGAAGGCCCGGGATGATTACGGCCGACCCTATGTGCTGGCCACCCTGCCGCCGGAAGAGAACGACGTGTACGACATGATCTGCCGCGCCGACACGCTCGGCGTCTTCCAGATCGAATCGCGCGCGCAGATGTCGATGCTGCCGCGTCTACGCCCGCGCGAATTCTACGACCTGGTCATCGAGGTGGCGATCGTGCGGCCCGGCCCGATCCAGGGCGACATGGTGCACCCCTATCTGCGCCGTCGGCAGGGCAAGGAAGCGGCTGAATATCAAAAGCCAGAGCTGGAGGCTATTCTCAAGAAGACACTCGGCGTGCCGCTGTTTCAGGAACAGGCGATGAATATTGCAATCGTCGCCGGTGGTTTCAAACCCGGCGAAGCCGACGAACTACGCCGCGCCATGGCCACCTTCAAGCGCACCGGCACCATCGGCAATTACCGCCAGCGCATGATCGACGGCATGGTCGGCAAGGGATACACCAAGGACTTCGCCGAGCGCTGCTTCAAGCAGATCGAAGGCTTCGGCGAATACGGCTTTCCCGAAAGCCACGCCGCCTCCTTCGCTTTGCTCGTCTATGCCTCCTGCTGGTTCAAGACCTTTTATCCCGACGTGTTCTGCGCCGCGATCCTGAATTCGCAGCCGATGGGGTTTTACCAGCCGGCCCAGCTGGTGCGCGACGCGCGCGACCATGGCGTCGACATCCGCGACGTCGACGTCAATTTTTCCGACTGGGACTGCACCCTGGAGAAAGCCCAATTCGATCCGGGCCGCATCCTGGCGCGCCATGCCGAAATGCGCGGTGTCATCAAGACCCGGTACGCCGTCCGGCTTGGCTTCCGTCAGATCAAGGGCTTGGCCGAGAAGCGTATGGAAGCTTTCACCGCGCGGCGCGGCGCCGGCTATACAAGCGTCAGGGATGTCTGGCTGCGCTCGGGCCTCGATGTCGGCGAAATCGAAAGACTGGCGCAGGCTGACGCCTTCCGCTCACTCGGCCTCGATCGTCGTGAAGCCTTGTGGGCGGTGCGCGCGCTGGATGGCAAGAGCGCCGCCGAACGGCTGCCGCTGTTCGACCAGCCGGCGATCCGGCTGCGCGAACTCGAGCCCGAGACAAAACTGCCGACAATGCCGCTCGGCGAGCACGTCATCCACGACTACCGCGCGCTCGGCCTGTCGCTGAAGGCGCATCCGGTCGCCTTTCTGCGCGAGCGGCTCGACCGCGCCGGCGTCATTCCCAATGCCAATCTCGGCTCGGTGCGCGACGGCAGGCGGGTCTCGGTCGCCGGCCTGGTGCTGGTGCGGCAGCGGCCCGGCAAGGGCAATGCGATCTTCCTGACGCTAGAAGACGACAAGGCCGTCGCCAACGTCATTTTCTGGGAGCGGACCTTTACCCGTTTCCGGCCCATCGTCATGGGCGCGCGCTTCGTCAAGGTCACCGGCAAGCTGCAGTCGGAATCCGACGTCATCCACATCGTCGCCGAAAAGATCGAGGATTTGACACCGTGGCTGACGGTGCTGCTGGAAGAGATGACGCCGGCTGCCCGGCCCGACATTGCCACCCTCTCGGACAAAGCTGAAAGGGTCATGCCCAAGGGGCGGAATTTTCAGTAGGGCAAGTGCAGGGCGGTCGGGAGCCCATGACATTAATGCCGGCAAGGGCAGAGGGGGGCGCGAAGGATCGCCAACAGAATGGCTTCTTAGGCTGAGGTCCGTTTGAACCACCCCTGGTCCCTCAGCCCGGCCCACCCAATCGCGGCGGCGACAGCACGTCTTCCGCCGAAATCGTCCGCGCCTCCGAGGGCAGCATGATCGGGATGCCGTCGCGCACGGGATAAGCGAGCTTGGCGATCCGCGAGATCAACTCGCCGCGCACCGGGTCCCAGGCCAGCGGCCCCTTGGTCAGCGGGCAGGCCAGCAGCTCCAGCAATTTTGGATCGACATTGACCGACTTGCCGTCACGCCCATCCGCAGCCATTGGATCCCCCTTCAGCCATCGGCTCAGCCCTTATTGCAGGCTGGAGCCAAAGTCCTCATTCTCGCGCGCCAGCGCCATTTCGGTGATGGCGATCAGCGTCTCCGCGCGGGCTTTCAGGTCGGGCGCCTCCAGCAGCGCCTGTTTCTCGGCCGGTCCGTAGGGGGCCATCATCGACAGCGCATTGACCAGCATGGTGTTCTCGGCGCGGCTGACGCTTTCCCAATCGGCTTCGAGATCGTTGGCCTGCAGATAAGCGCGAAACGCTTTCAACAGCGCCGGCCGGTCGACCTCGCTTGCCGCCTGGTCTTCGGCAAGATCGGTGAGGAACGGCGCCAGCTTGCATTGCCGGAAAGGCGTCTTCACCGGCAATTCGCTGGTGATGCGGAAACGGCAGACGCCCTGCAGCGAAACCAGATAGCGGCCGTCGCCGCTCTCGGCCATCGAGATGATGCGCCCGGCGCAGCCGACATTGCACAGTTCCGGCTCCCCGTCGGCGCGCAACGCGCCATTGAGGCTGGGCTGGACGATGCCGATCAGCCGCGCGCCGGCGATCGCCTCATCCACCATCTGCAGGTAGCGCGGCTCGAAGATGTTGAGCGGCATGCGCCCGCCCGGCAGCAGCAGCGCGCCGGCAAGCGGAAACACCGGAATGGTTGCCGGCAGATCCTTGCCGACCCGGTAAAATGCGTTTCCGACCTGCACCTTCACTCCTCCGACCCGCTTCGGGCGCGATGTTATCGGCCTAATCTGGCGCGGCGGCCGCCGGCCGCAAGGCCCGACAGCCACGCCCCGGCAATTTGGCCGGCAAACGGCTCAGGAAAACAGCAGCGACGACAATTTGCGCCGTGCCGCCAGCGTCGCCTCGTCGGTCATGCCCCAGGCCTCGAACAGTTTCAGCAGCTGCGCCCTGGCGCCGTCCTCGTTCCACGTCCGGTCGGCTTTTATAATCGCCAGAAGATTGTCGGCCGCCGCATGGCGCTCGCCCCTGGCGTTCTGGATCATGGCGAGGTCGAAACGCGCCTGGTGGTCGGCGGGATTGGCGGCCAGTCGCTGCTCGAATTCAGCTGGATTGCCAAGTGCTGCCGCTTCCGCAGCCAGCGTCATCTTGGCACGCAGCGCGGCAAGTGCCGGCGCATTTTTCTTGGCCTCCGGCGCCGTTGCCAGCAGCGCCTCGGCGCCGTCGCTGTCGCCGGCCTCGAACAGAAGCTCGCCCAGCCCGGCAATCGCCTCGATCGTCTCCGGCGCTTGCGCCAGGATGGCGTCGTAAATGTCGGCTGCGGTCTGCGCATCGCCCGCCGCATGCGCTTCCGCCGCCGCGGCCAGTGCTTCGGCCACCGGCGGCGCGCCATTGCCCTTGCCGCCGACCTTGGTGATGAACTCGGCGATCTGGCTCTCGGGGATGGCGCCCATGAAGCCGTCGACAGGCTGGCCGTCCTTGAAGGCGATGACCGCCGGGATCGACTGGATGCCGAGCTGGCCGGCGATCGAGGGATGATCGTCAATGTTCATTTTGACCAGCTTGACCTTGCCGCCGGCGGCCTTGACCGCCTTTTCCAGAAGCGGCGTGAGCTGCTTGCAGGGCCCGCACCACGGCGCCCAGAAATCGACCAGTACCGGCTGTTTGCGCGATTCCTGGATGACGTCGGCGGCGAAAGTGGCGGTCGTGGTGTCCTTGATCAGCTCGCCAGCGGCAGGTGCTGCGCCGGGTGTCGGGCCAAGTGCCGACTTGGCCGGCTCGGCGCCGCCATATTGCACGGACGTGGTGTACTGGCCAGAATTGCCGCCGAATTGGCCGCCAAACGGATTGTTGTTGTCGCTCATGTCGTCGCCCTTCCGATCGCGCCCAGCGGAGCAGCGCGACGTCCTTAACTAGAGGTCAGTTTTCGCCATCCATGTGGCGATCAAGCCGAGACTTTCAAGATAGCAGCATCATGTCCGGTTGCCTCGACGAATCTGATGAGGTCGGCGGACGCGATCGACGTCGTCGCCTCATTGGTCAGCGGATGCGCGTTGACTGTCGCATGTGCTATCAAATCCTGGTCGAGCACCACTTTGACCCGTCTTTCGGTGTCGTTGATCAGCCCGAACACGGTGACCGCGCCCGGAATGACACCGAGCAGCTCCATCAGCATCTCCGGCTTGCCGAACGACACCCGGCCGGCGGCGCCGATCATCGTGTGGATCTGCTTCAGGTCGACGACCGCCTCCTCGCCGACGCTGACCAGGAAGAAATTGTCCTTCTTGTCCTTGAGAAACAGATTTTTCGTGTGCCCGCCCGGTATCTCGCCGCGCAGCGACTGCGAATCGGCCACCGTATAGAGCGGCGGATGGCGCACGGTCGACACTGATATGCCGAGATCGGCAAGAAAGGCGAAAAGCTCGGCTTCGGTCTTCGGCATTGGTGGTCTTCCCCTGTATCGGCGCGCGGCAACGCCGTTTACGGCCAATGATGCCGCCGAGACAAGACCGTCATGCGGGAAGTCGATGAACCACCCGCGTGGCCGACAAGGTTCCGCCAAGCGATTTGGCGCGACCAAAAAGCCCGTCATTTCCCTGTTGCAATCGCCGCGCTCTTCAGCCATATAGGCCCGGCTTGCGGCCAAAGGGCCGTGTGAGCGGGTGTAGCTCAGGGGTAGAGCACAACCTTGCCAAGGTTGGGGTCGAGCGTTCGAATCGCTTCACCCGCTCCAGTTTCCTCTAGGGGAATCAAGCGATGAAGAGGCGCCTTTCGGGGCGCCTTTTGCTTTTTCCAGACCGGCGATGTAAGCGCGTTGCGGGACACTTGTTCTCCCTCAGAACCAGGCGCAGGTAAGACGGCGTGGCGCACAATCCCTCGGGTTCAATTTCGGCGAAAGGCGGCACCGCATCTGAAGCGCTTGCTTGGCTGGCGTTGCGGAACGCCGCGTCCGAATGCGGCTCAGGCTCGCGCTTGATCGACCCGCAGCCCCTGCGCGCACTCCCGGCGGGACGCAAGTGGGCGCATGAGATTGCCAAGGTAATCTTCGATGGCCTCATGGCAGGAAGCCTGTCGGTGCCGGCGCAATTGGCTGCCGGATGGGCGAGGTTCGGCAGCGCAACCACCGCATTGATCATCGAACTCGGCAAGATCTGGGACAATCCCGCAGCGGCTCGCCGCGTCCAGTACCAGCTTGAGCAAATGCTTCTCGAACCCGACGATCTTGCCACGCCGCGCAGGCTGGCGCGAACGCTCGGAATTCGCGTCGACGCTCGCAATCCGACCGCGACCGAACTGCCGGAAGGCATCGATCAGATCTATGCCCATCTGATGCTGGATGGCCGGATCCAGGCTGTCGTGCAGTTCGGTGCACTCGGGACGGTGACGAGCGATCATTGGATTGAATTGATCCTGGATGTAGTGCCTGCTGAGCGGCTTGCGGGAGGATCGCCTGCACCGCAAAAGGGCGCCGGCGCGACCACGTCAAACACGCCTGCAGCCGAGGCATCGTTTGCCATGGCGGGAAGCGAGCCCGATCAGGACAGCCACTTCGGCAAACTCGCGCAATTGGCCGCACAGGCGCATGACCTGGTTCGGTCGAGCGCTGAACCGTCAGAGCCTGTTGCGCCGCGCCGCGCACGGGTCGCGGACAAGCACGACAAGGATCGCACGGCGTTCTGGAACAGCTATTTCGCGACCGAGGATCCGTGGAACTACGGTTCGTCCTATGAGCAGGAAAAATACGAGCGCCAGCTCGAAATTCTGCCTCCCGGTCCCATCGGGCGGGCGCTTGAATTGGCCTGCGCGGAGGGCCACTTCACGCGGCAGCTGGCGCCTCGCGTCGGCCATTTGACCGCAACCGACATTTCCGCCATAGCCGTCGGGCGAGCCCGCGCCCGATGCAACGATCAGCCGAATGTCGAGTTCGGCGTACTCGATTTCGCTGCCGACACGCTGCCGGGTGAGATGGATCTGATCGTCTGTTCGGAAGTGCTCTACTACCTCGATGATCTCGCCGAGCTACGGCGCATCGCCAGGAAATTCGCCGAGGCGTTGGCGCCTGGCGGCAGCTTCATCAGCGCACACGCATTCGTGCTGCGTGACAATGTCGAAAAGACCGGCTTCGACTGGAATACATTCGGCGCCCAGGCGATCTCCGAGACGCTGGCGGCGACCGAAGGCCTCGTCCTCGAGCAATCGATCCAGACCGAGCTCTACCGCATAGACCGCTTCCGCCGCCTGTCGCCGGACGAGGTGGCGACGGACACGGTGATCGATCATGTGCCGATCCGCGCGCCCATCGAAATCGGTGTCGCGCGAAATATCGTCTGGGGTGGGGCGCGAGCCTTGCGCCGCGACGTCGCACGTAACGAGCAGCGCCGGCATATCCCTGTCCTCATGTATCACGGCGTTGCCGATGAAGGTCCGGCCGCGCTCGCTCGTTTTCGGCTCACGCCCGCCGCATTCGCCAGCCAGATGGCATGGGTGCGCGCCAATGGCTTTCACGCCATTGGCTCCGAGCAGCTGGAAGCATTCATCGCCAACCGTCAGCCTTTCGTTGGCCGCCCGGTGCTCATCACCTTCGATGACGGCTTCCAGAACTTCGCCGACCATGCCTGGCCGATCTTGCGCGCCAACGACCTGACCGCGGAAGTGTTCCTGGTGACGGACCTGGTGGGCGAAAGTGCACAGTGGGACACCGACATCGGTCCGCCGACGCCGCTTATGGGCGCCGGGACGGTGCGACGCCTCGCTGCCGAAGGCGCCTTCTTCGGCAGCCACATGGCGACGCATCGCGCCATCGATGGTCTGTCGAGCGCTGACCTGGCCGCCGAGCTCCTGCGCTCTCGTCTGTTCATCGAACGCTGGACCGGCCGGCCAACCAGGGCGTTCGCGGCACCCTTCTCCGTCACCGACCGACGGCTTGGCCGGCTGGCCAGGGAGTGCGGCTATCGAGTAGGCTTCGGCCGCAGGCACGGGCCGGCGGACCTCGATAGCGATCTCATCGACCTTCCGCGCATCGAGATTCGCGGCGACCGCTCGCTCGATGACTTTATTGCCACTGTCGAGGCCGTGCTCGGATAAACGGTGAACTTGTCAGTTCATTATTGGGCGACTTGCGACACGGCTGACATCAGCTCCTTAGGGTTTGGGGCGCCAAACATGTATCGCCCACCCTCCGGGACCTCCGTGAAGCTCCAGCGGACGATCCCCTGCCGGTCCAGCAGGAACTGACCAACCAGTTGTCCGTGTCCCGTGGCCATCATCTGCTCGTCGGCTTCGGTCAGTTCGTAGTGGTCCTTCTTGTCAAGGATTGCGGCGGCTGTCATCGGATCCATGGGACCGGGCAATTCGCCAGGTATGTCGACCCGCATGTCCTGTGCCGCTGCCATCGCGACCTTGTACGGCCAGTTCGTCTCGTTCTCGGTGAATTCGAGATTGGGCAGTCCAAAAGCACGATGTGAAGCGCGTTCCGGGTCCGACGCCGCAAGCAGGTTCGGCATTGGATGGTAGCGGAAATAGAGCCGCGCCCGTTCGGTCGGCGTGTTGACCACCGTCAGGCTCTCCACGCCCTTTTCGCGCAGCTCCGGATCGAGACGCGCCTGAGCGGCGATGTGGCGCCGGCAAAACGCACAATGCAGACCTCGAAACAGGCCGACCAGCACCGGTTTTTGCCCGCGAAAGTCGTCAAGCGCAATCTTGCCTTCCTGGGTAATGGCGTCGAGTATCAGGTTCGGCGCCCGGTCGCCCGGTTGAAGCGGTATCAATCCACTAGGCGCGGACATGTCCAACCCCCTATCCCGGCTAGTCGAGAAAAGGCAGCACCACAAGCGCTTCCGGGTCGAGCCCGTGCTGGGCGCATATACCCTGCGCCAGGGAAAAGTAGCGTTCGGCCTCGGCCAGATTGTCGAGGTCGAGATTAAGCGTTGCGAGTCCATCATAGCACGGAAACAGCAGTTGGGGCTCGCCCGTTTCGCGGGCTACCTCCAGTGCTTCGTGGAACAAGCCGATCGCCAGTTCCGGATGGCCGTTGCACTGGTGGATCTGCCCAAGCACGATCAACGGCACTGGCAGGTGCTCGCGCTGGTCGAGCGCCCGGTCAATCTCGATGGCCTTCTCGGCAGCAGGCACGCCCTCCGTTGGACAGCGATCCGTGAAAGTACAACAAGCTACCGCCAGATTGGCGAGGAGGCGCGCCTGGAAACCCAAATCGCCAATACGGCGCGCCACTTCAAGACCGCGCCGACAGACCTCCATCGCCTTCGCCGGATCGATGGTCGTGTAGAGCACCCCGAGATTGGTGTAGCCGCGGCAGGCCGCGCCCAGCAGACCGGCGGCTTCGGCCAATTCAATGCTGCGCTCAACCTCACGCACGGCTTCATGGTTTCGCCCAAGGCGAGCCAGCGCAACAGCCTTGGTATTAAGTGCCTCGGCGGTCACGAGGGTGGCATCATCGGAGACATGTTCCGTTGTCAGAGAGCGTACGCAATCCAGCGCCGCGTCTGCCCATTCTGCCGCGAGAGTGTGATCTCCGCTGCGGAACGCCTGTCGGCCACGTTCTTGCCAGAGATGCGCCTGCTCGATCGGGGCATCCGCTCCATCGAGGAGCGCTGCCGCTTCAGCGTAGCGCGATTCCGCGTCGTCCCGCTTGCCCACGTCCCAAAACAGCCGACCGATCTTGCGCAAAACGCGCGCCGCCGCGACACGATCGGCTGACTCGCGATAGGCCTGCAGCACCGCCTCGTAGTGGCGGTGTGCAATCTCGCGGCGGCCTGCCGGGCCGCTCAAATCGGCAATGCGCTCTGCAATTGCCAGTTTGAGCGGTGTTTGCCCGATCGCGCCCAACGCAGTCAGTGCTCGCTCGTAGAAACGAAGGGCGTCGTCATTGGCGTATATCATGCGAGCGCGATCTCCCGCCGCCTGCAGGTAATGCGCGCCCCTCTCCCGCTCGGCGCTCTGAGCGAAATGATGACCGAGCACGGCCAGATCCTCGAACCGTTCCGGCTTGTCGCCGCACAGTTGCTCCAGGGCGGCACCTACCCTGCGGTGGATGTCGGTCCGGCGTTGCAGGAGCAGATTCTGGTAGATCACGTCCTGCAGCAATGTTTGCGTAAAGCGGTAGCTTTGCGACGAGACCGAGCCTGATCCGGCAACTTCCTCGATGATTTCCGCATCGCAAAGCAGTTCGCAGCCCGCTTCCAGTCGGCCGGGGTCGGCTGCCACGCCTTTCAGAAGCGTGGCATCGAAGCGCGGGCCGATTACCGCGGCTTCCTGGGCCAACCGGCGCACCTCTTGCGGCAGCCGGTCGACGCGAGCAAGCAACATTGCCTGGATCGTGGCGGGGATGCCGGTTGCGACTTCGCCTGCCACGGTCCGCCATTGCTGGCCCTCGCGCACCAATACACCGCGATCGATAAGGCCGCGAACGATCTCCTCCAAGAAAAGCGGGTTGCCGCCCGCGCGCTCGAGGATCTGGTCGAGAAGCCCTCCTGCGGCGTTTACCCAGCTCTCGCCGAAAAGCGCCGCCACCAGGCGGCGTCCGTCATCGCTGTCGAGCGGCGAAAGCCTGAGCGCTGTGTGGCTGACCCGACTTGAGTCGAGTTGGTCGTTGTCCGACGCCGGACGATGCGTGACCAGCAACATCAGCCGCGTGCGTTCCAGTCTGTCCATCACGAAACGCAGTGCCTCGAGCGAGACGGAGTCGGCCCAATGCAGGTCTTCGACGACAATCAACAGCGGCGACAACGCAAGCCGCCGTTCTATGATTGTGCGGACCGCGTAGAGAATTTGCCGCCGCAGCTGCTCGGGCTCGACATGCTGCAAGGTGGCATCGGGGTCGCCGAGGCCAAGCACATGGTAGAGCAAAGGCATCAGCCGCTTCGCCTCCTCGCCCTGCAGGCCGAGATCGGCAAGCAAGGCTGCGAGCTTGCCCCGCATTTCGTCCCCATTGTCGTTTTGCATCATCCCGGCAGCGCTGCGCACCACTGCACCCAGGGCGCCAAATGATTGTTCACCCAGCGGTGAGCACGTGGCCTGCCGCACGGCGACGTTGCGAAAACGATCCTCGTCGCCGACGCGGGCGACGAACTCCTTCACCAACCGCGACTTCCCGATACCGGCTTCGCCGACGAGGCGGACAAGCTGGGCCGAGCCGCCGCACGCCAAGTCAAGGCTCGCCAGCATTCTGTTGAGCTCCGCATCACGACCTATTATGGGCGCACTGAGGCCGAGCGCCTCGAGCCCGCGCGCTGCACGCGGCGCCGCAAGCGGTGCATCCAGTCGGTGGACGAGCACACTGCCAGCCTTGCCGCGAAAGACGACATCGCCCAGCGACTCGTACGAGAAGGCATGCCGGGTCAGCCTGTGCGTGAGTTCGCCCACCAGCACCTCACCCGGTGCAGCCAGCGATTGCAGGCGTTGCGCCGTATTCACCGTGTCGCCGGTCACCGAATAGGATTTGGCGGTGCCGATGCCCAATCCGCCAGTAACGACCGGACCCGTGTTTATGCCTATGTGGAGCAGCAGCGGCGAGCCGGAGTGGCGGGTGCTTTCACCGAGCCGCGCCGTCCGGGCGATCATGTCGAGAGCGGCTCGAAGCGCACGTTCCGGATCGTCCTCATGCGCGACCGGCGCACCGAACAAGGCGAGCAGAGCGTCGCCGATGAATTTGTCGACGAAACCACCAAAGCCTTGCACGGCCGCCGTCAATTCCTTGAACAGTTCGTTCTGCAGCGCCTGCATGACCTCGGGGTCGAGCTGCTCGCTGAGTGTCGTGAAGCCGCAGAGATCGGCGAACAGCACCGTTACCGTTCGTCGATCGGCGTCGGAGACGGAATGCGGCCCCTCTTCGCTTTCGATGTTCGGCGATGGAGCTCGAGAGGGCTGCGCAATGGTGCGGCTTGGTGTCGGAGCAGGCCGTTCGGCAGCTTTTGCGGACGCACCGACGCTTGCCCCACATTTAGGACAGAACTCGAAATCAGGTGCGCAGGCGTAGCCGCAACTGGCGCATGGCACGGGCTGGCGGCGGCCACACTTCGGACAGAAGGCGTAACCGCCCTCGATCTCGAAACCGCAGCCCGAGCAGTTCATGGACACCTCACCAGAGCATGATGCCGAAGAGTGTGAAGCGATTTTCGGACGACATCATGCTCTATCTCTTTGACCTTGGGCCATGACGCGTGATCTCGCCACGCTCGTCACGGCCGGGGTATTCACAAGGATGAACCGATAGTCGTCAACCGGCAAGCGGCAGCGCAAATGGGCATCGGTCTGGGTTCGGCGGTGGAGCACTGCCGATACGGGCGGCTGCGTGGCCGTGATTTGCGAAAATTCCCTCGTCCCGCCGTCTTCCTGCTATGATGGAGATGAGGAGGCGACCCATGAGCGAGAACCGTAAGCTGGCCGCAATCCTGGCTGCAGATGTGGTCGGATACAGCCGGCTCGCGAGCGCGGACGAAGATCGTACCTTGGCGCGGTTGCGGGCACTGCGCAGCGACCTGATCGATCCGATCATTGCAGTGCACCACGGGCGGGTTATCAAGCGTACCGGAGATGGGGCACTGGTTGAGTTTCGCAGTGTGGTCGATGCCGTGCGCTGCGCTGTTGAGATTCAAAACGGTATGGTTGAGCGCAATGCCGGCGTACCGCAGGAGCGCCGCATCGAGTTCAGGATAGGCATCCATCTGGGCGACGTGGTCGAAGAGAGCGATGGCGACCTGATGGGTGACGGCGTCAACATCGCCTCGCGTCTGGAGGGCGTTGCGGCGCCCGGCGCCATCTGCCTGTCCGAGGATGCCTATCGCCAGGTCAAGGCCAGGCTTGACCTCTCGGTCAGCGATCTCGGCAGCACACAGCTCAAGAACATCGCCGAGCCGATCCGAGTGTATTCGCTGCAAGTCGGCGCCGGGGCCAAGGTGGCCGCGACCTCGCAAACCCCGACGAGCCCTCCGGCTGCGGCAGCGCCGCCGAAACTGTCGATCGCCGTGCTGCCGTTCGCCAATATGAGCGGTGATGCCGAACAGGACTACTTCGCCGACGGCATCTCCGAAGACATCATCACGGCGCTGTCCAAACTGTCACAGCTCTTCGTCATCGCTCGCAATTCGTCCTTCATCTTCAAGGGCCAGAACGTCCATGTGCAGGATGTCGGCACGAAGCTCGGCGTGCGCTATGTCCTTGAAGGCAGCGTACGCAAGTCGGGGAACAAGGTACGCATCACCGCGCAGCTCATCGATGCAATCTCAGGCGGCCATCTTTGGGCGGAGCGGTTCGATCGCGATCTGACCGACATATTCGCCGTGCAGGATGACGTGACGCAGCACATCGTCGGTGCGCTGGCGCTCAATCTGACCGAGGATGACCGTCTGCGGCTGGCGCCCGAACACCAG
Source organism: Mesorhizobium sp. M0676 (assembly GCF_040320535.1). NCBI lineage: Bacteria > Pseudomonadati > Pseudomonadota > Alphaproteobacteria > Hyphomicrobiales > Phyllobacteriaceae > Mesorhizobium > Mesorhizobium sp. M0676. The sequence goes on from NZ_JAMYPU010000033.1 coordinate 18,686, forward strand.
CGCAACCCGGAGGCGTATGACTGTTTCCTGCGGGGCCGGGAGCTGTGGCACCGGCTGACGAAGGACACGAACGTCGCGGCCCGCGAGCTCTTGCAGCGGGCCATCGAACTGGACGCGAAATTTGCCTCTGCCCACGCTTTCCTAGCCCTCACGCACGGGCTCGATTACCTCAACAGGTGGGGTGCGTCGAACTCGATGGCGCAAGCGGAAGAGGCAGCAACGCGAGCGGTAACGCTGGATGGCAGCGATCCCTGGGCGCACTGGGCACTGGCATCGGCCAAGCTTTACACACGGCGGCACGATGAAGCCATCGGCGAGGTCGAGCGCGCGATAGCCCTCAATCCGAACTTCGCCGAAGCGCACGTCGCCCGCGGCGAGGCGCTGTATTATTCGGGTAGACCCGCGGAGGCGCTAGAGAGTTTCGCCCGGGGAAAGACCTTGAATCCATACTTTCCGGATGTGCTTCTGCACTTCCAGGCTTTGGCATCGTTTCAACTGGGAAGGTACGAAGAGGCCGTCGACCTCTTGCTGCAACGGCTGGCTCGCAACGCTGTCACCGACGTCTCGCGTGCGCTTCTGGCCGCATGCTACGGCCATCTGGGCCGTTTGGAGCAGGCCCATGCGGCATGGCAGGACCTGCTTCGCGTCAATCCCGCCTATTCGCTGGAACACCGTCGCAAAGTCTTGCCTTACAAGAACCCTGCCGATTTCGAACTCATGGTCGAGGGGCTCCGCAAGGCCGGCGTGGTGCAATGACTGGCTAAAGCCCGGCCGGATCAGAGGCCTGAGGCCCGGCCGATCTTGCGCCATCGGGCGTTTTCGCGAACCGGTTTCAGGTCGTCGGTCGTCTCGGCAAATGTCCGCAACCGGTATTGCCGCAGCAGGTCCGGGAAGAGCGCCCCTTCCGGCAGGCCGGCAAGCTGCTCGCGGACCGAGATCTTTTCATCGATGACCCGCATGCCCCAGGCATTTTCCCGAACCTGCAACTCGGCGGCCAGATCGCGCTCTTCTGGCGCGTTTTCATCCAGCGCAGCCAGCAGGATCGAGTGGAAAAGCGCGACATAGCCAATCTGTCTCAGGCCGCCCACGACCCGCACGCGCGGCAATATGGCAAGGGCGAGGAACATCAGGAACAAGTCCGGCAAAAGCATGCCGTCGAGCAGTGCCTGCTGAAGATGCGGCCGCTCGAACGGGATGGAAAGACCATGCGGCCTGTCAGGCTCGATCAGCCGCCCGTTCTCGAGGACGAGCTTGCGCACGCGCTGCTCGCGGATGCCCCAGAAATAGGCCGTGGCATTGGGCAGGAACCTGCCAAATAGGCCCGATGCGGCTTCTTGCAAGGCATGGTCGAGACGCCGGCGCCTTGCGGGCTCGAGGAGCAGCCTGGAAAGAAGGCTGCCTTCATCTTCCAGATGCCGCGAAACGACAGTCGCGGCCAGCCTATCATCGACGAAAACCGGCCGAGCCATGCCGGAACGATCCCAATCGGCGACCAGATGCTCGTTGAGTTCTGTCAGCGCATCGGCGGCTGTTGCAAATACCTTGTCCTGGCTGGCAAGCAGCGTGCCGAGCCAGCTTCTGGCATCCGTCTCATTGCCCACCGTTTCGAGCGCGCGCCCGTTGAGGGCGACGGGACCGGCCGCGCAGGCGCTTTTGCGGCACAGTTTGTGGCGGCCCATGCCAAACAAATTGACCTTGTCGTCGCCGACATCCAGCCATCCCGGCCCCTCCCGGCCGGTTGTCTCCATGGTCATGGTCGTTCCCATGAAGCCGAAAAAAGCCGACAGCCCGTTTTCGACCGCGCCGAGCCAGGCAAGCAGCAGGGCATCGAAGGTGATGCGATCCATCAGAAGCAGGCAGTGCAGGCCGGACTGGATAACCGGTCTGTGGTCGAATTCGTCGAGGGCCTTGTCGATCGCTTCGGGCTGCATGATCGCACCGAGGCGCTGCTGCAGGACGTCGCGCAGGATCGAGCGGGCAGCGATCGACAGGGCCGATGCAGGCCTTGCCACCGGCCGCCACAGATGGCGGGCATAATCGGAAACCGGCGCATTCCAGTTCTGCTCGATGTCACGCACGACCTCCGGGCAGAGCAGCGACAGCACAGCCAAAATGTCCACCGGAGGGGCAAGGGCAGGGACGGTGGTCATCAGAACCGCAGCCGGGCCATGCTCAGGAGGTCGTGGTACTGCCCGTCGGTAAAACCGGCCTTCACATGCCGGCCTTCGACCTCGAAGCCGTGGCTTGTGTAGAGACGGATGGCCGGTTCGTTGTCGGCATAGACGCTTAATTCGACCCGCTTCAGGGCGCGCCAATTGTCGGCCACGTCAAGCAGCGCGCCAAGGATGGCAGAGCCGATGCCCCTGCCGACAAAGCCATCATCGAGGCCGATATTGATCTCGCCGATATGCGAGCGGCGCGGCGAACCCTGTGCGATCAGGCTGCCATGGCCGACAACCTTGCCGTCCAGCTCGGCAACGATCCAGGTGGTTTCCGGGCCGGACTTGGCGATGCGCCGCTCCACCTGCTCCACCATCTCGAACGGCATCCTGAGCGTGCCCCAGCGGAAGCCCGGCATATTGAAGATAGCGCAAAGCGCCTCGGCATCGCTTGGCCGGACGGCCCGGAGCTGCGGCTGGATTTTCTCTAGGGGTGGCGTGCTGGTCATGGCTTTTCCGGCTATAGCAATTCCAGGAAAAGTGTGAGCGGTTTTCCGTCCGGAATTGCGTCAGAACAAAGGACAGAGGCAATATGCCCGGCACGATGCACCGGACGTCACCTGAAAATCCAGCCGTCTCTGCGACCTATGCCGATTGCGCGGCAAAATGCCGGGGGGCGGCGTAGAGTTTGAGGATCCCGCTGATGCCGATCCAGCCGAAAAGGGCGAGCCAGCACAATGTCCCGGCCGCCGTCCAGTCGATCCGGTGCACGGCGGCGTCGGTGATGACGAGGCCAAGGACGGCAAGCAGGCCAACCAGAAACTGCGCCAGGCCGAGCACCAGCAATTCCTCACGCGGCGCACTTCTCCAGACGAGATAGGTGCCGCCTGCACCCGCGAGGAAGATGGCGCTGTAGACCTGGGCGTGAAAAGCATCGATCGGCCATGGCCAGAAGCCACCGAATGTCAGGGGAAACAGCAACAGGCCGACGCCGTAGGCCCCGAGGATCGTCATTTCCACCGGTAGGTAGGCGCGCCATGCGGGGTTCAAGATCACGCCTTTTGCAGAAGGGCGGGCCCTTGCCCGCCACAGGAACAGCCCGGATACCGCGGCTGACGCAAGATAGACCAGAAACCAGAGCCAGGGGGCTTTGCGCTCGAAGTTGAAATAACCGAGATTGATGAACGAAGCCGCCGACACGATGACGGTGAAGATGAAGGCCATGACCAGCACGAGCCTGCCGGGCGACCAGCGATTCCAGACCAGCAGCGCCGCCATCACTGCCATTTCGGCGGTGTAGAAGCCGCCGAGGAAGCGGGCATTGAACGGCGTGACGGCCCAGGGCCAGCGCGGCTTGACCAGCGCAGGCGCGAAAAACAGGCCGGCCCCGACGATCAGGACGATGATGACCCCCGCCGAGAAAAGGCGCAGGGCCGCCGGAAATGGCGGGTTGTCGCGTGTCGGCATGGAGAAAACCCCAGAGATGAATGCCCCATGGGCTATCATAGTTTGGAATTCAACAAATGGAAATTGACCTGTCACCAGGCTTGTCCATTCGAATGGCCGTACGGTCCGTTTAGCAGTAGGATGGAGCGTTCGGGTCGAAGATCGGTCCGGCCAACACGCCTAGAGCCGGATGATTTCAGGTCTGTCCGACCTGAAATCTGAATCCGCCTCTGAATCAGGAAGAGCATGATGTCGTCCGAAAACCGCTTCACACTTTTCGGCATCATGCTCTAGCGGCGCAATTTCCGGAGCCTGCACGATGACCGAAGCTCAGGATCTGTTCTCGCTTCTGCGGCAATCGACCGATGTCGATCCGCAGGCAATCGACGCAATCCGGCAAACCATCGCCGAGGGCAAGGACCGCGAACTTTGCCGCATCAATGCGCTGGCCTTCGCCAGCAAGCATGGCCTCGACGAGGAACGCACCATAAGCGCCTTTCTCCATGCGGCGCGGGTGGGCATCTTCGACATTTCCTGGAATGTTCTGTGCCCCGGCTGTGGCGGCGTGCTCGACACCAACGCCACGCTGAAAACCATGCAGAAGGACGAATACAGCTGCGCGCTGTGCTCCCAGGGCTATTCGCCGACACTCGACGAGATGGTCGAGGTGACATTCACCGTCAGTCCCCGCGTGCGCAGGATTGCCGCCCACAATCCACACGAACTGCCGTTGGTGGAATATTACCGCCAGATCTACTGGGCGTCCGGGGCCGATCTGCCGGACGAGGATCTGGCGGAAAAGATGGAAGCGTTCTCGCTGGAAGATATCGAGCTTGCGCCCGGTGAAAAGGCGGTTCTGCACATCCAGCTTCCGCCCCAATTCATCATCGTCTTCGAGCCGGTCACGCATTCGGCCCAGTTCATCGACGCGAAGGGCGAACCGGCAAAAGAGCGGCGAAACCTCTCTCTGGCCTTCGACCGCGACCATGTCCAGAGCCAGACGCTGGAGATGCAACCCGGCCCATTGCGCATTTCGCTGGAAAACAGGACCGACACGCGCGTGCTGCCGACGGTCTTCATCGCCTGCCCGGTATTGCATGATTTCCTGGGCAAGCGCCGGCCCTTCGTGACCGCCAAGCGCCTGCTCACCAACCAGACGTTCCGGGATCTCTATCGCACGGATACGCTCGACATCAACCAGCGCCTGAAGATCACCAGCCTGACCTTCCTGTTCACCGATCTGCGCGGATCGACCGAGCTTTACGAGCGGGTGGGCGATCTTTCAGCCTTCGATCTCGTACGCGAGCACTTCCAGGTTCTGCACGAGATCGTCGCGGCGGAGGCAGGGGCGGTTGTGAAGACGATCGGCGATGCGGTGATGGCGACCTTCGCGACGCCTGACCGTGCGATTGCCGCGGCGCTGCGGATGCGCGACGCCATGCGGGCGCTCAATGACAAAAGCGGGCGCGAGGACCTTCTGCTCAAGATCGGTGTTCATGCCGGCCCCTGCATAGCCGTGTCCATGAACGAGCGGCAGGATTATTTCGGCCAGACGGTCAACATTGCTTCGCGGGTGCAGAACCTCGCCAACGCACAGGCGATCTTCGCCACGCGTGCGGTGGTCGACGACAATCTCACCGCCGATCTGTTGCACAGGAACGCGCTGACGCCCGTGCCGCACGAGGTCTCGCTGCGCGGCATCGAGCGGGAGATTGCGGTTTATACGATCCCCTGAAGAGTTCTCTACCGCTCACACGCGCTTGCAGAGGAAATAACGGTCGGCGGGCTCCGAAGTGGGCGCCGGGAGGTGTTGCAGCTGCGGGTGATCGAGCGGCGTGCCACTGACCGCGAAGCCGCCGACGCGAAGCAGGCTCGCAATCAGATCGGGAAGCCAGGTAGCGGTCACTGCATCGCGATCGTCATAGCCGGTGCCAATGTCGGCATGAACAAGGGCGGCTTCGATGCCAATGAACTTGCGGCCCGTCTCGCGTATTTCGCCGAGCACGAGGTTTTCAGCTTCGGGAATTGAGCTAGTGTGCGCGCCAACTTCGCGGTCGAACACCACGATCCGGCGCCCGGGCAGAAGCTCGCGCAGATGGTGGAATGTCCGGCCATTGCCGAGGCCGAGCTCAAGCACAAGCCCCTCCATCTTCGCCACCTCGGGGCAGATTCGATTGAGAATGTCGCGCTGCGCGGTCATCCTGCTGATGAAATTATCGAGGCGACTCATATGCGATTGTGTGTCCTGAACCAGCAGCCCCGATCGAGGCTTGCTGCATATAAAGGCGAACGACGAACCCTGCAATAACGCAACCGGCCGCCGACAAGCGTCATACCGGGTGGAGTGTTCGGCAGGCCGCGCGGTGGAACAGCGATATCACTTGTAGGGGTCTGCGGCGTCCCGCAAGCCGTCGCCGAGGAAGTTGAACGCCATGATAACGAGGATGACCGGCAGCATCGGCAAAAGCAGCCATGGATAGAACGCGATCACGCTGACGCTGCGCGCCTCGGTGAGCAGGATGCCCCAGCTGGTTATCGGCGCCCTCAGGCCGAGCCCGAGGAAGCTCAGCGCCGTTTCGCCCAGGATCATGCCAGGGATGGAGAGCGTCGCCGTCGCGATCAGATGCGACATGAAGCCGGGAATGAGATGCCGCCTGATGATGCGGCTGCTTCCGGCGCCCATCAACTGCGCCGCCAGAACGTAATCCTCCTCGCGCAAGGCCAGAAGCTTTGAACGCACGGCCCGCGCCAGTCCGGTCCAGTCGAGCAGCCCGAGGATGACGGTGATGCCGAAATAGATCAGGATCGGACTCCAGGTTATCGGCATGATCGCCGCCAGGGCCAGCCATAGCGGAATGCTGGGAATCGATTGCAGGACTTCGATTATCCGTTGGACGATCAGGTCGAAGATACCGCCGTGATAGCCGGCCAGTCCGCCGATGACGATGCCGAGCAGGAAGCTGAAACTGATGCCGACGAGGCCGATAGTCAGTGAAATGCGTGCGCCATAGATCATGCGCGAGAGCACGTCGCGCCCCAGCCTGTCGGTGCCGGCCAGAAACAGCTGCCCGTTTTCGGCAGGACAGACAAAATGCCTGTCACCTTCGATCAGGCCCCAGAACCGATAAGTGTCGCCCTTGCAGAAGAAACGGAGCCGCTGAACATCGTCGTGGTTCTCGATGTAGTTCCGCTTGAGCGTGTCCATATCCAGCGTCATCTGGCGGCCATAGACGAACGGCCCGACGAACTCGCCATTGTGGAACAGGTGCACGTGCTGCGGCGGCGCATAGATGTAGTCCATGTTGCGCGAGTGCAGATTGTAGGGCGCCAGGAACTCGCAGATCAGTATCCCGGAATACAGCACTGCCAGGAATATGCCGGATATAAGCGCAAGCCGGTGTTTGCGGAATTTCCACCACATCAGCCGCAACTGCGATGCCTGAAAGACCTTCGATTGCTCCGGCGTCATCGCCTCGACCGACTGCAGGTCGAAGGGCGCGCCGGAAACGTAGTGTTGCAGTGGAGCACCCGGAGCGGGCAGCGGCGAGTCCTGCTTCATTTGGTGCTGCCACCCTGCAAACGAATTCGTGGATCAAGCAGCGCCAGCGCCAGGTCGGAAATCAGCACGCCGATAACCGTCAGGAAGGCAAGGAACATCAGGAATGACCCTGCCAGATACATATCCTGGCTTTGCAGCGCCTTGATCAGCATCGGCCCGGTCGTTTCCAAAGACAAAACGATAGCCGTGATCTCAGCGCCGGAGATGATGGCCGGCAGGATCGAGCCGATGTCGGAAATGAAGAAATTGAGCGCCATGCGCAGCGGATATTTGACCAGCGCCTTGAACGGATGCAGGCCCTTGGCGCGCGCCGTAACGACATATTGCTTGTGCAGTTCGTCGAGCAGATTGGCGCGCAGCCGCCGGATCATGCTCGCCGTGCCGCCGGTGCCGATGATCAGGACCGGGATCCAGAGATGGGCGAGGATCGACTTCGCCTTGGCCCAGCTCATCGGCTCGCCGAGATATTGCTGGTCCATGAGGTGGCCGATGGACGTGCCGAACCAGATGTTGGCGAAATACATCAGGATCAGCGCCAGCATGAAATTCGGAATGGCAAGGCCGAGAAGGCCGAAGAAAGTCAGGCCGTAGTCGCCCCAGCTGTATTGATGCGTGGCGGAGTACATGCCGATCGGAAAGGCGATGAGCCAGGTGAAGATGATCGTGACGAAGGAAACCAGCACGGTCAGCCACATTCGGTCGCCGACGACGTCGCGAACCGGCAGTTCATATTCGAAGGAATAGCCGAAATCGCCGTGCAGCATCCCGCCCACCCAGTAGAAGTAGCGAATGACCGGCGGCTGGTCGAAACCATATTCCTTGCGCATCATCTGGATGCGGTCGGAATCCACCGCTTCGCCCTGGGCCCGAAGCTCAGCGACATAGCTGTCGAAATAATCGCCCGGTGGAAGTTCGATGATGGTGAACACCAGCGCCGATATGACCAGCAGCGTTGGAACCATCACGGCGATGCGCCAGACAAGATATCGAAGCACGCTCAGGAGCCTCCAAGCCAGAATGTGTCCAGCAAATAGACACCGAAATAGGAGGTCGGGTCGTAGCCGTAGAGTGCTTTGTCAGGCAGGTTGCGCAGCCGCGAGGATACCAGAATCGGCTGAAGTGTTTCGTTCACCGTACCGATAGAGAACACCTGATCGGTGTAGATCGACAGCATCGAGTTCCAGATTTCGGCGCGCTCGCTGGATTCGGTCGATCCGTTCCAGCGCTTGAGCAAAGCCATCAACTCGACCACTTCAGGAACATCGGGCGCCTCACCCATCTTGCCATGCGACAGATAGTAAGCGCCCCAGAGCGGCCATTGCAGCTGGTCGTCGATGGTGGGGGCCAGCTGGTATGGATTCATGTCGGCGGTCGGCACGCCATTGTCGATGCCCGACGACATCGACATCAGGATCTGGCCGCCAAGCGCACGGCTGCGGAAGATGTCGCGCTGCGAAGTCCGGATGAACAAAGCGATGCCGATCTTGCGCCAGTGATCGGTGATGAGTTCGAGCGCATCGGTTTCCAGCGTGCTTTCGCCGGCCGTTTCCACGATGATCTGCGCCGGGCGTCCATCGGGAAGTAGCCGCAGGCCGTCATCGTCACGGGCCTGAAGCCCGACCTCGTCAAGCAGTGCATTGGCCTGGTCGGGATCGTGGGCGACCCAGGCTTTCGCGAATTCCGGCCGGTAGAGCGGGCTCTCCGGCAAGACCGTATCGGCGCTTTCCTGCGCCAATCCGTAGAAGACGGCCATGTTGATCTCGCGCCGGTCCACAGCGAGCGAAAGGGCGCGGCGCACGCGCACGTCACGCAAAAGGCCGCGCCACACCGGGTCGGCACAATTCAGATTGGGCATGAGCGCCAGCCGCGAACCCTGTGTGCGTTTCCACAGATGCATCTTCACCGGGTAGCGCTTCTCCGCGTCCTTCAGGAAGGAGTAATCGCTGAAGTCGATTCCCATGCATTGCAGGTCGCTCTCGCCCGCACCGGTCTTGGCGGAGATGATCGCCGACGAGCTGACATTCATGATGATCCGGTCGACATAGGGCAGTTGCCGGCCGTTCTCGTCTGTTCGATGAAAGAACGGGTTGCGCTCGAAGATGAACTGCTCGGCCGGCGGCTTGGTCCGGTTCTGCCAGGGGTCGAGTGTCGGCAGATCCGGGTTCTCCGGGCGATACTGCCGCGACATGCGGATGTGCAGCAGCGTCCATTTTGCGGTCCGGTTCTCCTTCATCAGGCCGGCGAGCCGGAATGGATCCTGATATTTCTTGTGGAACTGCTTGAGATAAGCGGCTGGCAAAACAAGCGGTGTCGGCGAAGCAGCGGCAAGTTTGGGCAGGAAGTCGGGATTGGGCGCGTCCCAACTGTAGCGCACCGTCAATGGATCGACGATCTCGAAACGTGGCGGCTTGCCGTCCGCCAGCAGGGCAGGGGCGAGCCCCCCTTGCGAAAGCTCATCGTTCAGCCAGACATCTTCCCAGCAATAACGAAAATCCTCCGGCGTCAGCAGGCTGCCGTCTGACCATTTATGGCCTTCACGAATCTTGAACGTGAAGACGCGATCATCCTTTACGTCGAAACTTTCGAGAATGTCGGCCTGAAAGTTAAGCTTTTCGTCATAGCCGACCAGCCGGGAATACCCGTAGATCGTCATCATCCGGATATCTTTCTGGCTGCCGATGATCGTACGCAGCGTGCCGCCATACTGGCCGGGCTGCCGGCCCATCGCCGCGAGGTTCAACGCGCGCGGGCTTTTGGGCAGGCGCTCCGCGAGGGGCGGCAGAGCCCTGGCTTTCAGCTGCGGCTGAAGAAAATCCGGCTCCAGATCGCCGGCGCGCGCCGTGCCCGGCAGAAATGCCGAAGCCATGAGACCAAGGACAGTGCGGCGGCTGATCAATGGCGTAACTCGCTGACATCGGCCGAACGTCGGGCCAGCACGAGATGGCCGCCGCCGAGATCGAGCGGCGACAGCATATCCTCTTCGCCCTCGTCGCGGAATTGCGGGCCCCATGCGCTGGTGTCGGAAGCGCCGCCGAGCTTCAGCGTCTTGAAATCCATCGGCCGGTCGAGATCGGGGAAGGGGACTGCGGCGAGCAGTGAGCGCGTGTAGGGGTGGATCGGTTTCCTGAGCAGAATTTCGCGCGGTGCAAGCTCGACGATACGCCCGCCGCACATCACCGCGATGCGGTCCGCCATGTAGTCCACCACCGCCAGATTGTGGGATATGAACAGGTAGGTCAGGCCCAGTTCCTTCTGCAGGTCCTTCAGAAGGTTCAGGATCTGCGCCTGCACGGAGACATCGAGCGCCGAAACCGGCTCGTCGCAGATCAGCAGTTCAGGCCCCAGCGCCAAGGCGCGCGCAATGCCGATACGCTGACGCTGCCCGCCGGAGAAGCTGTGGGGATAACGCTGGATGAAGCGCGGATCGAGCCCGATTGCCTGCATCAGGCTCTTGACTGTGGCTAGCCGGGACGCGGCATTGCCACGTTGATGGATTTCCAGCGGCTCGCTCAAGATGTTTTCCACTGTCATGCGAGGCGAAAGCGACGAAACCGGATCCTGGAAGACCATCTGGAGTTTCGCCCGCAGCAAGCGCAGGGCGTCTCCCTCTGCTTCCAGGACGTCGATCGGTCCGTCGCGGCCGTTGAAGATCACGGAGCCGCCGGTAGGGGTGACGGCCCGCATCAGGATCTTGCTGACGGTGGTTTTGCCGCAGCCGCTTTCGCCAACCAGGCCCAGGCACTCACCCCGCCTGATGTCGAAGCTCACGCCGTCCACGGCGCGAACAGAGGTCTGATGGCTCCCGCTGAACCATCCGGAGTTGCGGATGGTGTAGACCTTTTTCAGATCCCTGACCGACAGCAGAATGTCGTCCGGCCCTTTCGCTTCCGGCGCCGTCTGCTTGCCCAGCAGGGTCCCAACATTCACCGGCACCTCGCGGAGCGCCTTCAGCCTTTCGCCAGGCTTCAGGTCGAAATGCGGAACGGCTGCCATGAGGCCCTTCAGGTAAGGGTGGCCTGGCCGGCGGAATATTGCCTCCACAGGGCCTGCTTCCATGATCTCGCCATGGTACATGACGACCACCTCGTCGGCGACATTGGCGACCACGCCGAGGTCGTGCGTGATCAGCAGCATTGCCATGTTGAGCTTGGTCTGGAGCCCACGAAGCAATTGCAGGATTTGCGCCTGGATGGTGACATCCAACGCCGTCGTTGGCTCGTCGGCGATCAACAGAGCGGGCCGGCAGATAAGCGCCATGGCGATCATGGCGCGTTGCCGCAATCCTCCCGAAAGTTCAAATGGATACATGTCGTAGGCGCGCTTGGGATTGGGAAACCCGACGAGGCCGAGCATTTCCTCGGTCCGTGCCTTGCGCTCCGTCCGATCCATGTGCGTATGAATCTGCAGGGATTCGCTGACCTGGTTGCCGATCGTGTGCAGCGGCGACAGCGATGTCATCGGCTCCTGAAAGATCTTGCCGATGCGGCTGCCTCTCAACGCCCGGATTTCGGGTCCGTCTCGCGGCATCTGCAGGATATCCTGCGTCGTGCCGGGCTTTTTGGGATCGGAAAACAGGATACGGCCGCGAACATGGGCCGTGTTCGGCAAGATGCCCATCACCGCCTGGCTGAGAACCGATTTTCCGGAACCGGACTCACCGACAAGTGCGGTGACCTTGCCGGGCAGGACGCGAAGATTTGCCCGCCTGACGGCATGCAACGGTCCCCCGACAATGGCAAAAGAGATGCCAACATCCTCGATCCGCAGCAGATCAACGCCTGCATCCATTCCCACACCAGCCCCAATCTGGCGCCTCCCGACCGGCCCCAAAAAGCAAGACTAGCGCATTGTCAGCGCAGAGCAACTTGGATTCGAAACGAATTCCCCGGCGACCGGCGGCCGGACAGCATACCAGGGCGTCCAGATCGGATGGTGGTGACTACTGGAGCTTCCTCCGGTCGCCTGCCGACAGCCGCGCGGCATCGCGATGAAGTAGCATGACCTGCTCGGCGTCCGATATCCGATCGTGAAACGGCTGCAGCGCAGCGTCTTCATCGAGTGCGAGAGCACCCGACAGATCGGGTGAAAGCACCGTCAGCTTCTGCTTGCTGCCCGCCAGTTCCTCCTCGCCGAGCGTCAGCCAACTGTTGGCCCCGCAATAACCGGCGAAGTCCTTGCTGGCGAGAACGCTGTGCGGATATTTCTTGGTGAGGGTCTGGAGACGCTGGACCTCGTTTACAGCCGAGCCGAAGACGGAGAATGTGAGTCGGTCGGTAAGCCCGACATTGCCGAACATCACATTGCCGACATGCAGGCCGATACCAAATTTTATGTCGCCCAGTCCTTGCTCTTTTCTGCGCAGATTGAGCTCCATCATGCGCATGCTGGCCTTGTGCGCAGCCGCAAGAGCAGCCTGGCAGGCGATCTCTGACTGCGCCCGGTGCCTTTCGCAGGGGTAGACGGCAATGAATCCATCCCCCAGGAAACTCATGATCTGCCCGCCTTTGCGATTGAAAGGTGCTGCGATGGCATCGAAAAACTGGTTCAGCGTATCGATATAGACTTCGCGGCCGGAGGTTTCGGCGAGCCTTGTCGACCCGCGCATATCGCCCATCACCAGCGCGGCCCGGATTGTGTCGCCCTCGCCGCGCTTGATCTGGCCGTCCAGCACGCGCCTGCCGGCGTCACCGCCGAGATACGTGGTCATCATGTTGTCGGCGAGCTTGGTGAGCACCGCCATCTTGCTTGCTATGGCGAGATGGTTCTGGATCCGCAGCAGCGCCGAAATCATGCTGTCGCTGAAGCCTGAAGCACTGTCGGTGGACCAGGACCCCAACATGCCCTGACTTGTATCGCCGTTGAAGGGATGGACGAAAGCCATGTAATCGGTGACGCCCATAAGCCTGAGCTCATCGAAAACAGGAAACTCCGACCGCACCGACGGGTCGAGCCGGCGCCGCAGATGGTCGAGCTTGTTGCTGAGCAGATGGTAGTATGGGCTGGTCAGGAATCTGTCGGAATGGACGCCGTTCTCACTCCGGAAGCCTTCCACTTCCAGGCCTTGGCCGCGAATCCAGGTGAAACCGAGCGCGTCATAAAGCGGATGCAGCATCGAAAAGCTCAAATGCACCCGCTTCAGCGGCAGGCCGGCAGCAGCCAGCCGTTCACAAAAACCCTTGACCAATGTTTCCAGGTCGTCGCCCGCCAGCGCCGATTGGGTCAGCCAATCGGCAACCTTATCCATGAGAATGTTGGAAATTTCTGCTTGCGCTGTGCTCATGCTATCTCGAAACCCGTCGAAGACGAGCCATCTCCTTTGATCCGCAAAATTCTCGAAGTCAATGAAGCCGGCTTCGGGGGCAGAAGCCGGCGAAGAATATCCCGAATGACTGTCCTTGCAGGAAGCAAGCAGACGTCGACCGCACAAATCACCTGCAACACTATGTGGCGAGGCTGCCGGCGAAGTGCAATCCCGATCCTGACATCGCGCAAATAATTGGTCGGCTCAGGCACCGTTGGGCTCGCCGGGTCTCAAGAACCATGGCCGCGGCGCATTGCGGAAAATCGATTCCCCAAGCCGTCATCAGACCGGCGCCTTCGCCTTCAGGCTTGCGGCAGCCATTGCATAGCCGCCGGCGGCGCCATCGATGAAGTGAACATGATCGCGCTGCAGCGGCGAGATGACGAGGCATGTCATCAAGGCCGACTTCTGGCGGTGAAGGCCATAGTTGCAGATGCCGGCCTCTTCCGCTTGTTTCAGCCGGTTCTCGATCCGCTGCAACACATCCGCGTCGACGTCGATGGTCATCTTCAAGCCGTCGTCGAACTTGCGGAAATCCGAATTGCTGGCCACCTCGCGCTTGTAGACCTTCGGATCGAAACCGCCGATCGTCCAGCCCAATTTGTCGGTGACGGCCGTAAGCGTCATCAGGAAGATCACCCACAGCTTGGCCAGCCACCGCCGCCCCGGCGGCGCCGTGGCCCGTGCCTCGACATCGAGACCGGCGGGCAAGAGACTATAGGCCGGACCGTCCACCGGCACCGGGTGGCCATCGCGCTCCTGCCTGCCGGCAAGGGTGATGATGTCGGAAGCCAGAAACTGGAAACCACGCAAGTCGCGCGATGCCCCGGGCACGGCTATGATCGAGACAATTTCGCCATGCCGGGCTTCGATCGGGTTCCAGCGGCAGGAGAGGCCGGTCAGATCCGGCCGCGCGCCGGCCGGGGCGGGGTCGACGCGGTAGCGCCCGGCTTTCATTTCGGCTTCCGCCCAACTGCCGCCGCCGCCGGCGAACATGGCATAGAAGGCTGCTTCGGAGGCCTGGAACCTCGCCACGCGAACGTCGAGGCCTTGCGCTCTTATGTCCTTTATCGGCACGATTGCGGCACGCAAGGTCAGGTCCAGTTCGTCCGCCACCCATGTCTGGACAGAAGCCAGCGCGTTACGGGCGATCTCCAGCGCCGAGCCGGGAAACGCCACGAGCGCGCCGTCGCCGCCGAAGACGAAGGGAAGATCTTGCCGGCCCAGTGCATTGAGCAGCGCCGAAATGACGCTGGCGCCGGCCATATTGACGGTTTTGTAGCGCCCGGCTTCGATCGCCTTGGTCGAGCCGACGATGTCGGCGGTGGCCAGCGCCCAGCCATCGGGGAGAGGCCGATAGTTGTCGATATCGGCAACGCTTTCGAACTTTGCGAAGACCGGCAAAGAAGCGACGAACGGGTCGGACGCGACAGCTGTTTCCATAAGCATCAGATAGCACATTCCAGCGCTTGAAGGTGAAGTCGATCATGCCTCGAAATTGACTTGGGCAGGCTTTGCGATGATAGGATCGCGCGATGCGAATTGCCTTCTACGCCCCGCTGAAGTCGCCCAATCATCCCGTTGTCTCCGGCGACCGCCAGATGGCACGGATGCTGGTCCAGGCGCTGCAGCATGGCGGGCATAGCGTCGAACTGGCATCGGAGTTGCGCTTCTATCTACGCCAGCCGGAACCGAAAAGTTTCGATGCGCTCATGATCGAGGCCCGGGACGAAGCCGCGCGACTGACAAGGCTTTGGGACCGTGACGGCAAGCCCGATCTCTGGTTCTCCTATCATCCCTACTACAAGGCGCCCGACCTGATCGGGCCCGAGCTGGCGTTGGCCTTTGCTGTCCCCTATGTGACGGCCGAAGCCTCCTATTCCGAACGGCGCAACGCCGGTTCGTGGGCCGATAGCCAGGCATTGGTGGCGCGAGCCATCGAGCAGGCGGCGCTGAACATCTGCTTCACGCAAAGGGATCGCCAGGGGCTGGCGGATGCTGTTCCCCACGCCGCTCTCGGTATGCTTTCACCCTTCATCGACACATCGGCATTCCACGAAATGCCGGTACTGGATTATCCGATGCGCCTCGTGACCGTCGCCATGATGCGCCCGGGCGACAAGGTCTTGAGCTATCGCATGCTGGCGCAGGCGCTCGGGTTGATCGGCCACCTCCCCTGGACGCTGTCGGTCGTCGGGGACGGACCTGCCCGTGACGAGGTAAAGGCGCAATTCGCCGGCTTGCCCGCCGACCGTATCGAATGGCTTGGCGCGATTGAGCCGGTCGCCGTGCCGGATGTCCTCTATCGCGGGGGAATCTACGTCTGGCCGGGTTACGGCGAGGCCTATGGCATTGCCTATCTTGAAGCACAGGCCGCCGGCCTTCCGGTGGTGGCTCAGGACATTGCCGGCGTGCCGGAGGTCGTGCGGCATGGCCAGACCGGGTTTCTCACCCCGCCAGGCGATGTGGCGGCGTTCGCTTCCGCAATTGCAAGGCTTCTGGCCAATAATGATGAAAGAACCATCATGGCTGCAGAGGCCAGACGTTTCGTTCTCGAAGAACGCTCTCTCGGTGCTGCAAAGGCCCGCCTGGCCGAACTTCTCAAGATGATCCCGTTGTCATGACATCCGACCCGACTTGGCAGCCCCTGGTGGACGAGCTGGCGCACCGGCAACGGGCGGGCCGCAAGGCAGAGTTCTGGCTGCGCGACGATGACGCCGTGGATCCGACGCCGGCGCTCGATCGGTTGCTCGACCTCACCGGTGACTTCGCGGTGCCGGTCACTCTGGCCGTCATTCCGGCCCGGACCGACGGGACGCTTGTCGTCCGGCTTGACGCGGCGCCGCATGCCACGGTCGCCATTCATGGCTGGGCGCACCGAAATCATGCGCCCGAGGGTCAAAAAAAGCAGGAGCTTGGCGCGCATCGGCCACGCGAGGTGGTGCTGGATGAGCTGGCCGGCGGGCTGTCGCGTGTAAGCGGCCTGCACGGCGCACGTGCGGTTCCGATGCTGGTGCCGCCCTGGAACCGGATCGACGCCGGCCTGGTACCCGACCTCCGATCGATAGGATTTGCGGCATTGTCGGTGTTCGGGCCGCCAAGGCCGGCTTCCCTGGCGGTCATCAACAGCAATGTCGACATCATGGATTGGCATGGCACGCGCGGCTGCCGCGATCATGGTCTGTTGGTTCAGGCCATCGTCGCGCAATTGCAGCGTGCATTCGGCGGCGGCGAACCGGTCGGCCTGCTCACCCACCATCTCGTCCATGATGAATCGGCCTGGCTTTTCCTCGAACGGCTGTTCACGATCACCGCGCGGGCAGAAGGCTGCGCATGGCTTCCGATCAGCACACTGACAGAACGCAGCGCCGGAAAATAGCTCAGCGCTTTTTGTGCAAGACTGGAAATGTGAGCGTCTGGCCATCCCGCGCCGCAAAAGCGCCGGCAAATCTGTCTTTGGCCAGTTTCTCCATCTCGTCCAGCTCATCGTCGGTGCGTGCCGGATCGTGGTGAAACAGCGCAAGCCCGCGCGCGCCGGCCGCCTCGCAGAGCTTGACGCCCTGTTGCCATGTCGAGTGCCCGTTACCGCGGTAGCGCTCCATTTCCTCCTCGGTGTAGGTGCAATCGTAAATGACGAGGTCGGCATTCTCGATCAGGCCGAGCACCGCCGGATCGAGTTTGCCCGGCTCGTGCTCGGTGTCTGTGATGACCGCCACGACGCGGCCCCCCCATTCGACCCGGTAGCCGATGCAGCCGCCCGGATGGGTAAGACTACCGGTCCGCACAACAACTCCTTCGCGCGGCCGAAGCACGTCTCCGGATGCGAAATCGCGGCAGTCGAGGCTCGCCTTGCAGACACCGAGTGTCACCGGAAACCATGGCGGCCGAATGAATTCATCGACCATCTGCCGCGTCGTCATGCGTCCAGCCAGATGCCCGGACCAAAGCGTAACTTTGATGCCTCGTTCATAAATAGGCTTGAAAGCCGGCAGCCCGATGACGTGGTCGTAGTGGCAATGGGTGAAAAACAGGTCGAAATCGGTGACGTCCGCCGCCCGAAGCGTCCTGCCGGCAGGCCGCAAGCCGGAGCCCGCGTCGAACAGAAGCGTATGCTTGCCGCATTGCATCTCGATGCAGATCGTGTTGCCGCCATAGCGAGCAAATTCTGGCCCCGACACCGCAATGCTGCCGCGCACGCCCCAAAACCTGACAAGGAAGAAATCGTCGTCCATGCACCCTTTCGCCCATCGTAGCCAACCAACTGCTGCCAGAGTCGTTCCAGGAAAGGTGTGACACGGTTCCGGAAACTGCATCAAAACAAAGAAACAGAGCGGCTCGCCGCTTCAGTGCAACTGTGAATCGCTCTCGGCCGTTCGTGCGTCGATCAGGTCCGCGGTCGTACTGCTTAGCCTATCGGCAAGAACCCGCAATATCTCGATGGTCATTTCGGGAAACTCCTTCATAAGCCTCAGGAAATGGTCCTTGCGGATTCTCAAGGC
Organism: Mesorhizobium sp. M0676; assembly: GCF_040320535.1. Classification (NCBI taxonomy): domain Bacteria; kingdom Pseudomonadati; phylum Pseudomonadota; class Alphaproteobacteria; order Hyphomicrobiales; family Phyllobacteriaceae; genus Mesorhizobium; species Mesorhizobium sp. M0676. Next base: position 36,650 of record NZ_JAMYPU010000033.1, read on the forward strand.
CTCCAGCTCACTTGCCGCTTTGACGGTGGCAGTACGGGAGCTGTTGCACAATATGGCAATCTCGCCAACGATCGAATTTGGCAGCAATTCGGCAACTTTGATCGGCCCATTGTCGGAATCGACCAGAATATCCGCGCTGCCCGAAAGGATGACATAGGCGGCGTCTGCCTCGTCGCCCTGCCGGAAAAGAATCTGGCCGGCACTGTAGTTCACGCGATCGGACGTGAACGCGAGCAGCTTGAGCTTTGTCGGCTCGATGCCAGAGAACAAGGGAACGCGTTGCAGCATTCCAACTTCATCCTTGAGCAGCATTGTCGCAAACCTTCCTGAATTCGCGTTTGCCAGACTATGACACAAGTTCCTTGAAGATACCGTTTCCCGCCAGGAGTGTCTCGTGTGTTCCGTCTTCCACCAATTGGCCTGAGTCAAAGACCACAACGCGATCGAACATCGCCGCCATTGCCGGATTCGTCACCACCCACACAATTGCCGGCGAATGGCCGTCGCGTCTGGCTTCGTCGAGCACATTTCGCAGCACCTTATCCTGCACGCGCTGGTCGAGCGCCGACAGCGGCCGATTGAGAATGAGGAAATCGGGACGCTTGAGCAAGGCGCGGGCAACATCGAGCTTCTGTCGCTGTCCGCCGGTCAGCCGCCTGCCGGCGGCGCCGACGTTGAAGTCCAGGCCGACATCCAGAAGCTCGGCATAAAGCCCCAGTTCGTCAAGAATATCATAGACGATGGAGCGAATGCGGTCCGGCGCGTCGGGATGGTTGTTGCCGACACGCCCGAACAGGACATTGTCCATGACGGTGGCTGCGGCGATATATTTGGCCGGGTCAAACCGTTCGACAGCTTTCTCCAGCTCGGCCGGCAGGTTTTCATAGAACTGGTTGCGTGCAGCGATGATCTTGCTCATCAACTCGTCGGTCAGCAGGCCGAAGCGATGCCGGGGCTCGATATAGGCAAAGCTCAACGTGACCATCATGGCGCGGTCGTTCTCCGAAACCGCATCGTAGGGGCGATTCTTGAGCCGTTGCAGCAAGGTTTCGTAGGCGGGTATCTCCTCGGCGCTCATGAAGGCGAGCTGCTGGAAGAACTGGTGTTCGGGCGGGAGGTCGGCAAACAGCTCGATCGCCTGTTCGGCGATCTCCATACCCATTTCGTAGAGCGTGCGATCGAGGCCGGCTTGCTTCAGCACGGAAGCAAAATAGGGATTGGACGCCAGTGCCTTGTGAGCCAGTTCGGGGCCGGCCGCGGCGCCGAAGAGCAGGTTCTGGCCGATCGTCGCTTCCTTGTTGTAGGCGCCCGGTTCGAAAGGAACCACCAGCGCGCTCAGGCCTTCTTCCTCCAACCGGGTTCGCAGCGCCGCACGCAATTCGACGATCCGCCCGGCAAGCTTCGTGTGGCGCTTGAGGTCGGCCGAAGAGCGCAAGCCAAGATCCAGAATGTCGCGCGACAGAAGAACCGCGTCGAGCACCCGGCGCACGGCTTCGAAGAGGTCGTGCGGGCCGGTGGCGCCGGCGGAGGCATAGTTGATCCAGTCGCTGCGGATATCGAGATCCGGATTGCCCGACCGGCGCGCCTCGTCGATGTTCCAACGGTGCTGGTCCGCCGCGGCGCCGTCATATGTCACCGATGTCAGCGGCGCATGCTTCAACCCGTAGAGCAAATTGTCGCGCAGGCTTGCCTGGAACAGGAAAACATCCGACGAAGCGTAGGATATGCGCCGGCCGGTCACGGCTTCGGGGAGATCGAGCAAGTCATCGGAGCCCGAAACGATCCTTCCGCTATCCGGCCAGGTCAGCCGCGCAAAGGCTTCCGCAAGCGCCTCCGCTCCCCCTGTTGCGGTGCTGACCAGCGCCACCGTCTCACCCGGCTTGACCTCGAGCGAGATGCGATTGAGGAGCATTGCGCCGCCATCGTCGGCTATGGACAGGCTGATCGCCGACAGCGGCTTGGTCATCGGATCGGGATCGTCGATCGTCAGTGCTCCGATTTCCGGCGCGATGATATTCTCGACGGTGAACTGTTCGACGACCTGCTGATATTTGACCTGGACATCCTGCCGGTCCTGATCCCAGTCGATCAGTTCCTTCATCGGTCCGGGCAAGTCCTTGTAAGCGCCGATCACGGCCACGAGCTGGCCGACATCCAACCGCCCCTGAATGACCAGATAGCCACCGATCATGTAAAACAGAAAGGGCGTGAGCTGCGCGAGAAAATTGTTGAGGAACTTTACCATGAATTTCCATTGGTAAAGATCGAAGCGGATTTTGAAGATGAGCCCGAGCCGGGCTGCTATGTCGGCGCGCTCGTAGTTCGACGTATCGTGGACGTGAACCGCGCCGATGCCGTCGACGATTTCGCCAACCCGGCCTGAAAGCGCGCGCGCCGTCAACTGCCGCTGGCGCCCGAGGACGAGCAGCCGCCGCCGCATCCGCGGGATAAGCACGATCTGGATCGCGACGATCACGACCGCTATCATTCCGAGCCAGACGTTCTGCACCATGATGAACAGCATGGCCGTCAGCGCCTGGCCGCCGAGCAGCACCGGCTGCAGGAAGGCATCGCCGATGAAGCCGCCCAGCGGCTCCACCTCGTCCTTCACCATGGTCGCCACTTCGGCGGATTTCACCCGCTTGAAGTAAATCGGCGGAAACCGCAGCACACGATCGACCAGGTCGAAGCGGATACGCCGCAGCATGCGTTCGCCGAGCCGCCCCTTGTAAGTGTTGATGTAGAGCTTGAACAAGCCGTTGATGACGACCAGCAAGAGGAAAACAAGGCTGAGCGCAAGCAGCGTCGACGTGCGGTCGAGCTGAAAACCGGAGAAGAACTGCACCTCGCCGATGAACGGCAGGTTATAGTGCAACCTCATGAATGGCAGGGTCGCGCCCGGTTGCTCGAACCCCTTGCCCTGGATCGGGCCGTTGACGATCAGCTTCGGCAGGTCGAACGACATGAAATACGGGACCATCGAAAGCACGACGATCATCAATATCCAGAGCTGCTGCTTCCTGGTGTGCGTCCAGATATAGCGGGCTAGGCTGGTTTCCATATGCGATTGTCAGTTTGAAGGATGCGGAATGTAAAGGCACCTGCTGGCGAATGGTGTATCGGCCATGTCTTCGCCGCCACCGAAGACCTCGAAGCGGCAGCTGCGCGCCAGCCGGATGGAGGCCGATGGTCCGGACAAATGCAATCGGCCTCCTCGGGGCAATGGCGAAACGGCTTGCGGCACAATCGCGTCCGCAAGTCGAACAGCCTTGCATGAGGCAAGATTGCGTTGTGTCGCCCGAAATCCCAACATAGAAGACGAATATGATGGATGTCACGCAACCACGCAATGCCGGCATGGATGGGCATGAGCAAGCCCTGGACCTCACGCGGGGAATTGCCGCCTATCTCGACCACCCTCTCGTGACCGGGCTGGCGCGCGTCATCGCCAAGCATCCGCAGGCCGATATCGCCAATGCCTTCAACCACAAGCAGGTCGCCTGCAAGATGTGGGCGCTCGACAGGCTGTTCGAAAGCTGCGGCGGCCGGTTCGAGCGCATATGGGTTCTGGGTGGATGGTACGGCGTATTGCCGGCGATGCTTTTCAACGACGCCCGCTTCGACATCGCGGCGATCGACAGCATCGACATCGATCCCGAAGTCGGCGCGGTCGCCCGGACACTCAACCGGCAAGCCGGCGACCGGTTTCAAGCGCTGACGGCAGATATGTACGCACTCGACTATGCCGCCGGCGGGCCCGACCTGGTGGTCAATACGAGCTGCGAACACATAGCCGACCTAAGCGCCTGGCTTGCCCTGCTTCCGCAGGGCACGAATGTCCTGCTGCAATCGAACGATTATTTCAGCGAGCCGACGCACATCAACTGCGTGGCGTCACTTGCAGCCTTCGAAGCCATGGCGGCGCTGCGGCAGATCAGGTTCTCCGGTGAACTGCCGACAAAAAAATATACGCGCTTCATGCTGATTGGAACTGTTTGAAGCGCTCGCGCAGGATTTGCGCCGAGCGCCGCGCCCCTTCCAGATCGAGGCGATGCGCGGCTGGCGGCCGTCCCGCAAGCGCCTGTTCGATCGCTTGCGCCAGACCTTCAGGCGTCAGCTCCTCTTCCGTCAGCACCGTTGCAAGACCGAGCTCTTCGAGCATCAGCGCGCGACGCGTCTGCTCGGTTTCCCCGCCGGCTGCAAATGGAACGAGCAGCGAGCGACACCCCGCGCGCATGACATCGCAGACCGTGTTGTAACCCGCCTGCGAGACCGACAGGCGGGCGCCGGTCAGCAGGCTGGCGAAATCCTCGCGGAACCGGAAGATGGACAGGCGTGGGGTGGCATCGCGTGTGATCGCGTCAAACTCGTCCTTCGGCAGGTTTGGGCCGGTGATCAAACACCATGTCCAGGCGTTGTCGGGATTGCGCGCCGCCGCGATGGTGGATCTGACAAGGCTCTTTCCGGCCGCCCCGCCGCCAACCGACACCAGAACGTCGAAGCGCTCGGAGGCCGCGGGCGCCGGCGGCGCCGCAACGAGCCCGGTGTAGGCGACCTCGGCCCTGATCGCCCCAGCCAGCGGAAATGTCTTATCGATGGTTGCGAAAGCCGGATCGCCATGGACCATGACAAGATCGAAATGCCTGTTGACGAGATCGACGGTTTCCTCGTTTCGGCTCGGCTTGACGCGCTCCTGAAGGATGTCGCGGACGGACGTCGCCAGCAGCGGTCTGGGCGATGTCGTTTCGATGGCCTCGATCAGCGGCAGGAGTTCGAAACGCATCTGCCGGCGTCCAAAGGGAAACGCCTCGATAATGACGATGTCGGGCCTGTAATCCCGGAAAGCCTGCAGCAGCATCTCTGAGCGCCGCCTCTTGAAATCATCGTCGATGGCTTTGCCCTGCAGGTCGACAAGTCCGGAAAATCCTTCGTCACCGGAGGTGACAGGCGGCAGGGTCACGGATTTTACACCCGATCCCGGAAATCCCGCGATCGGCGCTCCGCCGGTCACGACGGTGACGTCGAACCCGTCATCGACCAGAGCCGCCGCAATGCGGCTGGCGCGCGCGAGATGGCCGATGCCGAGCAGGTGCTGAACATAGAAGAAAGCGCGCAGCCGCTTCATTCGGCGGCCCGCCACTCCCGCTCGAACAGTTCCTTGAGCTGTCCAATGCCTGCCACATGGTCGAAATTGCTTCGCACGCGCCGCTCCGCGGCGTCGCCGAGGCGGGCGCGCAGGATGGGATCGCGGATCAGGCGCTCCAGCGCCTGTGCCAGGGCAGTCGGGTTTTCCGAGGGAATCAGCAGCCCGGTTTCATCCGACGATAAAAGCTCCGGCACGCCGGAAATATCGGTCGACACGCAGGCAAGCCGCTGGCTGGCCGCCTCCACCAGAACATTCGGCAGGCCGTCCCTGTCGCCATCCGCGGTGATCCTGCAGGCCAAAGCGAAGATGTCGGCGCTGCGGTAGTGCTCGAGGACCTCCTCCTGCGCCAGCGCGCCTTTCCAGGAGACGCGGCCATCCAGTCCGAGCCTTTGCGCCAGCGCTTTCAGCCGTTTCAGTTCCTCGCCGCCACCGATATGCTCGAAACGCCACGCCAGATCGCCAGGCAAGAGGGCAAGAGCCTCGAGCAACGTATCATAGCCTTTCTTTTCAACGGCGCGTCCGACGCTCAAGATCATGACCGGTTCGGCCGGCGCCGAGCCGTCATGCTGTTTTCGCGCCTCGCCGAAACTGCCGAAGCGGTCAAGGTCGAGCCCATGATAGCTCAGATGCACGGACGAACTGCCGTTGGCGAGTTTTTTCAGATGGTCGAAGCCGGTTTTCGTGCACGTGACCGTCCAGCGCGCCGAGGAAAGCTTGCCGGCCAGATCCCAGTCCGCCGACGTCCAGATGTCCTTGGCATGGGCTGAGCAGCTCCAGGGCAAGCCACGAAGCTGGCTGGCATAGCGCGTCACAGATGCCGGCGTGTGCGCGAAATGGGCATGCAGCCATCCCGCGTCTTGCGGCCATTCGGCGGCCAACACGAGCGCTTGCCCGAAGCGGCGCGCGCGATTGCGGGTAAAGTCGCGGCGGATATCGGCAGCCAGCGATTTGAGCGCGCGCCAGAAGCCAGGCCGCGGCAGACAGGCAAACAGCGACCGAAGCACGCGCAGCGGCTCTCTGTGCAGATATTCCGGTAGATAGTGGACGGGGGCCTTGATCTCATCGTGCACGGGATGACGTTTTGCGTCGGTCGGCCGCCTGAGCGCGAAAAGTATCAGGTCGAACCCCGCACGCTCCAGACCGAGCAGCTCCTGCGCGATGAAGGTTTCCGACAGCCGCGGGTAGCCCTTCAGAACCACGACGATCTTGCGGTGTTGCAACTCAGTTCATGCCTTCAATGACCGAAAGGTGATGGCCGGCCCGCCGGTCGAGCAGTTCCGCGACGATTTCGGAAATATGAGGCAGCCCTTCCAGAGTCAGATGCGCATTGCTCTGCGATGGGCGGGGCCGGCCCGGCAAAACCTGCAGCGCATCGGCAAACCGCTGGGCATCCTCGGCTTCCTCAGGCAAAAGCATCTCGATGAGGCCGAGTTCGGCTGCGCGCCGTGCCCGGATCAGCTGTTCCTCGCGCGGCGTGACGCGCGGCACGATCAGCGCCGGCTTGTCGAAAGACAGTATCTCGCAATAGGTGTTGTAGCCGCCCATCGCCACCACCGCCTTGGCGCCGGCAATCAGCTCTTCCATGCGGTTGTCGAATTCGATGATCTTGACGTAGGGGATCTTGGCCCCTTTCCTGACCAGCTTGTTGCGCTTGCGCGCCGGCATGTAGGGCCCAAGGACGATCAGCGCCCGGTGCTGCAATAGCGGATCCTGCTGATAGGCCTCGATGACGTTGTGGATCAGGTCGGCGCCGTCACCGCCGCCACCGGTGGTAACCAGGATATAGTCGCCCTCGGGCCGGTGGCCGGGCAACTGGTTCTGCTGCAGGCTCCGTTGCAGGAAACCGACGAACTTCATCTTTGCCCTGACCGCCGGCGGCACCTCCAGGCCGGTCAGCGGATCGTAGAAATCCGGCGGGCCATAGACCCAGACCTTGTCGTAGAACAGGCCGATCTTGCGCATCACATCCCTGCGTGCCCACTCCGCTTCGAGCAAATGCGGCGCGTCCATCACCTCGCGCAGGCCAAGCACGAGCGTGGTGCCCCGCGTCTTGAGGTAGGACAGCGTATCCTCGATCTCTCCGCGCAGCCCCAGCGGTTCCTTGTCGACGATGAAGATATCCGGCCGGAAGCTCTCGGCCGTGTGGCGGATAATCGACTGCCGCATCCTTAGCGTCTCGTGCAGATCGATGTCCTTTTCCAGCGAGGTGTATTCGCCGTTTCGCAGCTTGATGACGCTGGGGATCTTCACGAAGTCGACGCGGGCGCGGTAGTCGAAGGCGCCGGCGATGGTGGCGCCCGAAATGATTAGCACCTGAAGTCCGCGGAAATCCCCGACCAGCGAATGCGCGATCGTTCGGCAGCGCTGCAGATGGCCGAGCCCGAACGTGTCGTGGCTGTACATGAGAATTCGTGCGTCTTTTGCGTGCTGTGTCATTGTGAACGTCTTTTAGAATTCTCGCCGGACCGTGGGCAACCCCGCAGGCTTCGAAACCATTCTCACGGGTCTATCGACCTGTTTTGAAACATGGGGGCGAGAGGTACGCAACGGCATTCTTCACCAGGTCACGAATGCCAGGGGCGCTGATTGTGGCGCCATGCCTTGTCTTCGCCGACGATAGACGGCCCGAGCACAAATCTCTGTCATGAGGCTTGACCCCGTGGAATTAAATGCCCTGCCGCCTGAGGCAGGCAAAGCGCACATTGCGAAAAATCAAGGGCGACCAAGGCGAAACGAGGCTGCCGCACATTGTGAGGAGAACCCGCACCTTGGGAAAATGCTTCATAATCCATCGAAACACAACGGCCGCCAGAGGCCGCACGTTGCGGCCTTTTATCCTGCCATCAGCCTTGGCCTGTGGCAAGCATCCGGTCCTTGCACCGTTCAAGCTGGTGCAATCTCGCGTCATGCCGGCTTCCTCCGTCACGTGGAGGATAGCTCCGCCCTCAATGAGATTTCGCAGGCAGGCGACCCATTCGCCAGATCCGTCACAAAGCTTTGCGTGAACACGCCGGCCGGAACGACGGCTACGCCAACCTTGCCCTTGTGGTGCGCGGCGTCGCCAGCAGCAGACTTGTCTCGCTGCCGGTTATCCCCGGGATGAGCCGTATCCGCCTAAGCACCGCGTCGAAATCGGTGAGCGACGCCGTTCCGAGTTCGACCACCAGGTCCCAGCGGCCATTGGTGGTGTGAATGGTCGAAACCTCGGCGAGGCCGCCGAGCGCCCGGACCACGCGGTCGGCGGCATGGCCCTCGATCTCGATCATCATCACGCCGCGTATCCGCTGGTCGACCGCGTCGGCGCGCAGCACCACCGTGTAGCCGATGATCTCGCCCGTTTTTTCCAGCCGCTCCATGCGCGCCCTGACCGTGGCGCGCGACACCCCGAGATCGACCGCGAGATCGGAGATGCTGCGCCGGGCATCATGCCTGAGCAGCGTGACCAGCCTTTCGTCGAGCAAGTCCATGATTCTATCCACTTTGACCAAACTGACTTATCGGATTGATAAATCATTCTTCTCGAAATGCCAATTTCGCCTGTTCATACTGCCGGGCCGGGATGGTTCATTCCACGCATCAACCGCCCAATCAATTTACAAGGACAACAAGAAACATGCGCTGCAGGATCGTTGGCGCGCCGGTGCAGGACGGCGCCGGCAGGATGGGATGCGAGATGGGGCCAAGCGCGCTGCGCACGGCCGGGCTTGTCTCGGTGCTGTCGGAACTTGGCCACGAGGTCGAGGACTGGGGCGCGGTGCAACCGGCCGCCGTGCGCGCAATCGTCCATGGCAATCTCGCGCTGAAGGCCCTACCGGAGATTTCCGCCTGGACGGCGGCGATAGCCGAGACCGCCTATGCGGCTTCGCGGAACGCCATGCCGATCTTCCTTGGCGGCGACCACGCGATATCGGCCGGCACGGTGTCGGGCATAGCCCGCCGCGCCGCCGAATGCGGCCGGCCGCTCTTCGTGCTGTGGCTCGACGCACATCCCGATTTCCACACGCTCGATACCACCGTCAGCGGCAATCTGCACGGCGTGCCGCTCGCCTATGCCAGCGGCCGGCCGGGCTTCAACGGTTATTTCCCGGACCTGCCTGTCGCCGTCGACCCTGCCCACATCTGCGTCATGGGCCTGCGCAGCGTCGATCCGGCGGAGCGCCGGGCGCTGAGCGAAGCGGGGGTTACCGTGCACGACATGCGCACCATTGACGAGCACGGCGTCGCACCTTTGCTGCGCGCCTTCCTGGCCATCGTCGAAAAAGAAAACGGCCTGCTGCATGTCAGCCTCGACGTCGACTTCCTCGACCCCTCCATCGCGCCGGCCGTCGGCACCACCGTGCCTGGCGGCGCCACCTTCCGCGAGGCGCATCTGGTGATGGAGATGCTGTCCGACAGCGGCCTGGTCTCCAGCCTTGATCTGGTCGAGCTCAACCCGTTCCTCGACGAGCGCGGCCGCACCGCCACTCTGATGGTCGACCTCGCCGCCAGCCTGATGGGCCGCCGCATCATGGACCGCCCGACCCGCAGCCATTCCGGAAGCATTGCATGACCCAGCCTTCCCGCCTTGCCATCGTCCCCTTCGTCAGCGTCGACCGCATGATGAAGCTGGTGCTGACCATCGGCGTCGAGCGGTTCCTCACCGAACTCGCCGCCTATATCGAGGAGGATTTTCGCCGCTGGGAGCTGTTCGACAAGACGCCGCGCATCGCCTCGCACAGCCATGACGGCGTCATCGAGCTGATGCCGACCAGCGACGGCCGCCTCTACGGCTTCAAATATGTCAACGGCCACCCGAAGAACATGCGCGAGGGCCGCCAGACCGTCACCGCCTTCGGCGTGCTCGCCGATGTCGGCTCCGGCTATCCGATGCTGCTCACCGAAATGACGATCCTGACGGCGCTGCGCACCGCGGCCACCTCCGCGGCCGCTGCCAAATATCTGGCGCCCAGGGGCGCGCGCTCGATGGCCATCATCGGCAATGGCGCCCAGTCCGAGTTCCAGGCTGTCGCCTTCAAAGCGCTGCTCGGCATCGACCGGCTGCGGCTCTATGACATTGACCGTTCCGCTTCGGAAAAATGCGCCCGCAACCTCGCCGGCAAAGGCTTTGACGTCACCATCTGCACAACGGGCCAGGATGCTGTGGAAGGAGTCGACATCATCACCACGGTGACCGCCGACAAGCTGTCCGCCACCATTCTGACCGACAACATGGTCGGTTCCGGCGTGCACATCAACGCGGTCGGCGGCGACTGCCCCGGCAAGACGGAACTGCACCGCGACATCCTGCTTCGCTCGGACATCTTCGTCGAGTTCCCGCCGCAGACGCGCATCGAGGGCGAAATCCAGCAGCTCCACGCCGACCATCCGGTGACCGAGTTGTGGCAGGTGATGACCGGCAAGGCGGAAGGCCGCAAGACGGCGGAACAGATCACCCTGTTCGATTCCGTCGGCTTCGCCACCGAGGATTTTTCCGCGCTGCGCTATATCAGAGACCAGCTTCAGGCCACCGGCCTCTACGAGGAGCTCGACCTGCTCGCCGATCCCGACGAGCCGCGCGACCTCTTCGGCATGCTGCTCAGGGCAGCGCTGCAGCCGGCAGCCGCCTGAGGGGCTTCAGCCGCGCAACGGCGCGCAGCTCTCCCGTTCGACGAGCACCGGGGTGAGCACTTCGCGGCGCGAATGCGCCGCCGGCTCGGCAACCCGCTCGAGCAGCAGGCTGACCGCCCGCGTGCCGATCTTCTCGACCGGCTGTGCGATCGTCGTCAGTGGCGGCCAGGTGGTGACGGCATAGGGTATGTCGTCGAAGCCGATCATCGACATGTCGCCGGGGACCCGCAATCCGCGCCCGCGCAGCACTGTCAGCGCGCCCATGGCCATCAGATCGTTACAGGCAAACAGCGCCGTGATCCCCGGCGCCTGCGCCATCAGCCGCTCCATCGCCATGCGGCCGCCGGCGAAGTGGTAGTCGGAATCCACCACCGAGGCCGGCGGCAGGTCGAGGCCGGCTTCCTGCAGCGCCCTGGCGAAGCCGCGCAGGCGGGCGGGGCTGGAGCTGGAATCGCGCGGGCCGCCGATGACGCCGATCTTCTCGTGACCGAGCCCGGCCAGATAGCGGCCGGCGAGATAGCCGCCATAATCGTGATCGACCAGCACGGAATCGACATTGACCGAATGGATCTCGCGGTCGATCAGCACCGCCGGGACGCCGGGCAGAAGGCTGGAGAACACCCGCGCATGATCGGACGAGCCGGCAAAGATCAGCCCGTCGATCTGCTTGGCCATCAGCACCTGGAGGTAGCGCTCCTCCTTCTCGGCGCTGCCGTCGGAGTTGCACAGGATCACCGTATAGCCGGCAAGGAAGCCGGCATCCTCGATCTGGCGTGCCACGCCGGCGAAGAACGGATTGGAATTGTCCGGCAGCAGCAGGCCGATGGTCTTGGTCTCGCCGCGCCTCAGGCTCCGCGCCAGCGTGTTCGGACTGTAGCGCAAGGCGGCGATGGCCGAATGCACGCGCTCGGCCGTCTCCGGCTCGACATGGCGCGTGCGGTTCATCACATGCGAGACGGTTGCGACCGACACTCCGGCATGGCGCGCGACATCGGCAATCGTCGTCATTTCTTGTCCCCTAGTGCATGTCGCCCGGAGTGTCCGGCGGATCTGGGAAAATGACATCCATAAAACAAAAACCAAAAAGCGCGACGCGCTTTATCGGATCACCCTCAACAGCTTTTCCCGATAGGCATCCAGAATGACGGCGAGCACAATGACAAGGCCTAGCACGATCGGCTTGAAATTGTCGCCGACGCCGAGCAGCTCGTAGCGACGCCGGCGACCGGGCCACCGATGTTGACGCAACAGATAGACCATGGCGACGATGCCGGCGCGTTCTCCCTTCCGCCGGAGCGCTGTATCCTTCTCAGGCTAGTGATTCCCGCAGACAGGAAACCTTCATGAACGGCCTGACGCCCATACTTTCCACCGTGACCGCCTCGTTCCTTGCCTCCTTCGTCGAAGTGGTCGAGGCCTTCACCATCGTGCTGGCGGTCGGCGTCACCCGCAGCTGGCGGCCAGCGCTGACAGGCGCGGCGCTGGCGCTGGCGGTGCTGGCGGCTCTGGTGCTGGCCTTCGGACCGCTGCTGGCGCTGATTCCCATTGCGGTGCTGCAGTTCGTCGTCGGCGTGCTCCTGGTCCTGTTTGGCATGCGCTGGTTGAGAAAGGCCATTTTGCGCAGTGTCGGCGTCATCGCCCTGCATGACGAGGACGCGGCCTTTTCAAAGGAAACCGCCGCTTTGCAGCAGCAGGCCAATGACCGCCGCGCCGATTATCTGGCCGGGCTCGCAGCCTTCAAGGCGGTGCTGCTCGAAGGTGTCGAGGTGGTGTTCATCGTCATTGCCGTCGGCGCCGCGCATGCACAGACCTTCTATGCCAGCCTTGGCGCGTTGGCGGCCTTCGTCCTGGTAACGATCATCGGTCTTGCGGTGCACAGGCCGCTGGCGCGGGTGCCGGAAAACGCGCTCAAATTCGCCGTCGGCCTGATGTTGACAAGTTTCGGCATTTTCTGGACCGGCGAAGGCCTGGGCGCCGACTGGCCGGGCGCCGATCTGGCGCTGCTGGCCATCTTCGCAATCATCGCCGTCGCGTCCTTCGCCATGGTGCGCTGGTTGCGCGCCAGCTACCCCAAGGCTGCACAAGGAGTTGCTCGATGAACGTCGTCCGCCTCATTCTAAAGGAGCTCGTCGGCATGTTCATCGACGATGGCAGCCTTGCGACGCTGGCGCTGCTCTTGATCGTGGCGATTGCCGCGGCAGTGAAGCTGCTGGCGTTGCCGCCGTTTGCCGGCGGCGTCCTGCTTCTGCTCGGCTGCCTCGTCATCTTGCTCTACAGCGTGCGCCGCGCGGCACGGCGCTCCGGTCAGTAGAGGGTGAAAAACACCGGCAGCATGCCGCTGATCCGCAACTGCTCAATCGTCTCGATGGCCGGGAACAGCGCCAGGAAATAGAGCCCGTCCGTGAACGTCCGCCGCAACGCCTTTGTCGAGAACCGGCGTTCGGCTTGATCGTGAAACAGCAGCGGGTTCGGCCAGAAAGGGGGCGTGCGTTCGGCATAGACGCTGTAGGCGGGGCCGAACTTTCCAAACAGGAACTCGGCTTCCTTGCGCGCCGTCACCCGGAACACCAGGTAACTCACCAGAGCCAGCGCCGCCGCCACCAGCACCGAGCCGTACATCAACCCGACGCCCGCGGCGCCGACCGTGGAAAAGAAGTAGAGCGGGTTCCGGCTCATCGAGAACGGGCCGATGGTGACCAACTCGTCATTCTTCCTGCCGCCGACATAGAGAATGCTCCACAGACGGCCAAGGAAGCAGACCAGCACGAAGCCGATGCCCAGCGCCTCGATGTATTCGTGCCCGTCCGAGCCTTCGACGAGAAAGGGCTTGGTGAACAGCAACAGCATGACGGCGAGGGCTGCCGCCACTTGTATGACGAGCAGGCGCTTGTGCTGGTCGAACGCCTTCGCTGCCGGCTTGGGGGGAGCGTAGCTCATCATAGTTCCTGCTCTCCGGCAGGGCTCATCGCGCCGGTGTCTCGCCACCCACTACCGCTTCCGTGCGGCGATGGCGAGGCAACCGGCAGGAATTTCAGCCATTCTTACGAATTTGTAAGCGGGCGGACAGATTGCGGCGAGGTCGCCTGCCCATAGTCCTTATGCCGGCCGACCTGCCGGACATCGTTTCATCACCGCCTGGATACCGGCGCAAGACAGGAACACCAGCATGAAAAAGCTAGCCCTCGCTTTCTCGCTCTGCGCCATTGCCATCGCCAACCCGGTCTTTTCAGCCGCTTCCGCTGCGACGGCTTGCGAAGACGCTCTGAAGGACCTGCGCGCGGCGGAAGCCTTGGCGGCGCTGAGCGCCGCGGACAAGACCAAAGTATCCGATCTCGAGGCCAAAGGCGTCGAGCGCTGCAATGCCGACGACGACAAGCGCCGACGACTTCTTCGCTCAGGCCATGAAGATCATGGGGAAGTAAGGCCAAGCCTCGCCGCACGTACCGGGGAATAGGCCCGTCCCCGCCGAAACGACAAGGATCCCATCATGCGCTTGTCTGCAAGCACTGCACCCGCCGCACTGGCATCACCCAACAGGGTCCCTGATGTCACCGTCGAATTCTGGCTGATCAAGCTTTTGGCGGTCACCATGGGCGAGACGGCGGCCGACTATCTGGCCGTCAATCTTGGCTTCGGACTGACCGTCACCTCGCTGATCATGACCGGCATCCTTGTCGTCGCGCTGGCGCTGCAATTCGCGCAGAAGCGTTATGTGCCATGGGCCTATTGGCTGGCGGTGGTGCTGATCAGCGTCGTCGGCACCTTGATCACCGACAATCTGGTCGACAATTTGGGCGTCCGTCTGCAAACCACCACGATTGCCTTCACGGTCTTGCTCGCCGCGACATTCGCGGTCTGGTACGCCAGCGAAAGAACGCTCTCCATCCATACGATCGTCACCACCAGGCGCGAGATCTTCTACTGGCTGGCGATCCTGTTCACCTTTTCGCTCGGCACCGCGGCCGGCGACCTTGTCGCCGAGACGTTCGACATTGGCTATCTAACGACTGGCTTCTTGTTCGGCGCGGTCATCGTCTTCATCGCCCTCGGCTATTTCGCCTTCGGCCTCGACGCCATCCTCGCCTTCTGGCTGGCCTACATCCTGACGCGGCCGCTTGGCGCCTCGTTCGGCGACCTGCTGTCGCAGCCGGTCGAATATGGCGGCCTCGGCTTCGGCACCACCTTCACCAGCATGATCTTCCTGGGCTGCATCGTCGCCCTCGTTCTCTATATGAGTCTGAAGAAGGGCACCGGCGAGGCCGACAAAATCCTGCTTGAATCGGAGTAGATGCAAGCACCTGCACGCCCGCCTGACGCGACGAGAACGCGCCAAAACGTCAATGGATCCCTGCCGTGGGTCGCCCTGGGCAGCTATCGCGCTCACCTCATGGACGGAAGAATGAACTCCAGGAAATCCGGTTATAGCGGCCTCCAAATTAGCCTGCATTGGATGATAGCGGCGCTTGTCCTGTTCAGCTCCTGTTCGGCGAAAACATGACAATCTATGTCGATGCGGCAGCGGACAGACGCCAACTGTCGTCCTACGGGCAGACCATGGGGTCCGCCCATTACTGGGTCGGCCTGGCGATCCTGTTGCTGGTGTTCGTGCGACTGGCCGTCCGCCTCTTCATCGGTGCGCCCAAGCCGCAATCCACAATGCCGAAATGGATGGCTTTCGCCTCACGCACAACGCATGCGCTGTTCTATGGCCTTCTCGTTGCCGCTCCTGTTTCCGGGCTTCTGGCCTTTTATGTTTGGAGCTGGATGGGCGATGTCCATACTTGGGCAAAGCCGGTATTCATCGTTCTGATCTGCATTCATGCCGGTGCGGCACTCTTCCATCATTTTATTCTGAAAGACGCCGTGCTGCGCAGGATGCTTGTCCCTGCGCGCGATCCGGTCGGATGACACTTATGGACATGTGCAACGACCACGAGCGACCAGGCGCCGGCGGATATTCTAGGAACGGACCGCCGCCGGTGCTAGCATGCCGCTCTGGCAAAGCCTCGGCAACAGACCGGAACAGAGATGCGACTTCTCCTTGTTGAGGATGACCCCAGGACCGCAGACTATGTCGTCAAGGGCCTGAGCGAAGCCGGGCATGTCTGCGATCTGCTGCGCGACGGGCATGACGCGCTGTTTGCCGCGACACGCGACGCCTATGACGTGATCGTCGTCGACCGCATGCTGCCCGGCCTCGACGGCCTGTCGATGATCAAGGCGGTGCGGGCGGCGGGCGTGCGCACGCCGGCGATCTTTCTGACCTCGGTCGGCGGCGTCGACGACAGGGTTGAAGGGCTTGAGGCCGGCGGCGACGACTATCTCGTCAAGCCATTCGCCTTTTCCGAACTGCTCGCCCGCATCAACGCGCTCGGCCGTCGCCCTGCGGTGCAGGAGCTGAAGACGACGCTGCGCATCGCAGACCTCGAAATGGACCTGATCCAGCGCCGCGTCACCAGGCAGGGCCAGGCGATCGACCTGCAGCCGCGCGAATTCAGCCTGCTCGAAGTGCTGATGCGCGGCGAGGGCCGCGTCATCACCCGCACCATGCTTCTGGAACGCGTCTGGGATTTTCACTTCGACCCCAAGACCAGCGTCGTCGAAACCCATATCAGCCGGCTGCGCGCCAAGATCGACAGGCCGTTCGAAACCACGTTGATCCACACCGTGCGCAACACTGGCTACAGTGTTCACGACTGAGGCGCGGCATGACAGAAACTTGCCATGACTGAAGCTTGCCATGACTGAAACGCACTATGACTGAGACAGGCTCTCGCCTGCTGCGCAGCACGCCGTTTCGGCTGGCCCTGACCTTCGCCTTGCTGTTCGTGCTCGCCTTCATCCTGTCGGGCGCCATCGTCTACCAGCTGATGAGCGCGGATCTTGCCGAGCAGCTCGACCAGTCGGTCAAGGAGACCTATTCGGTCGTGGCGGTGACCTATGCCGGAAACGACCGGGAGGATCTGGTTTCGGCAGTCGACAGCCACGCCGCGCTCAGCCCGAGCAAGGAACAGCTGTTCTCGCTCACCGATCCCGCCGGCAATCATCTGGCCGGGAATTTCACCGCCGCCGACCTTCCGGATGGCTTTTCCGATTTTGCAGCGTCCCTGCCCGATGTGACGCCCGGCACCATGTACCGCGCCTGGTCCGGTTCGGTCGGGCCGAACAGCCTGACCGTCGCCTTCTCGCTGTCTGAGATAAGGGAGTTGGAAAACATCGTGCTGATGAGCTTCGGTTGGGCCACCCTGATCATTTCCGGCCTTGGGGTGGCCGGCGGCGCCCTGCTGGCGTCGCGCGTGCAGCGCCGCCTCGACGGCATAGCCGCCACCATGGACGATGTCTCCAACGGCCGGCTCGACGCCCGCATTCCACTGCTCGGCAATGGCGACGACATTGACGGCGTCTCGCGCCAGGTCAACGCCGCGCTGGAGCGGCTGGCGGCCCTGGTCGACGGCATGCGCCAGGTCAGCGCCGACATCGCGCATGATCTGAAGACGCCGCTCAACCGGCTGCAGATGATTTTGGAGGCTGCCGCCGACAGGACGGCGCGGGGTGAGGCAGTTGCCGATGAGCTGGCGGAGGCCCGAGGGGAAAGCCTGCAGATCAACGAGACTTTCGATGCGCTGTTGCGTATTGCCCAGATCGAGGCCGGCGCCCGCAAGGCGCGCTTTGTCGATCTCGACCTCAACGGCGTCATCGATGCCATCGCCGAAATCTATGCCGGTGTCGCCGAGGATGACGGCAAGTCGCTGTCGGCCACGATCGTCCACGGCACCCCATGCCTGGTCCACGGCGACCGCGACCTGCTGACGCAATTGTTTGCCAATCTCATGGAAAACGCGCTGCGGCATTGCCCTGATGGCACGGCGATCCAGATATCGGTGACACGGCAGGACGACCGCATCGTGGCTGAGGTCGCCGACAACGGCCTCGGCATCCCGGCGCAGGAGCGCGAAAAAGTGTTCCAGCGGCTGTACCGGCTCGACTCCAGCCGCACCACGCCCGGCAGTGGGCTGGGGTTGAGCCTCGTGCAGGCCATCGCCGATTTGCATGGTGCAACGATTGCGCTGGAGGATCGCCGGCCTGGGCTGGCGGTAATTGTCGGGTTTCCTCGGGCGGAGGGCACCGGTCCCGGCTTGAAATGACAACGCCAGAGCCAGGTCGCCCCCACACCGTCGAGCTTCGCACGACACCACTACCCCCCACGACGGGGGGGAGGGGACGCTGCGAAGCAGCGACGGAGTGGGGGAAGGCGCTCATGAAACGCGAAGTCGCTGACAACTTTCTCCAAGTTGATGATCGCATCCGACAAAGGCGGTCGCGATTAGCCTTGCACATGTTTCCACCCGGAACGGCTGCGGGTTGATCAAGATGACCGTCGAACCTATCGGCCCACCGCACCCCGGCGAAAATCCGAGGGCGACATCCCTGCCAGCTTGCGGAAGGATTTGTTGAAGGCGCTGAGCGAGCCGAAGCCTGAATCCATGGCGACGCGCAGCACATTGGCGTCTTCATGCATCAGCAGCGCCTGCGCGTAGCTCAGCCGCAGCAGATTCATATATTCGTTGAGCGTCATGCCTGTCGATTTCTTGAAAATGCTCATGGCGTATTTGGGATGGATGTCGGCCGCCGCCGCGATGTCGACGCAGTCTATCTCGTAGAGGAAATTCTCGGCGATGAAGTCGCACATGCGCCCGACATTGCGCAGCGATTGCTGGTCGAACGGGCCGCCGGGTTCCTGGCCGATGGCGGTTTCCGGCACCAGCCGGTAGGGCTCGAAGCGCACCCGCTCCAACCGCAGCAGCAGCTCGTTCACGGCGTGCTCGGTTATCGCCGGATCGCCCGAGCGGAAATAGCGGTTCCAGCGTTCGAAATTGTGATGGTCGGCCTGGTCGGTCGCCGATGTCACCAGCGTGGCGCCGGTCATCAGCCGGTGGCGGACATCCGTCGGCAGGTGCAGGCGGAAGAAATGCACCAGCGGCAGATGCGCGCCGGCATAGATGGCGTCGTCGGAGAGATCGTCCATCTGGTGCGGCAGCCCGCCCCAGAACAGGCACATGTCGCCCGCCGTGAGCGCGATCTCGTGCTCGTTCATGCGGTAGTGCACGCTGCCGCGGACGATGAAATTGACCTCGACCTGGGCATGCCAATGCGGCTTCAGCATCACCAGCGGATGGTTGTGAAACATCTGCAAAGCCATCGGCAGGCCTTCGACGCTGCTGGCGCCAGGCTGGTAAAACGGCCGTTCCGGCATCTTACTTTCCGCCCATCTTTTATTCCCGTTGTCAGGGACAAGCCTTCCGCGCCGCCTAGTCTAGCCATGCTCGCGAAGAGAGAGCAAATGAAATGGGAGGATTTCAATGCGCACGACACTGATCTGTGCCGCGCTGGCGCTTGGCCTGGGCTCAACCCCGGCTTTGGCGCAGTCCGGCGAAATCACGATCTGGAGCTGGAATATCGCCGCTTCGTCGCTGAAGGCGACGGTGGCCGGCTTCAACAAGCAGCATCCCGACGTCAAGGTCACCGTTCAGGATCTCGGCAACCAGCCGACCTATGACAAGTCGATCGCCGGCTGCGCGGCCGGCGGCGTCGGCCTGCCCGATATCGTCTCGATCGAAAACGGCGAGGCCGAGAATTACTGGAGCCAGTTCCCCGATTGCTTCGTCGATTTGCACACGCTGGGCTACACCGCCGACGACCAGAAGAAATTCCCGGACTTCAAGCGCACCGAACTGGAGGTCGGCGACAAGGCCTATGCCATGCCGTGGGATTCCGGCCCGGTAGCCGCCTTCTACCGCCGCGACTTCTACGAGAAGGCCGGCGTCGATCCGGCCTCAATCAAGACCTGGGACGATTTCATCGCCGCCGGCAAGAAGGTCCAGGCCGCCAATCCCGGCGTCACCATGACCAATGCCGATTTCAACGGCGACACCGAATTCTTCCGCATGATTTCCAACGAACAGGGCTGCGGCTATTTCGCCGCCGATGGGCAGTCGATCACCGTCAACCAGCCGAAATGCGTCGACACGCTGGCCAAGATCAAGGACATGAAGGACGCCGGCATCATCTCGTCGGCCGACTGGGGCACCAAGATCACCAACAACACCGCCGGGACCGTCGCCACCCAGGTCTATGGCGGCTGGTATGAGGGCACCATCCGCACCGAATCGGCCGGCGAAAACGGCAAATGGGGTGTCTATCTGATGCCGAGCCTGACCGCCGACGGCCCGCGCGCCGCCAATCTCGGCGGCTCGTCGCTCGCCATCACCTCGGCCTCGAAGAACAAGGAGGCCGCCTACGCCTATCTGAAATACACGCTCGAGACCAATGAGGGCCAGATCACCATGCTCAGGGATTTCGGCCTGGTGCCGTCACTGATCTCGGCGCTCGACGATCCCTATGTCTCGCAAGGCCTGCCCTATTGGGGCGGCCAGGCAGTGTGGAAGGACATTCTCGCCACGCTGCCCAAGGTGGTGCCGAGCCGCGGCACGCCGTTCCAGAGCGACGCCGAAATCATCATGCGCGCCGTGCAGACCAAATATCTCGGCGGCGGCTATCCCGATGCCAAGGCCGCCCTCGACGACGCCGCCAGCCAGATCGCTTCGGCGACGGGACTGCCGATCAAGTGACCAAGGCGGTGATGCTGGCGGGCCAGATATAGGGCAATTTGCCGGACTGTTGGCGCTGCCCCTCACCTGCCTGCCGGCATCCTCTCCCCGTATAGTGGCGGGGAAAGGGACGCTCTCGCCCAACAGATCGCCAATTGCCGGCGGCGTCCGCCGGCTAACAACACGCCGGATATCAGCCGGGAAAGAGGAAGGAGGAGGAACCATGCGCTACCAGAACGCCACGGCCTATCGCTTCCTCACGCCCTACCTCCTGATCTTCGCCATCTTCTGGGTGTGGCCGATCATCTCCTCGTTCATGATTTCCTTCCAGGCGACGCGGACGGTGCCCTGGCGCTTTGCGCCGACATTCAACTGGGGCCGCCTGATCGGCGACCCCGCTTTCTTCAACGCGCTGAAGAACACGCTGCTCATCCTCGTCATCCAGGTGCCGGTGATGATCTCGCTGGCGATCGTCATGGCGGTGCTGCTGAACTCGCCGCTGCTGAAAGCACGTGGCCTCTACCGCTTCGCCTTCTTCGCTCCGGTGGTGGTCGGCGAGGTCGCCTATTCCGCCGTGTTCCGGCTGATGTTCAATCTCGATTTCGGCATCATCAACAAGCTGCTCGCCGGCATCGGCCTGGCCAAGATCGACTGGTTCTCCAACGTCACCCCGGCCATGGCGCTGATCATGATCGCGGTGACCTGGCGCTGGGCCGGCTACAACGCCATCATCCTGCTCGCCGGCCTGCAGTCGATCCCCGAGGATGTCTATGAAGCAGCGACGCTCGACCGCGTCAGCAAGCTCAAGCAGTTCTTCTACATAACGCTGCCGCTGCTCAAGCCGGTCATCGTGTTTTGCGCCGTGCTGTCGATCATCGGCACGATGCAGCTGTTCACCGAGCCGTTCCTGATCACGGAGCGCGGCGGCCCCGGCGGCGGCACCGAGACGCTTGGCCTGCTGCTCTACCGCCAGGGTTTTCGCTCGCTCAATTTCGGCTACGCCTCGGCCGTCGCCTACACCATGGCGGGCTTGGCAATCGCCATCACGCTGGTGCAGCTGTGGCTGACACGAGAGCCGAAATGAGAGGGGCGCCGAAATGAGTTCGCTGTCGCAACGCCGGCTCGGCCGCAGCGTCCTGCTGCATCTGGTCCTGACGCCGCTGGCGGTGATCTGGCTGTTTCCGCTATGGATGATGGTGGTGTTTTCGACTATGCCCGACAACGGCATTTTCAGCCCCGGCATCGAGCTTCTGCCGCACGGCAATTTCGTCGACAATTTCAACAACCTGCAGCGCGACACCAATTTCATCGGCGCCATCGGCATTTCGGTGGCGGTGGCGGTGACCTACACCTTCTTCTCGGTGCTGCTGACCTCGATGGCCGGCTGGGCGCTCGCCCGCTATCAGTTCTTCGGCAAGGGCGCGGTGGTGGCGATCATCCTCGGCACCATCACGCTGCCCTATGCGGTGGTGCTGATCCCGCAATTCATCATGGTGGCGCGCGACTTCCAGCTCGCCAACACCTGGGTTGCTCTGATCGTGCCACCCTTGTTCAATTCGCTGGGCGTGCTGTTCATGCGCCAGGCTTTCTCGATGATGCCGGCCGACCTCTTCGACGCAGCACGTGTCGAAGGCGTCAAGGAATGGCGCATCTTCCTGTTCGTCGCTTTGCCACTGGCGCGGCCGATGCTGGCGGCGCTCGCCATCATTCTGTTCCTCGCTTCGTGGAACAATTATCTCTGGCCGCTTTTGATCAACAGCCAGCCCGGCGCGATGACCGCACCGGTGGCGCTGGGCACGCTGATCGGCCTGACCAAGGTCTCATGGGGCGGCATCATGGCCGGCGCCGTCATGCTGACCGTGCCGATGCTGGTCGTCTTCGTTCTGCTGCAGCGCCATTTCATCGCCGGCATCGCCGCCGGCGCCGTCAAGTAGGACTAGAGCGATATGGCGGCAGTCACCCTCACCAATGTCGTAAAACGCTTCGGCGTCTATGAGATCATCCATGGCGCCAACATCGATATCGCCGATGGCGAGTTCGTCGTCTTTGTCGGCCCGTCGGGTTGTGGAAAATCGACGCTGCTCAGGATGATCGCCGGGCTGGAGGATATCAGCGGCGGCGAGATCGCCATTGGCGGCAAGGTGATGAACGATGTCGAGCCGGCCGAGCGCGGCATCGCCATGGTGTTCCAGTCCTACGCGCTCTACCCGCACATGAGCGTGGAGCAGAATCTGAGCTTTGGCCTCAGGATGACCGGCAACCCCAAGGAGGACACCGAGCGGCGGGTGAAGCGGGCCTCCGAAATCCTGCGCATCACAGAGTTGATGACGCGGCGGCCGAGGCAATTGTCCGGCGGCCAGCGCCAGCGCGTCGCCATTGGCCGCGCCATCGTGCGCGAACCGCAAGTCTTCCTGTTCGACGAGCCGTTGAGCAATCTCGACGCCGAGCTGCGCGTCCAGATGCGGGTCGAGATCTCGCGCCTGCACAAGGAGCTCGGCACGACGATGATCTATGTCACCCACGACCAGACCGAAGCGATGACGCTGGCCGACCGGATCGTCGTGCTGCGCGGCGGCCATGTCGAGCAGATCGGCCGGCCGCTCGATCTCTACGACAATCCCGACAACCAGTTCGTCGCCGGCTTTGTAGGCTCGCCGAAGATGAATTTCATCAAGGGCCGCGTCGTCGGGCGCAACACGAGCAGCGTCACCGTCGAGCTGGTAGGCGAGGAAAAGACCCGCATTATGCAACCGTTGACCGGCGCCGTGCCGCAAACAGGAGCCAAGGTCATTGTCGGCGTGCGGCCCGAACATTTCGGCAATGGCGGCGAAGGCGACGCCGACCTCACAGTCGGCATCGACGTGGTCGAGCATCTCGGCGGCACCAGCTTCATCTATGCCAGGACCGCCCATGGCGAAGACCTGGTGATCCAGCGCGACGCGGCAAAGGTCCCCGACACCCAGGAGATCACCGTGTCCATCCGCAAATCCTATCTGTTCGATGAAAATGGCCAGCGGCTGCGCTGAGCGCTTCCAGCCTTGCAAGGAGAATGACCATGACTGCAACCGCGCCCATCCGCTGGGGGATACTCGGGCCCGGCGACATCGCCAAAGCGTTCGCCCGCGGCGTGGCAGGCTCGCGCACCGGCACGATCGTGGCGCTCGGCGCCCGCAATCCCGGCAAGGCAGGCTTGGCCGAGACGTTTCCCGGCGCCCGCATCCTCGACGGTTACGACGCGCTGCTCGCCGACCCCGAGGTCGATGCCGTCTATATCGCCATCCCGCATCCCGGCCATGCCGAATGGGCAATCAAGGCGGCGGAAGCCGGCAAGCATGTGCTGTGCGAAAAGCCGCTGGCGCTGACCGCCTTCGAGGCCGACGCCATGATCCATGCTGCGCGCAAGGCCGGCACCTTCCTCGGCGAAGCGTTCATGTACCGGCTGCACCCGCAGACGGCGAAGCTGGTGGAACTCATCAAGTCGGGCGTCATCGGCGATGTCAGGCTGATGAAGTCGAGCTTCGGCTTCGCCATGCCGGGCTTCATGCCCGAGCACCGGCTCTACGCCAACGATCTCGCCGGCGGCGGCATCCTCGACGTCGGCGGCTATCCCGTCTCGATGGTGCGGCTGATTGCCGGGGCTGCGACTGGAAAACCCTTCGCCGAGCCGGACAAGGTTGTCGGCACCGCCCATCTCGGCAAGTCCGGCGTCGACGAATGGGCCTCGGCGCTGCTGCATTTTCCCGGTGGCATCGTCGCCGAGGTATCCTGCAGCATCTCGCTCAAACAGGACAATGTGCTGCGCATCCTCGGCACCAAGGGCCGCATCGAAGTGCCGGATTTCTGGTTCGCCGGCGGCGGCAACCGCGATGGCGGCCCTGGCCGGATCGATGTAATCCTCGCCGACGACACGCGCGATACCATCAGCGTCAACGAAACCCGCCATCTCTATTCCTTCGAGGTCGACGCCGCCGGCGAGGCGATCCTGGCCGGCAAACAGGAGTTCGCCTGGCCGGGCATGGCCTGGGCCGACAGCCTCGGCACGCTGCGCGTCCTCGACAGATGGCGCGCCGCCGTCGGGCTCGAATATGAGATCGAAAAGCCGGCTAAGCGAACCAACACCATTTCGGGCCGGCCGCTGCGCACCGGCGGCACGGCCATTGGCAAGCGCAAGATTCCGGGCCTGTCGAAGCCGGCCTCCGTGGTGGCGCTCGGCTTCGAGGATTTCCGCACCTTCTCGTCGGGCGCAATCCTGCTCGACGCCTTCTTCGAGGCCGGCGGCAATCTGTTCGACACCGGCTATGTCTACGGCGCCGGCTACACCGAAACGCTGCTTGGCCAGTGGCTCAGGAATCGCGGCGTGCGCGAGCAGTCGGTGATCATCGCCAAGGGCGCGCACTCGCCGCTCTGCTATCCCGATGTCATCGGCAAGCAGCTCGCCCAGTCGTTGGACCGGCTGCAGACCGACCATGTCGACCTTTATTTCATGCACCGCGACAACCCGGATGTGCCGGTCGGCGAGTTCGTCGATGCGATGGACGCCGAGGCCAAGGCGGGCCGCATCCGCGGCCCGTTCGGCGGCTCGAACTGGACGATGGCGCGCATGGACGAGGCGATTGCCTATGCCGAGCGCACCGGCAAGCAGAAGCCCGGCGTGCTCTCCAACAATTTCTCTCTGGCCGAGATGCTGGAGCCGATCTGGGCCGGCTGCATCACCTCGTCGACCGACGACTGGAAATCCTGGCTGACGAAAAGGCAGATGCCCAACTTCGCCTGGTCGAGCCAGGGCCGCGGCTTCTTCACCGACCGCGCCGGCCGCGACAAGCAGGACAATGAGGAGCTGGTGCGGGTCTGGTATTCGGAGAAGAATTTTGGCCGGCGCGACCGTGCCATCGAGCTGGCGCAGCGGCTCGGCAAAAGCCCGATCCACATCGCGCTCGCCTATGTGCTGGCGCAGCCTTTTCCGTCGGTGCCGTTGATCGGCCCGCGCACGCTGGACGAGTTGGAGGACAGTTTGAAGGCGCTGGATATCAAGCTGTCGGCGGAGGATATCGCGTGGCTGGATAGCGGGCCGGAACGGCGCAGGGCTTAGCAGCTAATCTCCCCCCTTGAGGGCATAGGCGCTAAGATAGGTATTGCCTTGCGGAATCGGGTGTGATTCTACACTGCGATGACACACGAATCGCTTGTTGATGACGGCTGGGCCGAGACGATTGAGCTTCTGGG